>JANMBZ010000115.1:0-13821 GCA_031360765.1 Chitinophagaceae bacterium
ATATCGGGCAACCCATCGTTATTGATATCGCCAACACTAACCCCTGCACCAACATACAGGTATTCGTAAAGATAGAGAAACATGTCGGGAGTTTCTGCAATGTCATTTCTAAAATTAATACCGGTTTCACTTGCTGGTAAAGTAGAAAAAAGTTTTACCGCATTTTTCTGTTGTGCAAATGCAGTTACAGCAAAAAAAGCAACTAATAAAAGCGTAAAAAAATAATGCCTGATAATTAACATGCCTTGTTTTATTTAATGGCTGCGGGATATAATGTTTGCAACACGTGCTTTCCAACTTGTTTACCTTGTGCAATGCTGATACGTGCAGTTGCCGGATAGTGTATGCCGCCGTAAACCCTGCTCCAGCTTACTTCTGTTGATGCTTCGTAAAAGGATTTAAAATGACGGGTTTCATTTCCGAAAGGTATTTCGGTAGCATCGGTAAATTCATAATTATCGCCAAACAATGCAGTAAGTATGGTAGCTGCCGAATTTGAAATTACAGCATGCCCGCTGGTAAATTCCGGGAAAGGCGGTGTTTGAATATAGGGCTGCCAGTTTTTATCTACATAGTTGTTTATTACTGTAATGGGCCGTACCAGGTTGCTGCGGAATTTTTCATCCCAGCAACTGATAAACCCATCAAACACAGCAATGGCGGTAAGTGTGTAAGCAAGGGATGACCGGCTTACTGTTTCTTTTTTTTCTTCGCAGGCCTGCTTTGCTATCATTAACCAATGGCCGCCCGGCGAAATTTTATGAATAAAATAATTTAAATGCCCCAGGTTTACAGATACGTTCGGATTATCATCCCAATATTTTGCAATTGATTTTTGTACAGTATCCAGTTTGTTTATAATTTCATAAACACCCATCATACTTTTATAAAATTCAGATTTTTTATCTCGACTGAAAACCAGTTTTTCTTTTGGAGAAAATTGAGAGGCAGTTTTTAAGGTGAATGGCCTGATGGTTCTCCAGTGTGGTTCAATAGCCTGTGCATAATCGGCCGGTGTTGGTTGCCAGGTACCCGTTTTACCAGATATAGAAAAACGGGCCAACCCACGTGACTGGTTATAATTATCTTTTACTACCCAGGCAATAATACTGTCGGCAACTTTACGGCCATACAACATGGAATTTTTTGCAATAATACTATCAGTGTATTTTAAAATAGAATCTGTAAATGATTTGCGCCAGTCTTCAATTTTATACTCGGAACCTACCAGTTTTTGTGCCACGTAAGAATAGGAAATACAGGCGGCAATAAAATTGTCTGTTTTTGCGGCAGGGGCTTTTGGTATATTAAGCGGCCCTTTTAATTTAGCTGCTATGGATGGCAATGAAGGATCATCTAACCGGATGCACTCGTAAAATGCTATATTAGGATAAGCATAAATACGGCTTGCAACAGGAGGTGTAAAAAAATCAACCATCACCGTATTTATTAAAAGCGAATTAAGCTGGTGTAAAACCGCCGCTTTATCCTGTGCTTTTAATTGCTGCAGATTAAAATTTAATAGAATAGAAATTAAAAGAAGAATTCTCCTTAATGCCGGTTGTTTAATCATTATATTAAAGGTTGATGATAAACCTCATCAAATTTAAAATAAATAGCCGTCTTAGTCAACTTAAAAATTGAATAGTAAATAAAAATAAATAAAAGCGGCAGTTAAGAGATTATGAGGATGCCAGCAAAGCCGCTTCTTTTTTCAATTGCCTGTCGAAAATAAATGTGCCCAAAGGAATGAAGGCGGCAACGAGGGCCTTTAAAAACCATAAAAATTTTTTATTCAAAGTACCCATTACTTCAAAAGCAAAATAAATAAATGCCACAAAAAGGGCTCCGTGTATCCACCCCATAATTTTTACAGCTTCCGGTATGTGCATCAGGTATTTTAATGGCATCGCAATCAGCAATAAAACCAAAAACGAAATACCTTCTGCAATACCAATCATTCTAAAACGATGCAGTAATTTTAGTTTCTTTTTTTCTATCATGTTAATTCTCCCCCTTTAGGGGGTCGGGGGGCGTGATCTAATAATTTACAACCTGCTCCACAATACTTTCCGGTATATCTCTCCACTCGTATTGCTGGTTTCTTAATTGTGGTTCAAAGCCGGCTTCTTTAATTGCTTCCTGTATGGTGGTGCTTGTAAACCTATGCGGTGCACCAGCGGCACTCACTACATTTTCTTCAATCATAATGCTGCCAAAATCGTTGGCACCGGCATTTAAACAAATTTGTGCAACCTGTTTACCCACCGTTAGCCAGCTTGCCTGTATGTTTAAAACATTTGGCAACATGATCCTGCTGATGGCAATCATGCGTATGTATTCTTCGGCTGTAGTTAAATTATGTACGCCACGTATTTTTGCCAGTAGCGTATCTACATCCTGAAACGTCCAAGGGATGAATGCCAGAAAACCCTTTGCTCCTGCAGGTTTGCGGCTTTGCACTTCTCTTATCTTTACCAAATGTTCAAAACGCTCCTGCAAGGTTTCTACATGGCCAAACATCATCGTGGCCGATGTGGTAATATTTAGTTTGTGTGCTTCATGCATAATATCAAGCCATTCCTGTGCGCCACATTTTCCTTTGCTTATTAAACGCCTTACTCTGTCGGTTAAAATTTCGGCGCCGGCGCCTGGTAAACTATCCATACCGGCTTCCTTTAAAGCCATCAGCACTTCACGGTGGGTACTTTTCTCCAATTTGGTTATATGGGCAACTTCCGGCGGGCCAAGGGTATGCAACTTAATATTGGGATAAAGGCTTTTTAGTTCTTTAAAAAGATTTACATAAAAACTCAATCCCAGTTCGGGGTGATGGCCGCCTTGTAACAAAAGCTGATCGCCGCCAAATTTGATAGTCTCTTCAATCTTTGTTTTATAGGTTTCAATATCGGTTATATAAGCCTCCGCATGGCCGGGTATGCGGTAAAAATTACAAAACTTACAATTGGCAATACATACATTGGTAGTGTTTACATTACGGTCTATCTGCCAGGTAACTTTACCATGCGGCACCTGCTTTTTTCTCAACTCATCTGCCACAAACATTAATTCGGTTAAAGCAGCGTTTTCAAAAAGAAACATGCCTTCTTCTACAGTTAAAAATTCAAATCTCAGTGCTTTTTGATACAGGTCATTTAATTCCATACTTCCTCCTTTTATGTAATAAACAACAAAAATACATCCAATAGGTTGTAAATTCGAATGAAGATTACATGAGAAAAATTTGCTTCGCTATATTATATTTATTCATACATGTAAATCTGTATGCACAGGAAATACTATTATCCCAAAAAGAAGCAAAATTTATTACCCGGTTCCCATTTAAACAATTCAGCGGCGGTGTAATGGTGCTGCAGGCACAGTTTGGCAATATAAAGGATACGCTGAATTTTATTCTGGATAGTGGTAGTGGCGGCATTTCGCTTGATTCATCAACCTGTGCCGAATTTAATATTCATTTAAAGGCAAGCGATACCACCATAACCGGTATAGGCGGTACACATAAGGTTTCATTTGCTTTTGATCAAACCCTTAACATGCCTGGATTAAAAATTGAGCATCTCAATTTTCATGTAAATAACTACGAAGTACTTACCAGTGTTTATGGCGAAAAAGTAGATGGTATAATTGGCTTTAGTTTTTTCAGCCGCTATATTGTTAAAATTAATTTCGACAGTAGTATGATAGAAGTGTACAGTCCGGGCCGAATTGATTATCCAAAAAACGGAACGGTGCTGCACCCTGCGTTTACCAATTTGCCCATTCAATGGCTCGATATTAAAGACAGGCGTAAAATTGGATTTAATTTTTACTTTGATACCGGCGCCGGACTTTGTTTATTGCTGAGCGAAAAATTTGTAAAAGACAGTGGTATTTTATTAAGCAAAAGAAAACCTGTGGTTACCCAGGCCGAAGGAATGGGAGGAAAACTACAGATGCGGCTTACAATCATTAAAGAGGTAAAGGTGGGGCCCTACAAATTCAGGGCGGTACCCACTTATTTGTATAAGGATGATTATAATGTTACCTCCTATCCCTTTACCGGCGGCCTTTTGGGTAACGATCTTTTACGCAGGTTTAATATGATAGTTAACTATCCAAATCGTGAAATTCATCTGCAGCCAAACAGCCATTTTACAGAAGATTTTGATTATGCTTACACAGGGCTGGGTATTTATTATGTAGAAGGTAAGATAATGGTTGAAGATGTAATTGCAGGTTCCCCGGCAGATAAAGCGCATTTTAAAGTAGGTGATGAAATAATTTCTGTAAACAAAAATTTTTCTCTTAACATGCAAGTGTATAAGTATATTTTGCAAAAACCTTATGAGGCTATACCTGTTATAATAAAACGGAATGGCATTTTAAAAGAAATTACCCTAAATACAATAAGTATCCATTAAATCTGCGGAAGGTATAATTCAAAACTACAGGGCTTACATAATGAGCTAAGTAAAAATCTCCGCCGTACATTTGCACATGATTCAGTTTGAAAAATTTGAAATAGCCAACGGCCTAAAAATTTTGGTACACGAGGATATAAGCACACCCATGGCCGTAGTAAATGTAATATACGATGTGGGCGCAAGAGATGAAGACCCCGCCAAAACAGGCTTTGCACATTTGTTTGAGCACCTGATGTTTGGCGGCAGCGTTAATATACCTGTATATGATGAACCGCTGCAACTTGCCGGTGGCGATAATAATGCCTTTACCACCAACGACCTAACAAACTATTATTGCCAGTTACCTGCCGAAAACCTGGAGACAGCATTTTGGCTCGAAAGCGACCGCATGTTATCACTCGCCTTCAGCAAAAAAAGCCTGGAAGTACAACGTAAAGTTGTTTGCGAAGAGTTTAAAGAACATTATATAAACAAACCTTACGGCGATGTGTGGCATAAAATGAGAGAGCTTACCTACACCGTTCATCCATACAAATGGATGACGATTGGTGCCGAGCTGAGCCATATTGAAAATGCTACGCTTGATGATGTGAAAGCATTTTTCAGCAAACATTACAATCCATCAAACGCAATTTTGGTTGTAGCTGGTAATGTTACTGTTGATGAAGTAAAACGCCTTACTGAAAAATGGTTTGCACCCATCCCCGCAGGAGAAAAATATGTACGCAATTTACCCGTTGAGCCAAAGCAAACCGCAGCCAGATCAAACACCGTAAAAGCAAACGTGCCACTGGATGCTTTATACAAATGCTGGCATATTTATCCACGAACCGATATGCGTTATTACACTGCAGATCTTATTACCGAAATTTTAAGCGGTGGAGGTTCATCCCGGTTGTTTCAGGCGCTGGTAAAAGAAAAACAACTGTTCAGCAATATTGAATGTTATCATTTAGGAAGTACCGATGCAGGCCTGGTAACCATTGAAGGCAAACTGGTAAAAGGTGTAAAGATGGAAGATGCAGAAGCAGCTGTAAATGAAGAGCTGATAAAATTACAAAATGAAGGAATAAGCCAGAGAGAACTTGAAAAAGTAATAAACAAAACAGAAAGCATGATGGCTTTTGAAGACATGACCATAACCAACCGTGCAGCCAGTTTAGCCATGTATGAGTTATTGGGAGATGCAGATTTGATTAATAAAGAATTAGACCTGTACCGTGCTGTAACAGCAGATGAAATAAAGAACGAAAGCAAAATAATTTTTGATGAGAAGAATTCTAATACGTTGTATTACTATTCTAACAACTAATATTTAATGAACAGAAAAATTGCCCCTCTTATAAAAGATGCTGTTGAATTTAACCTGCAACTTAAGCCCTACCAAAAATTTGCATTAGATAACGGCGTGCCTGTTTATGCCATTGATGCAGGCGCACAGGAAGTGATACAGGTAGAGATGGTGTTTTATGCCGGTAACTGGTTTGAGCAGCAAAAATCTGTTGCCGCCGCTACCAACTATTTATTAAAAAACGGCACTTCAACAAAAACCGCTTTTGAAATAAATGAAGTGTTTGAATATTACGGAGCTTACTGCAACCGCTCCTGCTTTAACGAAACCGCTGTTGTTTCACTTTCATCATTAAGTAAGCAATTGCCGGCCATTTTACCCATTGTGAGGGAGATGATAACCGATGCTGTTTTTAGTGAAGCAGAGCTGGATATTTATAAACAAAATTCAAAACAGCGCATTAAAGTTAACCTGCAAAAATGCGATTTTGTGGCTACCAGGTTAATTGATGCTTACGTTTTTGGCGAAGAACATCCTTACGGAAAATATACAAACCCCGAAGACCTGGATGCATTAAACTGCCATGTGCTAAAAGATTTTTTTAATCAATATTATTTAAACGGGCAATGTGCAATTTTTGTTAGCGGCAAATTGCCGGCTGATATTGAAGCACAGTTGAACAGCACTTTTGGTGATCTGGCTTTAAAACCTTTCAGCAATAACCTTTCAACAATTAAACAATCGCCTGCGGCAGAAAAAAAATACCGCATACAAAACGATGCAGATGGAGTACAGGGCGCTATTCGCATTGCACGGAATTTTCATAACCGCCATCATCCAGACTTTATGAAAGTGTCTGTTTTGAATACTGTGTTTGGTGGTTTTTTTGGTTCAAGGCTGATGAGTAATATCCGGGAGGATAAAGGTTATACTTATGGCATACATAGTTATGTGCAAAACCATATACACAACTCGGCGTGGATGATAAGTACCGAAGCCGGTAAAGATGTTTGCGAAGCAACCATTGAAGAAATTTATAAGGAAATGAAATTACTGCGTGATGATCTGGTTGATGAGGAAGAACTGATGCTGGTGCGTAATTACCTGATAGGCACACTGCTGGGCGATCTGGATGGCCCCTTCCAGATTATGGGCCGCTGGAAAAACCTGATATTGAATAATTTGGATGGTGATTATTTTTATCGTTCTATCGAAACAATAAAAATAATTTCGGCAGAAGAACTGCGGGAACTGGCAAAAAAATATTTAAATCCGGAAGATTTTTACGAAATAGTTGTAATTTGATTTTATGCAAAGATGGTTTTTTAAAGTACTCGTATGTTCAGTAAATGTTTTTATACTGGCGTATATTTTGCCGGGCATTAAAATCGTTGATTTTTTTACAGCCATTATGGTTGCAGTTGTTTTATCGTTGTTAGATGCCATTGTAAAGCCTTTGCTCATTATACTTACATTGCCGGCAACCATTTTAACACTCGGCCTTTTTCTGTTTGTAATTAATGCCGGTATCATTTTGCTGGATGATTATTTTGTGCATGGCTTTGAGGTTAAAAGCTTTTGGCATGCTTTGTTGTTTGGCGCCGTTTTGTCTTTCTTTAATTCAGTAGTACATAAACTAGCTTTCCCCAACGATAAGAAAAATACAAATCAAGGATAATAAAAAAGAGTGCAGTTTTATTACCACACTCTTTTTTTGTTTTTTCAGACGATTTATTCTTTACTCAATTTTCATTTTATACCGCTTAGCCTGTTCCTTAATAATTTTTTCTACCTCTGTTTCTAAAGTATTTTCCTGTTTGGCATTGGCCTGTTTTTTTCTTTCTTCAATTATATATAATTCACGCTTGGCAGTAAGCTCATTAATTTGAGTATTCACCGCACTACGTTGTTTGCTTTTTTCTTTAACAATTATTTTTATTTCTTCCTTTGATTTTGTTTTCAAGCTATCAGGTAATGAATTTTTATCAGCAATAGCTTCTTCAAGTTTACCATCGGCATCAGCATCTACAAGATCCCACTTTGCATTATTGTAAACCTTGCCGCTGGCCTTGGTTTTAATACGTGCCATTTGTTGCTTTTTGCTTGCCTGTGCATTCTTAACATCCACGGTTGCCTGCTTTGCAGCATACGACTCTCCTGCCCATCCATAAGTTACATAAGTGCTGTTTAAATTTCCGTTCAGGGTAATCAGCAGGCTATCATAAGGTGTTGGCATTTCTTCTTCCTTTGCATTTTGATTTATGCTGGTAAAACTTCCGTTGCCACACTCGCCTGCTAAATTCCAGTGCTCACGTATGCCTTGCATTTTATCGCCACAATAAATAGTATTTACAATTACACCTTTATTTTTTGCCTCGGTACAGGCTTTGGTGTAATGCAGGCTGCCCTGTAAAAAATCTTCGTTGCCCGCAATAAAAATCACTTTATAATTCTCCGGCGCAGCATCCCATTGCAATTGCTGCAGGGATGTGTAAATAACCTGTCCGCAATATTCATCGCCGCCATTGGTTTTTAAACTAAATAAATTTTCCGACAGCGAATCCAGGTCGCTAATAAAACCATTTATCTGTTTTACATAACCAGCCTTAACATCATTCGTAGTTCTGCCATATTCATACAAAGCAATTTCAATTTTTGGCGAAACACTACCGTCGCATGTGGCTTTACCTAAAGTGTTAACCATATTCCATAATTGTGCTTTGGCCTGTTCAATTAATCCATCCATGCTGCCGCTAACATCTAACAAAATGGCAACCTGTATTTTAGGGTTTGCAATATGGCTTTTTTTGTTTTGGGGAGAAGAAGGATTAATAAATGAGCTGAAAAGAAAACTGGTAAAAAGTACCACTGCTGTAACTGGTAAAACGGTTTTTAGCTTCATGATGTTTAGTTTTAGTGATTTGGTTGTTTCGTATTGTACAGCTAAGATGCAGACTTGTGCAGCAATACACAAACTTTAAATGTTAAAGAAAAATGAAAGAAAAACTCCACCAACTAAAAAGATGTTTTTACCAGTTGTTTTTTATAACAGCATTATTTTATTAATTATTCTTTTCTGTGTTTCTGGCCCTCTGAGGCAAATTCAGTTACTTTTGTAAATCCAAATTACAGGTATGCAATTCCAAAGAAAAGAACTAACCGATAACGAACTCGTTTCTATTTACAAAAGCATTTTATTGCCCCGCATGATCGAGGAAAAAATGCTGGTGCTGCTTCGCCAGGGCAAAATAAGTAAATGGTTTAGCGGCATTGGCCAGGAAGCAATTGCTGTTGGGGCAACGCTGGCTATGCAACAAGATGAATGGATTATGCCCTTGCATCGCAACCTGGGTGTATTCACAGCACGTAAAATGCCCTTGAGTAAACTATTTATGCAGTGGCAGGGCAATAAAGAAGGGTATAGCAAAGGGCGAGAAAGAAGTTTTCATTTTGGTACAAAAGAGCATCATGTATGTGGTATGATATCGCATCTGGGTCCGCAAATGGCCATTGCAGATGGAGTGGCGCTGGCTTACAAATTACGTGATGAGCAAAAAGCATCCCTTGCTTTTACCGGTGATGGTGGCACCAGCGAAGGCGATTTTCATGAAGCATTAAATATTGCAGCCGTGTGGGATTTGCCCGTAATCTTCATCATTGAAAATAACGGCTATGGATTAAGCACACCTACGAGCGAACAATATCGTTGTAAAAATTTAGTGGATAAAGCCATTGGTTATGGCATTGAAGGAATACAGATTGACGGCAATAATATTTTATCGGTGTACGATACCATTAAAGGTGTTCGTGAATATTGCATCAAAAATCAAAAGCCATATTTAATTGAGTGCATGACTTTTCGCATGCGTGGCCACGAAGAAGCCAGTGGCGTAAAATATGTACCACCCGAAATGTTTGAGCAATGGGCTACAAAAGATCCGGTAAATAATTATGAGCAATATCTTATTGCACAAAATGTTTTAACTGCCACGCAAATTGAAAATATTAAAGCAGATACAAAAGCCCATATTGAAACTGAATTAAAAATAGGTTCTCAGGCAAAGCCGATGGAAGTGGATACGGCAGAAGAAGTAAAAGATGTGTATGCGCCGTCAGTAGTGAGTAGTGAGTCGTCAGTTTTGCAATATGATGCTGTTGCATCTTCTCACGACTCACAACTCACAACTCACGAGAAAAGGTTTATCGATGGTATTAAAGAAGCCCTTCATCAAAGCATGCTCAAACATCCCAACCTCATCATTATGGGGCAGGATATTGCTGAGTATGGCGGCGCATTTAAAATTACCGAAGGTTTTGTGGAAACGTTTGGTAAAGCCAGAATACGCAACACACCCATTTGCGAAAGTGCTGTTGTTGGTGCCGCATTGGGTTTAAGTTTAGAAGGATATAAATCAATAATGGAAATGCAGTTTGCCGATTTTGCAACGGTGGGTTTTAATCAGATCATAAACAATCTTGCAAAAATTTATTACCGTTGGGGGCAAAATTCCGATGTGGTAGTTCGCATGCCAACCGGTGGTGGCGTGGGCGCTGGGCCTTTTCACAGTCAGAGTAACGAAGCATGGTTTGTACACACACCGGGCCTGAAAGTTGTTTACCCAAGCACACCAGCCGATGCAAAAGGATTATTGATTGCAGCCATCAACGATCCCAATCCGGTTTTATATTTTGAGCATAAAGCTTTGTATCGTTCAGTAAGCGGACCGGTGCCTGAGGAATATTACGAAGTAGAAATTGGTAAAGCAAGATTGGTTACCAGCGGCGATGATATCAGCATTATCACGTATGGAGCCGGCGTGCACTGGGCTATGGACTATGCAAAAAATCATACCGATATATCCATCCATATTTTAGATTTAAGAACATTGCTTCCTTTGGATTATGATGCTATTAAAGAAGCGGTAACTGCAACAGGTAAAGTATTATTGTTGCACGAAGACACATTACTCGGCGGCATTGGCGGCGAAATTGCTGCATGGATCGCCGAAAATTGTTTTGATAATTTAGATGCGCCGGTAATGCGCTGTGGAAGTCTGGATACACCCATTCCTTTTAATATAGAGCTGGAGAAAAATTTTATGGCATATAGCAGGCTGGATAAAATGGTAGAGAAATTATTGAATTATTAATTACGGGAAAAATAAAACTTGTACTGGGGTTTCTGAAAAATTTATAGCAGAAAGTAATGTTGCAGATAGGGCTTTAAACAATTTTACTCAACACATTATTGCCTAAACCAAAGCCACCAACTACTACATTATTGTATCTGATAAAAAAGGTAAAGTAAAAAAAATCCATGCTAAAGATTTATAAGCAATCTAAATTGCCCTGACTGTTAAATTAAGAATGCACTTTGAATTGCCCCACCTTCAGTATCAATTAAATTTTTTTAACAGACGCTCCAAAAAAAATCAGCTATTTTTACCATCTAAATTAAATCTGATGAAAAAATTATTTTTAGCCATAGTAAGTATCCTTGGTATTGCTGCATCTACCTATGCGGTTGATGTACCAAAGGCCATTGCAGATGCTTTTGCAAAAAAATTTCCGGCAGCAACCAATATTAAGTGGGGTAAAGAAAATGCAAAAGAATATGAAGCGGAATTTAAACTGAATGGCAATTCAATATCGGCTAACTTTTTAACCGATGGCACCTGGGTAGAAACTGAAAGCGAAATACCCGCTGCTGAATTACCCGCTGCTATTACAACTGTTTTACAAACATCATATAAAGCTGCAGCTGTTTTAAAAGTATTTAAAATTGAAAAAGCAAAAGGCGATACTACCTACGAAGTTGAAATAAAAGGAGTTGGTAAAAAGAAAGAACTGATATTTAATAGAGATGGAACTTTTTTAAAATAAAATTTTTATCGGTACACTTAATGAAAATAAAATTAATCTTAATCACTATTGTAATATCGATAGGTGTCAGCGCTGCCGCACAAAATAATTTTAACTGCTTTATAAAAGAGGCCGAGAATAAAAATTCGCTCGAAGGCGTTACAGCAAAAATCAGTGGAAGCCAAAAAGCCACCGCATCTGACAGCAGCGGAAAAATCAGTTTTAAAAATCTTGCCACTGGCAAAATAAAAATTATTTTTTCTTTTGTTGGATACCAGGATCAGGAACTTGATTTTGAAATACCACAAACCGATGCAGCAGTAATTTATCTGCAAAAAAAAGAAGAACAGGAAGAAGAAGTGATCATCACCAGCAGCCGAACCAACAGCCGCATTGAAGACCTGCCAACAAAAGTTGAAGTGTTGGGCAGCGAAGAAGTAGATGAAGAAGCCGGAACCATACCCGGCAATATAGCCAGTCTATTGGGTGATATTGCCGGCATACAAAACCAGCGAACCTCCGGAACCACCGGCAGTATTGACTTACGGGTGCAAGGGCTGCCAGGCAAATACACACAAATACTGCGGGATGGATTGCCTTTGTTTGGTGGCTATAGTGGCAGTTTTAGTGTTTTACAAATTCCGCCATTGGATTTAAAGCAGGTAGAAATTATTAAAGGCGCAAGCTCAACATTGTATGGTGGGGGCGCCATTGCAGGTATGATAAACCTGATTTCTAAAACTCCAAAACTTAATGAACAGCAACACAATGTGCTGGTAAATTACAGCACACTCAATGAATTTAACCTCAACACTTTTCACAGCGCAAGAAATAAAAAAACGGGCTATACTTTTTTTGCAGGTACCACTTTACAAAAAGCGGTTGATGTAAATAAGGATGGATTCAGCGATGTGCCGGATCTGAAAACATTTTTCTTTCACCCAAAATTATTTTTATACCCAAACGAAAAAAATACTCTTACACTTGAGTACGATGGCACTTACGAAGACCGCAATGGCGGCGATATGCAGGTGTTGCATGCAACCAAAGACAATACGCACCAGTTCTTCATCCAAAACAAATCGTTTCGCAATTCCATTGCTGCAACCTGGCAAAATAAGATCAATAAAACATCTGAATTGAATTTTAAAGGATTGCTCAGTTTTTTTAGCCGGGATATTAATACCAATGTGTTTGGCATGAAAGCAACCCAGCGAACTTTCTTTACCGAACTTTCTTACTTAAAAAAATGGAAAAAGCATACGATGGTTGCAGGTATAAATATTTCAGGAGAAACATTTGGTAAAAAATCTCCCGACTCTTCTCTGATCAATCCATACGAAACTCTCATCCTGGGTGCATTTGTGCAGGACGACTGGAAGCTTACGCAAAAGTTAACAGCGCAAACCGGTTTGCGGTTTGATTATAACAGTGCCTATGAACCGGTGCTGCTGCCACGTTTATCACTTTTGTATAAATTCAACACACACTTTACATCACGCCTGGGTGGCGGGCTTGGTTACAAAGCCCCCACTGTTTTTAATAATGATGTTGATGAACGTGAACTGAGAGGACATAACCTGGCAGCAGATATTCTTACCGAAAAATCTATTGGCGCAAACTGGGATGTTAATTTTAAACACAAAATAAATAGCTGGAACCTTACCATAAATCAGATGTTTTATGTAACACAGATTAACCGGCCGGTAATTGCAGAAAATAGCAGTATATACTATAAATACATCAATGCAAATAAACCTTTAAATACAAAAGGTTTTGAAACCTACGTAGCTGCAATACATGATGGATTAGAAATTTACCTCGGCTATACATACACCAGTGCAAAACAATTTTATAACACGGTACAACCAAATGTACCACTGAGTGCAAAAAGTAAATTTGCTGCTGTTATATCCAACGAGTTCAGCAAAAGGTTTAGAGCCTGTGTTGAAGCATCGTACACCGGTAAACAATATTTAGATGATGGCAGCAGAACCCCGGGCTATTTAGTTGCTGCGGGTATGGTGCGTTACGATATAAAAAAACTATCGCTGGTTTTAAACTGCGAAAATATTTTTGATTACCGGCAAACACGTAATGAAAGTATTGTGTACGGCCCTGTTAATAATCCTTCATTTAAACAAATATGGGCACCTGTTGATGGAAGGGTGGTTAATTTA
This sequence comes from Chitinophagaceae bacterium, assembly GCA_031360765.1. Lineage (GTDB taxonomy): Bacteria > Bacteroidota > Bacteroidia > Chitinophagales > Chitinophagaceae > Ferruginibacter. The sequence continues at coordinate 13,761 of JANMBZ010000115.1, forward strand.
TCGGCCAGAATAAATTTTTAATTCATTTTTCCCCCGGATGATAGCTCTTCTCAACATGTTT
>JANMBZ010000116.1:0-2176 GCA_031360765.1 Chitinophagaceae bacterium
CTGACTCTATGTCCTCACGATCCAGTGCGTTCAGACAAGAACCTGTGTCTTTTACTGAAATACTTTTACACTTTAAAAAGATACGCAAAAGTCCTGTGCTTTTTTGTGTGTGTGGTGACGGGCAACTTCCAGGTGCGGCGACAGCATACCATTTTTAAAAAAGCAGTGCCAAAACAGGTGTCCAAAACCTTTTCCGGTTATAAGGGCCAATGCATACAAATCAGCATCGTTAATTAAACAGGCAGATTTGCTAACTACACTGCTAAATATTATTACAAAATTGGTGTTTACTAACCCATCAGTTCCTAAATTAGGGACTAGTTTCCTGTTTTCCTCGGTTTTTCAATTTTTTGTGCAAAATGCTTTGTAAGCCATACTGGGCTTGAGTTGATTTTTGATTTTGGGTGACCCAGCCTTATTTTTGGGGTATGTTTGTCAGAAAGAAGATTAATAAAAGTGGTATTGTCAGTATTCAGATAATAGAAAAAGTTTCTGGTAAATCTACACTCGTAAAAACGGTAGGCAGTTCTGCCGACCCGACAGCAATAGCGTCATTGGTTATAAAAGGCAAACAGTTCATTGACGCTTTAAAAAGGCAAACCAGTTTTTATTTTGACAAGAATAATGAAGAGCAATTGGTAGATTTATTCTTTACTGGAATAAAGGAATTAAGTTTAGTAGGGCCGGAGTTATTGCTAGGCAAATTATTTGATGAGATTGGCTTTAATGCTATTAAAGATGAACTATTGCGCCACCTGGTTTTAACCAGATTATGTTACCCTGTAAGTAAATTAAAAACAGCAGATTATTTATTTAAGTACAAAGGGCTTTCTATTGATGTAGAAAGTATTTACCGTTATTTGGATAAGCTGAACAATAAGCAGAAAGAGCAAATACAAAACATAAGTTACGCTCATACCCTGCAGGTGTTGAATAATGAAATGAGCATCGTATTTTATGATGTAACCACATTGTATTTTGAAACAGATCAGGAAGATGAGTTGCGTAAAACAGGATTTAGCAAAGACGGCAAGCATCAGCAACCACAAATTGTTTTAGGGCTGCTGGTTAGCGCAGGAGGCTATCCTTTGGCCTATGAAATGTTTGAGGGTAAAAAGTTTGAAGGACATACCATGCTGCCGGTTATAGAAGCCTTTAAATCCAAATATCAATTAAATAATTTAATAGTAATCGCAGATGCAGGGTTAATGTCAAACGATAATATTGCAGAACTGCAAAGCAAAAATTATCAATACATTATTGGAGCAAGAATAAAGAACGAAACAAGACTTATACAAAAACAACTCTTATCCCTGCAATTAAAAAACGGCGAGAGTGCGGCCGTTGTTAAAGATGAAACCAGCAGAATTATTATCAGCTACTCCGATGCCAGGGCCAAAAAAGATGCGGCTAATAGAAAAAGGGGGGTTGAAAAACTAGAAAAAAATATAACCAGAGGTAAGCTTACCAAGCAGCATATTAACAACCGGGGTTACAATAAATATTTAAAACTGGAAGGAGAAGTAAAAATCAGTATCGATAAAGAAAAATATAAAGCAGATGCAAAATGGGATGGCCTGAAAGGTTATTGCACCAACACTGCTTTAAGCAAAGACCAGATTATAGAACAGTACAACCATCTGTGGCAAATTGAAAAAGCATTTAGAATATCCAAAACTGATTTAAAAATCCGCCCAATTTATCACCGGCTTAAAAGAAGAATTGAAGCACATATCTGTATTGCATTCTGTGCTTACAAAATTTATAAAGAGCTGGAAAGGCAACTGAAAATAAAAAAAGCCCAGATAAGCCCCGAAAAAGCAATAGATATTGCCAAAACAATTTACCGCATTACCATACAAACAAACCTGTCAAACACAATGCACTCCAGGCTTTATATAGATAAAGATGAGCAACGCTACCTAATAGAAATATTTAATCTTTAAACATGGGTGACCCAGTGAGGAAAACAGGAAAAAACTATCGCTGGTTTTAAACTGCGAAAATATTTTTGATTACCGGCAAACACGTAATTAAAGTATTGTGTACGGCCCTGTTAATAATCCTTCATTTAAACAAATATGGGCACCTGTTGATGGAAGGGTGGTTAATTTATCGGCCAGAATAAATTTTTAATTCATTTTTCCCCCGGATGATAGCTCTTCTCAACATGTTT
>JANMBZ010000138.1:0-25983 GCA_031360765.1 Chitinophagaceae bacterium
GAAGACCTTATGACAGAATGGATGTTGACATGAGGCGGTTTGGAAAAGGTTTGTACTGGGTTGAAATTGTTGACAGAAATGGCAACCGTTTAACCATGTGCAGAGTAGTGATTCAATAAAAATTTATCTGAATCATAAAAAAAGATCCCCCGAAAATTCGGGGGATCTTTTTTTATAAGATGTTTTGTTATTATTTATTGGGATAGCTGCTAACAAAACGGTTACCCTTTATGTAAAAACGATAAGGTTTTTGCACTGCATCGGCAGTATTTTCAATACCAATGCGCCGGCTTATCCCCAGTAAATTTTCTTCAACAATAAATTCATCATCGGCAATATAAATTTCATCTTTTAACAAATAATTTCCCGAATGTTGTTTTAAAATGCCCAATGCTTTTGCAGTATTGCCGGGGCCTTTTGTTAAGCTACTGTCGAATTTTATTTTACCAGTTCTTTTAAGCATTATATCAATTCCCGTTACAGGTTCTACAGCTCTAATCAAAACAGCATCAGGAATTTCTTTTTCATTTGTTACCACGTTAAATAAATGATGCATGCCGTAGCATATATAAACATAGGCTGTGCCAGCTCTTGCATACATGTGTTCATTGCGTGCAGTACGTTTACCTGCAAAAGAGTGTGATGCCCGGTCGGTGAGCCCAATATAAGCTTCTGTTTCTACTATACGGCCTGCAGTAATTAAGCCATCAAAATTTGTAAAAATTACTTTCCCAATTAATTCCCTCGCTATCAAAACCACGTTTGCCCTTTTATAAAATTGAACTGGTAGTTTCTTCATTATAGTATTAACTTTAAAGCTAAAATACAATTTGCTTTATTAGCTCATTAAATATTTATGCTTAAAGAAATCATAATATCCATACAGGCCTATTTTCATACTCACCGTTTTATTAGCAAACACAGGTTGTGGAAATGGATACTGATACCCGGTCTCATTTATACATTGCTTTTTTGCGTTGGTATTTATTTGTTTTTAGTGTCAAGTAACAGTGCAATTAATTTTATGATTCAAAAATCGGGCGTAGCAGAATGGATGGAAAAAATGCAGAACAGCTGGCTTAGCTTTTTACTCATCTTCGGACATATTATTCTGAACCTAATCATGCTGCTATTTTATTTTTCGCTTTTTAAATATATATTTTTAATCATCGGCTCTCCATTGTTTGCTTATCTGAGCGAAAAAACAGAATCCATTATTGAAGGAAAAGAATTCCCATTTAGTTTTAAGCAGTTGATAAAAGATATTTTACGTGGCATTAGGCTTGCTTTACGAAATATGCTTTGGCAAACTGTTTACACAGTTTCTATTTTAATTTTATCTTTTATACCCGTTATAGGCTGGGTAACTCCATTACTTGCTTTACTTATTGAATGTTACTACCTCGGTTTTTCTATGCTTGATTACAGTTGCGAACGAAATAAATTATCAACCTCCCAAAGTATTGGTTTTATTGGCCGCCACAAAGGCCTGGCCATAGGGAATGGTATTGTTTTTTACCTGATGCATTTTATACCGGTATTGGGCTGGCTATTTGCACCCAGTTATGCAGTAATAGCAGCAACTATAAGTTTACACAAAGCAAAAAACGAAGGACTAATAAATATTTCAGGGAAGGTTAATTTATAATTATGCAATCAAACATATATCTGGTACCCAGCGTTTTGGTAGAAACTGCAATAGAAACCATTGCACCATATATTATTGAAGCAGTAAAAAAATGCGAGGTTATTTTTGCTGAAAACGAAAGAACTGCAAGACGATTTTTAAAAAGCATTTGCAAAGAAATTGTAATTGATGATTACGAGTGGTTTACTATTCATAAGGCAGAAAATGAAGTACTCCAGTCTTTTAAACAAAAGATAACTGCAGGCAAAAACATTGCCATCATCAGCGAAGCAGGTTGCCCGGGTATTGCCGACCCTGGACAAATTTTAATTGCTGCTGCGCAGGAATTGAACGCTATCATAAAACCCCTGGTTGGCCCAAGTTCTATACTGCTGGCTTTAATGGCAAGTGGTATGAACGGGCAACAGTTTGAATTTGTGGGATATCTGCCCATTGATAACCTGGAAAGAAATAAAGCTATTACTGCTTTGGAAAACACATCAAAAAATAAAAACAGTACGCAGATATTTATTGAAACTCCTTACCGCAACAACCAATTGCTGGAAAATTTATTGAAAACCTGTAAGCCATCAACCAAAATTTGTATTGCTGCAGAACTAACCGGCTCCAATGAATTTATAAAAACTAAAACTGTTGCCGATTGGAAAAAAGATATAACCGACTTTCATAAAAAGCCGGTTATATTTTTATTGCAGGCATAGCGATTAAAAAGCAGGTTTGGCAAATCCATAAACAATATAATCGCTATCGCCACGCCATGGAAGTGTTTTTCTGAATTGGTGATATTGCAAAGTCATTTTTTGACCTTCGTATTTTGTAAGTGAGTCGTACAATGATTTGTTGGTTACCGAATAGATAAATTTATCTGCAGTAATTGAAGTTTGAGGGTTTGCACCAATACTTACCAATGCTTCTCCTTCGTAAGTTTTAAACACATTGCCTTTGTGCGAAATTTTTACAAGGTAAACAGTACGGGTGCCATCGCTTTTTACATTGTAATAAAACCAATAAACTAAAAAAGTCAGTATCAAAATTAATAACAAACAAAACTTCCATAAAAAACTTCTGAATTTACCTTTTCTTTGAGGTAGTGCTTTTACCGGGTCATTTAATTTTACATCTTCCATAAAATATTATTTTTAAAATTATAAACCGTATTTATCAACAAGATAAACCATCGTTGCCATTACAACTGCACACAAATTTAATTCCTGTGCATTTACATTTTCAAAAACATCCAAAGCTGCATGGTGCATATCAAAATACCTTTGCCCGGTTGTGCTTAAACCAAATTGTGCGGTTTTAAAATTTGTTTGCAGCGGTCCAATATCAGCGCCACCACCACCACCTTCGGTAAATGTAAACCTGGTTGCATCAAAGGGTTCAAATAACTTTGCCCAGCTTTGTACTTTGGCATATTGCTCCTTTGTCATCCCGCAGCCAAAACCTCTTGGATATTCAGCCCCTCCATCACTCTCCATCGCCATCACATGTTTTTCATTTTTTAATTTTGCTTCTTCAGCATATTTATTGGCACCACGTGTACCATTTTCTTCATTGGCAAATAATACAATACGGATGGTTCTTTTGGGCTTATAACCAATTGCTTTAAGTACCCTTAATACTTCAACACTTTGCACAACACCGGTTCCGTCATCACTGGCGCCTTCGCCCTGGTCCCAACTATCAAGATGCCCGCCAATAGTAATAATTTCATCCGGAAATTCGGATCCTTTAATTTCTCCAATTACATTATGGCCAATGGTATCTGCCAGCATTTCGCAATTGGACCTTACAAAAAGATTATCATCTTTATATAATCCTTTAATCAGGTTACTTAAATTTTCTGCTCCTTTGGTACTGATCGCAAGGGCCGGAATTTTTGGAAAAGAATCATTGTACCTGAGTGCGCCTGTATGTGGATTATCATCGTAAGCACCCGTTACCGAGCGAACAATAACTGCCAAGGCTCCATATTTTGCAGCCATAGATGCCCCACTACTGCGGTATCTTACAGCATCTCCGTAAGCCCCACGCAACAATGTTTTGTTAAAAGGATAATTGTAAAACACAATTTTGCCTTTTACTTCATCTTTACGCTGATTCAATTCTTCAAAATTTTTTACTTCTATAACCTTTGCTAAAATCCCTTTATCTCCCGTACCAACCGAATTGCCAATGGCTAGCACATCAAACACCGGATCCATACTGCGTTTTTTTGTGCGGTAACCGGCAACTTCTTTTTTACCACGCACCCAATGTGGCACAATGCATTTTTGTAAATATGCATTTTCTGCACCAGCCTCCTGTAAAACCTGTAAGCCCCATTTTTCTGCTTTGTACCAACCTGCGCTACCGCTTAACCGGGTGCCTACAGATTTGCATAAAGTATTTAAATTGCTATAAGCTTTTCCGTTGAGTAAAATTTCATCCGATAGTTTTTTTATCATCAACGAATCTTCTGACTGTGCAAAGCCTGTAAAACAAATGAAAATAGAAAACAGTATTGCAGTTATTATTTCTTTTATCATAAGCGGTGTTTATCAACAAACTTACTGATAAAATATCAATACACGAATGGAAACTATGCTGAACAATATTTCGCTAAATTGCACTTCTATCATCCTCATAAAAACAACTTTGTATGAATATAGGTATTGTGTGTTACCCTACTTTTGGTGGTAGTGGCGTGTTGGCAACCGAGCTGGGCAAAGCTTTGGCCGACAAAGGGCATAACATACATTTTATAACCTACCAGCAACCGGTTCGCCTAAGCGGGTTTCATGCCAATATATTTTATCACGAAGTAAGAGTGCCTACTTACCCTTTATTTGATTATCCGCCTTACGAAACTGCACTGGCCAGTACCATGGTAGATGTTATTTTGAACAATGATGTGGATTTACTGCATGTGCATTATGCCATACCCCATGCAGCTGCGGCTTATATGGCAAAGCAGATTTTAGCCAAGCAGGGAAAAAGAATACCAGTTATTACAACTTTGCATGGTACCGATATAACATTGGTGGGTCGTGATAAAACATACAGCCCGGTAGTAACATTTTCAATGAACGAAAGTGATGCACTTACTGCAGTATCAGAAAATTTGAAAGAAGAAACTTACAAAAATTTTAAAATTGAAAAAGAGATTGATGTAATTCACAATTTTGTGGATGTAAAGCGGTTTCACAAACAACCGGTTGATGCTTTTAGAAAATTAATATCGCCTAATGGTGAAAAAATAATTGTACATGCAAGTAATTTTAGAAAAGTAAAACGGGTAGAAGATGTGGTTGCTACTTTTTTACTGATACAGGAAAAAATGCCGGCCACTTTATTGTTACTGGGCGATGGGCCCGAAAGAAGCCATATTGAAGCCAGTGCACGGAAATGCGAATCGCACAATACGATTAAATTTTTAGGTAAGCAGGAGCAGATGGAAGATATTTTACCCATTGCCGATCTGTTTTTATTAACCAGCGAATATGAAAGTTTTGGTTTAGCTGCGCTGGAAGCTATGGCTGCCGAAGTGCCGGTAATATCAACCAATGCAGGAGGCTTGCCCGAAATAAATATTAATGGTTTTTGTGGTTATATGAGTGATGTAGGCGATGTTGAAGCCATGAGTAAAAATGCTTTACACATTTTACAAGATGAAGCAACTTTAAAACAATTTAAAGCCAATGCTTTAATACAGGCAAAAAAATTCGATATAGAAAATATTGTACCGCTGTATGAAGCACTTTATAAAAAAGTGATTTAATTCATTCTCTTTAACCACTTTTCGGGATCAATGTCATTTCCTTTTGCATCATTGATATAGAGGTCAATTGCCCCGGTTCCATCCAGGTTTGCGGCAGCTTTACCAATTACCTGGCCGGTCTTAACATTTTGCCCGGTTTTTACAGAAACGCTTCCAAGGTTACTGTATGTGCTAAAATATTCACCATGTTGTATGATGACTACCTGCATGTCTTCTATAAAAACAACACTTGTAATAACCCCGTCAAAAATAGCTTTAACACTACTTCCGATATCTGTTGCAACTGTAATGCCAGTAACATCAATCACAGTACCGCTTTGCAATCGATTAGAGCCATAATGTAATATAGTTATCCCCTTATCAACAGGCCATGGTAATATGCCTTTGTTAATTTTAAATTTTTCATTCAATACCCTGTTTTCAGAGTTCAGTAAAATATTTTCAGGAGCTGCTACGGGTTCTTTTTTTGTTTTTATATTAGTTGTAGTTACAGGCTTTTCGGTATTGGTTTTTGGCGGAGCATTATTTTTTAATGCTGCAAGCCTGGCTGCTTCATCATCTTTTGCTTTTTTTAATGCCGCTTTGTTTGCATCATCCCTGGCTTTTTTAATAGCTGATGCTATGGCTCTTTCAACTTTTGCATTTTGTTTTTTAAACGCTACAAGCTGGTTGTTTAATTCTTTTCCCTGCTTTTTAAGGTCATTTACAATCCTGTCTTTTTCCACCTTCTGTGATTCCAGTGCAGCGGCCTCTTTATCTTTAATTTGCAGCACTTCACTCTTTTTTTCTTTTATGCTCCCAAGTTCATTCAATTTTTGTTTGCGTAACTCTTGCGTACGCAATATATTTTCGCCTTGCTTTTGCCTGTAATCTCTGTAATATTTTAAATAAGCCACCCGTTTAATAGCATCGTTAAAACTGGATGCAGAAAAAATAAAACTTAAAAAATCATAATTATTTCTGTTTTTATAAGCATATACCATGCTCTTGGCATATTCCTGTTTTAAAGTATCCAGCAGCTTATTGTAGCGGTTAATTTCACGTTGGTTTGTATTGATATTGTTATCCAGAATATTGATGTCTTTCCCGATATTTTCTATCAACCGGTTTTGAAGGTTTAGCTTATCGTTAATCAACTTCCATTGTACCAGGTTTTCTTTTGTTTTGGCTTTGTTTCCATTAAGTAACTTCTGGGTTTCCTCCATTTCCTTTTTTAATTTTGTGCGCTGCTTTTCTAATTCCTCACGGGTTTCCTGTGCAAGCACAGCTACGCTGAAAAAAGAAAAAATAGCTAAATTAAAAATGAATTTAATCATATAGAAATGTTGATTGATTCAAAAATACTATTCAAAACGTAAGAAAAAAAACTTTCAGGCAATACATAACATTACAAATAACGCTTAGTTTTTAGTATAATTTTTGGGGATGTTAAAGGAAACAGATAATTCTTTGTTAAACTCATATTGTTTATAATTGAGCCTGATATCCAATCTGTTTTTTTCTGAAACAGTTATTTCTCTGTAAGTAGAAAAATTAACGCCTGATTTATTCTCATAATCTGCATAAGTTAAATCAGCAGTCCGGCTTCTGCCAATATCAACATCATCTAACTTGCTATGGGTTAAATAAAAATTATCAGCAGATAGGGTCAGCAGATTTTTAAAATATTTCCCAACCATCGAAAACAAAATCCTGTCATCAGTTTTTTTATAATAAACGATGTTGCTGTCAATAAATACTGGGTTGCCAACCAATAAATCCTGCAGGGTTTTATAGTCAAACGGTATTTCTGTTACTTCTTGCAAATAATCAAGTGACCGGTATTGTACTTCTCTGGCAAGTTTATTTAAAAGGATTACACTGTCTTTTTTTATAAGTACCCTGTATGCTTCGATATTTAATAAAGAAGCGGTGAGAGAAATCCATATGGCGCTGTCTTTAATTATCCTTACAATAGCTGTTACATCCTGATTTTTGCCCCTGCTGTCCTGATATTGAACTTTTATTTTAGCATTAAAGGTTTTAAAATCAATATAGTTACGGTTCAGGTTTTCAATTGTTTTTTTAACCATCATAATCGAATCTAATTTAGATTGATCAATGATGGTAACTGCCGAACTGTCTTTTGGTGAAATGGCTTTATTAATCTGCTTTACAGTTTTGCAACTGTTAAACGAAAAAATTAAAATTGCAAAAAAAATTGCTGTGCCTGTATATCTCATCATTTGTTTTCTTTTTATTTAATGCCGGTATGCCCAAAGCCCCCTTCACCTCTTGCTGAAGTGTTTAAGTTTTCTACCAAAACCAATGCCGCCTTTTCTGTTTTTGCAATAACCATTTGGGCAATCCTGTCTCCATGATTTATTTGCTGAGTGTCGTTACTTAAATTAATTAATATCACTTTTAACTCTCCCCTGTAATCTGCATCAACTGTACCTGGCGAATTTAAGCAGGTTATGCCCTGTTTAAGTGCCAGGCCGCTTCTGGGGCGTATCTGAGCTTCATATCCCTTTGGTAATTCAATAAACAATCCGGTGGGTATAAGGTTGCGCTCCATTGGTTTTAAAATTACCGAAGTAGTAAGATTTGCTCTTATATCCATACCTGAAGCTCCTGCAGTTGCATACTGTGGTAATGGATTGGTTGATGTGTTTACTATATTAATGGCAACAGTTTGCATAAAAGCAAAGTTAACCATGTAAAAAGTAAATTGAGCAATAACTGTATTTATAAAAATTTAACGGATAAGCATTATAGTGCCTTGCAAGAAAATTTTACGCAGTTTAGTATCTATGTAAGAAATGTACCAGCTATATGCGCCATTGGGCATTGGCTTACCCTTTTGAGTGCCATCCCATTTAAGGGTATTATCGCTTGATAAAAATATGGTATTCCCCCACCTGTCGAACACCTGCATGTGAAAATCATTTGTTGCAAATCCGGATGCAACTCCAAAATTATCGTTTAATCCATCGTTATTGGGTGTAAATGCTGTTGGAATAAACGCTTCGCAATTACCCCAGTTAACAATAGCAGTATCGTAAGCAATGCATAAATTCCCTGTTACCTGAAGACTATAAGTGCCAGCGGAAATAACATGGATGTTTGGCGTAGTTTCACCAGTATTCCACAGATAGGAAACAACTGAAGGATCTGTAGCTTTTAAATCTATACCTTTATTTAAACAAACTTCTCCATTACCGGTAATTTTTGCAATGGGTTTCGGTTTTTCAAATAAATTGAGTGAATCCGAAAGGCTACAACCATTCTGGTTAACTTTTAGCCAATATAAACCGAACACTTCTGTGTTAATTTTATTAGTTTCTGCCCCTGTGTTCCATAAATAATTTGCTTCAGTAATTTCATCAATTCCAATTTCCAGATTGGCTAATGAACATGTGCCTTTATCTGCGCCCAAGAGATTGCTTGAATCTGCTATCCAGATTTTATGGCTTATCGTTTCAAATAAAAGACCTGAACAATCATTTTTATATACATTTAAATTTACGGTGTAATAACCTGCCTTGGCATAATTATGTGATGAGTTTAATAATGTAGAATATTGATTATCTCCAAAGTCCCATTTAACTGAATCAATACCATTGGTTTTATTTACTGTAAATTGTACATTTAGGTCTGTACATAGCCCTGCTCTGGTAAAATCGTAAAATGAACTGGGATCAAAATAGCTTTGGATAAAACCAGGTAATCCAAATTGCACAAATGAATTATTATTTCCATTGAGCGAAATTTTATTATACTGAAAATTGCATGCTGGTCCTCCAAGGTCGGGGTTTTCAATTACCGAAATAGAAGTATCTCTACCCATAGCCATATAAATTTTTTGATCTGGCCCAATTTGCAAAGCACCAGCCGCCCATGGGTAAATTTGTGCAATTATTTGCTTTGAAGCAAGAATTGTTGATGCAACGCCGGAACTTACATCAAACTGGTATAATGTTGATGGACCTGTATTTGAATTATGTGATGAAATATATAACAAATTTCCATTTGGAGAAAATTCAGCACCATAGGATTTGGAATCTGTACCATCCGGATCAGATACACCATATTCTGGCTGGAAGTAAACCGGATTACTTAATATGCCGGACACGTTATCAAAATCCATTAATTCAATTACATTATTTTCAAAAGAATAAACAGCTGCCAGCTTTTTGCCATTTGCAGAAAATTTTAATGCTCCTATTGGATTTGTAGCTGCATAACTGGCGTTACTTACAACCGGAGACGAACCAATACCTGAATTGCTAACTAGGTATGTATGATATTCATTTGTCCCCCATTTCCTTATTGTTATCCATACATCACTTTTATTACAATGATGTATTGCTGAAAGTTTTTCAAATGACTGATTTTCAATTAAAATATTTTTTTCTGTAACCTCACCCAATCCGTTATCGCCATTAATATCAACAATACTATATCTGAAACCTTTACCCGATTGGTTTAGGGCACCAATTGTAAAAATGAAAAAAATATTATTTCTGCCTGGTGCCGGCACAATTACTGTATTACTTGTGCTACTTAAATCACCCATCAGTCCTGTACCATTCTTCATTAATTTATGCAGCTTATTATTTATGCTTACACCATTTGTGTAAAACAGTATTTCACCCTTTGCATCAGAAATTGTGGCACAGCCCTCTAGTGAACTTAATCCTGCATTATATAAAGCACGTGGAGGAGATTGCTTAAAATCCAGCCCTGCCTTACTTCCAAAATACCATACGTTTGCCTGCCTTTGAGCAAACAAAAGAATTACCGAAAAAAGCAGGATGTAAATAAGGAATAATTTTTTCAAAATGATATTATCTTTTAATCAATTGCAGAGTAGAACTGTTGCATAAGCTTTTAACCCCTCTTCCCTGCCAACAAACCCCATAGATTCTGTTGTGGTTGCTTTAACTGAAACATCATCAGTTGTCACATTTATAATTGCAGCAATAGTTTGCTGCATCTGAAGAATGTAAGGTTTAATTTTAGGAGATTGTAAACAAAGGGTACTATCTACATTTATAACCTTATACCCTTTTGCATTAATAAGCTCGGTACATTTTTTTAATAAAATTTTACTGTCAATATTCTTAAACGCCGCATCAGTATCTGGAAAATGGAATCCAATATCGCCCAATGCCAATGCGCCAAGCATTGCATCGCAAATTGCATGTAAAAGCACGTCTGCATCGCTATGACCCAAAGCTCCTTTTGTATGAGGAATTTTTATTCCCCCTATCCACAAATCTCTTCCAGATACCAGCTGATGATAATCAACACCCGAACCAATTCTATACGCCATTGTTTATTTTATGTAAATATCTGCATTTTTGATGGATTGTAAAACTAAAAAGCGTCAAGCCTTATAAGGCCTGACGCTTTTGTATGAAAAGACTTGAATTATTTTCCTCCCATATCAAATACTAAACCAAAACGATAAGTATTAGATAATGGAATACGGCTTGTACCACTTCCTGTAGGAAATACGTACGAGAAATTTAAAGCAGCAATGCTATATCTAAGTGTAGCACCAACTGTAAAATATCTTCTGTTACCTTTGTTCTTGTTTTCGTAAAAATAACCTGCTCTGAAACCAAATTGGTTATTGTAAGAATATTCAGCTCCAACACCCACGTTAACTTCTTGAATTTCTTCGCTTGTTCCTCCACCTTCTCCAAAAGATTTTGCCCAGCTGCTAACTACACTTTGATCACGATATTTCAATAAAGAAGCGTTACTAGGATATCCTGCAGAATCTAATTTAGCCGTAGGAACCAGTAATTTATTAAAATCTACTGCAAAAGTAATTTTATTAGACTCGTCAAAAACTTTTGTATAAGCTAATCCTAATCCAAGGTTTGCAGGAATATAATCTTTTTGTGTAGCATCGCTTGAGTAAGAAATTTTAGAACCCAGGTTGCTTAAAGTTAATCCCCAGTTTAAACCCTGGCCATTTTCTTTAGCTCCGTGATGATATAAATGTAAATCGCCGGCAACTGCAGAACCTGCTTTGTAATTTAAACCACCAAAATTACCACTAGCTAAATTTGAATTAATATACCTGATAGCAATACCTAAACCGAACTTGCTCGATAATTTTCTTGAATAACCCAAATCAACAGCAAATTCTTTGGGATTGTATTGTTGCAAATCATTACCCTGAGCATCAGTAAATTGAATGCTACCTAATTTAAAATATCTTAGTGAAGCAGAAATAGCCTGACCCTCACTTATTTTGTAGTATCCTGCTAAAGATGCTAAAAAAACATCATTAACAGATAAATCTCTCAACCATGGAGTGTAATTAATTGCAACACCAGATTTACTTGTGGCGAATGGGGTTCTGGCTATGTTAGCAAAAGCAGCGTTAGCATCAGGTGCAGTTGCAATACCTACATCTCCCATACCACCACTGCGGGCATCAGGTGAAATACGTAAAAACGGAACAGCAGATGTTACAACGTTTATTTTGTTCTGGGCATAAGATACAGTTATTGTTCCTCCCAGTAACATAACTAAGGCAGTTAGTTTCAAAGTTACTTTTTTCATGCGTTTTGATTTGTCTTGGTTAGGTAGACTTACCTCTATAAGCGTTAAGTTTAATGGTTGTTATTATGTTGTAAAAATAATAGTTTTATTTAAATGAACAACTAAATTATAAAATCTTGTTAAAAAAAACTAAAAATAGTGTGAATTTCAAAGATAAAGCCTTTTTTATTCACAACAATACCCCAAACAGGTAATTTCAATGCTTTAAACTGAATTTTCCTTAAAAATTCTATTATCCAGTGTCAATAACGTTTTGTGATGCAGTTTATTGCGGTTTGGCACGTGTTGTTGATTCTGGTACAGGTCAAAAATAAGGTTTTATGTAATTACTAGCAAGATAAAATAAAATCCTGTTTGATTTTATTTTTATTAATAATTAACAATCAATAAAAAACAATCGTGTAACCCTTGTTGTGTGTAGGTTATAAACACCTATTTCTCTACGCTAAAATTAAGCCTTTTTATTCAATCCTAAATTAATAAACTAGGCAGAAAATCAAAATCCCCATGCCTCATAACCGGATATGAATCCGTTTAAAACCATATTGACAAACGCTTTGAGCAATTTCAGGAATATGTAATTTCAAATTTTTATTTAACTATCTGACCCTTTTCAAAAAAAAATTGAGTGTTACTTTACTACTTAAAATCCTGTTAAGCATTTTGATGTAATTGAATCATTAAAAAAAATATCGGGTAAATTTCCTTTTTATATTTCTCGATTTTTTAGCTAACAAAACTGTAACTGCAATTTATTTATTGAATGATAACATCAAAAAAAATCAATTTTTTTGTGCCAAGCCACCAATAGGGCTTCAACATAATTTAACTTTAAAAAAAGAGTTGTAAATGGTTCAAATTCATGTAAAGTCTTTATATTCGCAACCTGTGCAAGCTCATATACAATAATTAAGAAAACCTTTCGTTAAAACAATACAATAAACGAATGAACATGATTAAACTACTTTCTGGTAAAAATGCGATGATTCTGATAATCGCAATTGTTTCTTTAAGTGCCTGTAAAAAGGGCGGCCTTCTTGGCAAAAAACAAAGTAAATCATCGGCCACCGGCTGGAATTACGATGATAAAAACATGGGTAATTTTCATGTTTCTAAATTAAAATATCCAAAAGCAGGACCGGGATTGGTTTTTGTACAGGGTGGTTCATTTGTAATGGGAGCCAAAGACGAAGATGTAATGGGCGACTGGAATAATGTTCCACGCCGTATAACCGTACCATCATTTTTTATTGATGAAACTGAAGTAGCAAATGTTCACTATCGTGAATATTTGTATTGGCTTGAAAACACATTTTCCGGTGATACTAATGTACTTAATAAAGCATTGCCTGATACATTAGTTTGGAGGGAAGAACTTGCTTACAACGAGCCTTATGTAGAATATTACTTTCGTTTCCCCTCTTATAATTATTACCCTGTAGTTGGTGTAAACTGGCGCCAGGCTCATGATTTTTGTATTTGGAGAACGGATCGTGTAAATGAACTAAACCTGCAAAGCAAAGGTTATCTGAAAAAAGATGCCATTAAAAGGGAAATGAAAGGTTCCGGATCCGAAGGTTCTTTTAACACAGAAACTTATCTGATGGCCCCTGACATGATACAGGGAAGAAATAAACCAAAAAAATCTAGTTTGAAAGATGTTAATGGTAAACCACGTTCAACTGTTCGCATGGAAGATGGTATTTTAAATATGGGATACCGCCTGCCCACAGAGGCTGAATGGGAATATGCTGCTTATGGTATGTTATCTCAAAACCCAAGCCCACGTAGTAAAGAGAAGAAAAGTGGTGAGGAATTATTTTCGAACCAGCAAATATACTCTTGGAGTAATAACCCAAATGGTTTACGTGATAACCGCCGTGGTACCTGGCAAGGAAAATTTTTAGCTAATTTTAAAAGAGGCAGTGGCGATAATATGGGTATTGCAGGTGGGTTAAATGATCGTGCCGCTATACCAGGTAATATAAAATCTTTTTATCCAAATGCATTTGGGTTATATAATATGAGTGGAAACGTGAGTGAGTGGGTTGGTGACGTTTACAGGCCTATGACATCAGTAGATGCTGAAGATTTTAACTACTTCCGTGGTAATAAATTTCAAAAATATTATAAAAATTCCGGCGGAGAATATGAAAGAGACAGCATGGGCCGATTAAAGAAAGTTGATATTTCTGATGAAGATGTAAAGAACCGTACAAACTATCAGAAAAATGATGTAATCAACTATCTGGATGGTGATTCTTCAAGCGGTGTTTTTTACGGCTATGGTGTTACATCTTTAATAAATGACTCATCAAGGGTAATAAAAGGCGGAAGCTGGAATGACCGTCCGTATTGGTTATCGCCTGGCACCCGCCGGTTTATGCAAGAAACACAATCTGCAAGTACTGTAGGTTTCCGTTGTGCACAAACTTACCTTGGGCCACCTGAAGGACCAGGATTTAAAGAGGGTAATATTTTTGGAAAGCGTAAACAAAATTCACGCAAGAAAAAGAAAAAGTAAATTTTCTATAACCATATTTAAAACCTTCCGGATAATTTACCGGGAGGTTTTTTTTATGACTTTATTTAAATGTGTTACTTTAATTTTGGATTATGCAAATACCTGAATTGTACAAATTATACCTGCAGTTTCCATCTATACAAACTGATACCAGAAAGGTTAACAAAGATGATATTTTTTTTGCTCTTAAGGGTCCAAACTTTAATGGTAACCAGTTTGCCAAAGATGCACTGGCCAAGGGTGCGGCTTATGCCGTTGTTGATGAATTTACAGAAAATACAGATAAAAGAATTATACTAGTGCCTGATGTTTTAAACGCATTGCAGGATCTGGCTCTTCACCACAGAAATCAATTTTCAATTGCCGGAAAACAAATACCCTTTATTGCTATTACCGGTAGCAATGGTAAAACTACCTCCAAAGAATTAATGCATGCTGTTTTATCATCTTCATTTAAAACATACACAACAGAAGGTAACCTCAATAACCATATCGGTATACCGCTAACTATTTTAAAAATTAAACAAGATGCAGAAATTGCCATCATTGAAATGGGAGCTAATCATCAAAAAGAAATAGAAGCATATTGTACATACACAATGCCCACACACGGAGTTATTACAAACTGCGGTAAAGCCCATTTGGAGGGCTTTGGTGGCGAGGAAGGTGTACGTAAAGGCAAAGGTGAATTATACGATTATTTAAGGCTGCATGGCGGCACAGCCTTTATTATGTGGGATTATGATTACCTGCAGCAAATGAGCGCAGGAATTGGTACACTTGTTACATACGGTACGCATGATGCAGATGTTACTGGAATTGTAAAAAGCAGTTCGGGTTTATTGGAAGTTGCAATAAACTCAGGGGCAGATATTAATTTGATTAAAACAAATCTGGTTGGAGAGTATAACCTGCCCAATATTTTACTGGCAGTTGCCTTTGGCAAATATTTTAAGGTACCTGATGAAAAAATAAAACTGGCATTGGAAAATTATGTGCCATCAAACAGCAGGAGCCAGTTAATTGAAAAAGATGACAATAAAATTATTTTAGATGCCTACAATGCAAACCCAACCAGTATGAAAGCTGCGATTGAAAATTTTGCCAATATGGAAGGAGACGATAAAGTACTGGTGCTTGGAGGTATGATGGAATTAGGTTCGGAAAGTCTCTATGAACATCAAAATTTAATTGATCTTATTAATAAATACAAATGGAAGGAGGTAGTTTTGGTTGGAGGTGATTTTAATAAAATAACGCATTCATTTCCATTTTTTGAAAACTCACTGCTGGCAAAGGAATGGTTTAAGAGCAAGAACTTTAACCATGTAAATATTTTAATAAAAGGCTCACGCAGTACTGCCATGGAAAAAGTTTTGGAATGATTACATTTTCTAAAAAGAAAAACCCTCCGTTGCTAAAGCTATGGAGGGTAATGCGGAGACTAAGAGATTCGAACTCTTGATACAGTTTCCCGTATACACACTTTCCAGGCGTGCTCCTTCAGCCACTCGGACAAGTCTCCCCAATTTTACCGGGGGGCAAAAATACAGTTTCAATATTTATAAGCCGAATATTTTTTCTGCATTAGCGGTTGTTACCGCAGCCACTTCTTCTGGAGAAATATTTTTTACAAGGGCTAGTTTTTCTATTATATATTTTAAATAACTGCTTTCATTTCTTTTTCCTCTAAAGGGCACAGGAGTTAAATAGGGTGCATCTGTTTCTAAAACCAAATGAGCTAAATCAATTTTTTCAAGCACTTTATCCAAACCTGATTTTTTATAAGTGAGCACACCTCCTATTCCCAGGTAAAAGCCGGCATCAATAATTTCTTTTGCGTTTTCTAAGGTTCCTCCAAAACAGTGAAAAATTCCTATAATCCCTTTTGATTTGAATTCCTTTACCACATCAATGCTCTCCTGCATTGCATCACGTGTATGTATTACAATTGGCAATTCATATTGCAAAGCCAGTTCAATCTGCAACCTAAAAGCTTCGTACTGCTGCTTTTCAAAGGTTTTATCCCAGTAAAAATCGAGCCCTATTTCTCCAACCGCAGCAAACTTTCTTTTGGCCAGCCAACCCTTTACAATTTCAAGCTCTTGCTGATAATTTTCCTTTACATAGCATGGATGTAGTCCCATCATCGCAATACATTTATCAGGAAACTTATTTTCCAGCAAAAACATATTTTCAATTTCAGAGCTGTCAATTGCCGGTAAATAAAATTTATTTATGCCTTCGCCCTCAGCCCTTTTTATAACATCTTCAATATCATTTTTAAATTCATCCAGGTATAAATGGCAGTGTGTATCTACAATCATAATTTAATTTGAAATGCAAAAATGCTTAAAATTTATTTAACGATTCTTTAAACTAAACATCTCACCCACAGTCATATTCGTGTTCGTTTTATTCACCTTTAATTTTTAAATTTTATTTTTATGAAAAAAACATTAAACCTCAGCAAATGGCTGCTGTCACTCAGCCTTATTTCAGCTATTACTTTTACCAGTTGTAAAAAAGATGAAAGCATTACCCAAGTTACTACATCAGAATCAGACCCTGTTGAAGTAGCTGCTTCACAACAAACTGCTGCAGAAGATGCCGCAACAGAAGCACAGTATGATGATGTATTTAACATTACTGCCAGCATGAACAAAAGTGAAGTTGGCGAAGACCTTGGCGTAAGTGCCAATGTATCCGGCTTATTCGATCTGGGAAGTACCACATCTGCAACTGCCAGCAGGTGTTTTACAATTAACGTTGTTCCAAATATTCCGCATGTTTTCCCTAAAACAGTTACCATTGATTTTGGCAATGGATGCCTCGGAAGGGATGGTAAATTAAGAAAAGGGAAAATTGTATCAATTTACACCAGCCCGATGGCAGTACCCGGTGCAAAAGTATCAACCACTTTTGTTGGATATTATGTTGACAGCCTTAATATTGAAGGAACGCACATTACTGAAAATACCAGCACATCAAATATGCAGGGCTGGAAGGTTAAGGTAATTGATGGCAAAATCACCAATTTCAACAGCAATCGCTGGAGAAAATGGAATAGCGTTAAAGATGTTTTGCAGATTACCGGTAATGGTACACCTAATTTGCCGTTGGATGATATTTACAAGATTGACGGGGCAGCGACCGGTTCAAATTCAGCGGGACATAGCTGGTCGTCTATAATAACCGAATCCCTAATTAAGAAATTTGTATGCCCATGGATAGTTAAGGGTAAAGTAAGACTAAACAGAGATGGCAGAATTGCATTATTAGATTATGGGGATGGCAATTGCGATAATCAGGCAATTATTTACATTAACGGAGTACCACATATAATAACCCTTTAAAAAAAACTGTTAAAAAAATGTTGCTTATTTAATAACAACACTGTACTTTAGCGACAGTTTTCATAGGGTACGGATTAAAAACGGGCCAGGGTTTCTACCCCGGCCCAATTTTTTTTAGCAAACCCCTAACAAAAAAAATCGCCATTTTTATTCAATTTTTTTGAAGTGAAAACCTTTTTCCGAAAAATATTTTAGCACCACCGGTAACGTATATCTAAGTCTTTCATAAGCTTTATCACTATCATGAAATACAATGATAGAGCCAGTTTCCGCATTTTTTAAAACATTGCTGCTGCATTGTTGAGGTGTAATGCTCACATCAAAATCGCCGCTTAATATAGTCCACATTATTATCTTAAATGGTTTATGAAGCATAGATAAACCTCTAAGTTGTGTAGAAGAAATTCTACCATAAGGAGGCCTGAATAAATCAGAATGTATATATTTTGCCGCTTCATTGATATTTTGCAAATATGCCGATTTGGAGGTTTTCCATCCATTTAAATGATTATATGTATGATTTCCCACAGCATGGCCGAGGCTTAAAATTCGTTTAAATATTAACGGGTTTTCCACAACATTTTTGCCAATGCAAAAAAAAGTTGCCTTTGCATTGTATTTCAGTAATTCGTCCAATACAAAGTCCGTAATTTGTGGATGAGGACCATCATCAAAGGTGAGATAAAGCGATTTATCACTATTTGGCATCTCCCAAATACTATCGGGAAACAATTTCTTTACCCATTTTGGCGTTTTTGCAATGTAAAACATAAGGCAAATTAAATTTTTAACCTGATTAAACCACTTTGTATAGAAATAGTCTTACCTCAGCAAAACTTAAAAAATCATCTCCTAAATTTAAATTTATGAAAATTAAACAATTGCTATTTGCATTTACTGTGCTTAGCTTGGCCATTGGCTTTAACTCCTGCAAAAAAAACAAAGAAACAATATCCGAAGAGTTTGAAAATACTTTTGAATTAAGTGCTGACCAGGCTGTTTCCAACAACCTCTCTCAAGATGCTGAGGATGTATTTTTAGAAGTTGCGCAAGACAATAACATTGCTGGTAATTTTGCACCAGAGCCCGTAAATAACATCATTCCCTGTGCTACGGTTACAATTACACCTGCAAGCGGTTTTCCAAAAACAATTGTAATTGATTTTGGTACATCATGTACGCATAATGGCATCACCCGCAGTGGCAAAATAAATATTACCCTTACTGACTCAGTAAGAAAAGTTGGCAGTATTGCTACCATGACTTTTACAAACTATTTTGTTAATCTTTATAAAGTAGAAGGAACATACAAATGGACCAATACCAGCACTTCTAACACCAGAAGTTGGGACAGAGTTACTACAGCCGGAAAAATAACCGCACCCGATGGAAGATACTGGAATCATGAAGGCAGCAGAAGTGTTACACAAACTGCAGGAGTTGGTACTCCCACTCCAACAGATGATATTTTTTCTATTTTTCCCGGTACACATACGGTAACAAATTCTTCAAATATCAGCAGAACCTGTACCATTTTAGAGGCTTTGCAAAGAAAAGTAAACTGCCCTAATATTGATAAAGGTAAAATAAAAGTGCAAGGCCCAAATCATTATGCTGTTATTGATTTTGGAGATGGAACATGCGATAATTTAGCCACACTTTCAATTGATGGCAGAACGCCACGAACAATTACATTGCGTTAATTTTAGATTATAATTTTGTATGCAACCGTGAGGAAAATATCCTCACGGTTTTTTATACACCCATTTTAAACAAGTATGCCGCTTATCTTTGCAGCATGAGTAAAGTAAGAGTAAGATTTGCACCCAGCCCAACCGGTGGCCTGCATTTAGGCGGCGTACGTACCGTTTTATACAATTATCTTTTTGCGAAAAAACAAGGTGGCGATTTTGTTGTACGCATCGAAGATACCGATCAGACACGCTTTGTTGCCGGTGCAGAAGACTATATTTTTAACTGCCTTACATGGTGTGGAATGGAGCCTGATGAAAGCCCATTAACTGGTGGCCCGTTTGCACCATACCGCCAAAGTGAAAGAAAAGAAAGCTACCGCCAGTATGCAGAGCAATTGATTAAAGATGGCTTTGCTTACTACGCATTTGATACTCCGCAAGAGCTGGAAAAAATGCGAAACGATTTTAAAACTGCCGAAAATCCTTCTCCACAATATGATGGTAATGTACGGATGCAGATGAAAAATTCATTAACGTTGCCTGCTGATGAAGTAAAAAAATTACTGGCAGAAAATACCCGTCATGTGGTACGCATAAAAATGCCGGCAGGTGAAACCATTTCATTTACAGATATGATACATCAGGAAGTAAGTTTTGATTCTTCGCTGGTTGATGATAAAGTTTTGCTGAAAGCAGATGGAATGCCAACCTACCATCTGGCTGTTGTTGTAGATGATTTTTTAATGCAGATAACACATGCTTTTAGAGGAGAAGAGTGGCTGAGCAGTGCGCCTGTGCATGTATTGCTTTGGAAATATCTTTTTGGATTGGATAAAATGCCGCAATGGGCACACTTGCCGCTGATAATGGGGCCCAGCGGTAAGCTTAGCAAAAGGGATGGTGCTAAATATGGCTTCCCGGTGTTTGCTATGAACTGGACAGACCCTAAGACAAATGAACTTACCGAAGGATTTAAAGAAAGAGGATTTTTGCCGGAAGCGTTTATTAATCTGCTGGCTGTATTAGGATGGAACGATGGAACAGAACAGGAAATATTTTCGATGGATGAACTGATTGAAAAATTCAGCATTGATAAAGTGCATAAAGCCGGTGCCAAATTCGATTTTGAAAAAGCAAAATGGTTTAACCACGAGTGGATAAAGAAATTACCTGTGAGCAATTACCTGCCGAGGGTAAAAGAAATATTTGAACAAAAAGGAATTGTAATTAATGATGAAAATCATTTTGCTAAAATAGTAGAACTGGTAAAAGAGCGTTGCACTTTACTACCCGACTTTTTTGACCAGGCCGTTTTCTTTTATCAAACGCCTGTTACTTATGATGAAGCATCAGTTAAACCAAAATGGGATGATGCAAAGCAGGATTTTTTTGCAGCATTCATAAACAGTTGCAATAATATTACTGATTGGGATGTTAATTCAATTGAAACCGCATTTAAAAATCTGGCAACAGAAAAAAATATTAAAGTTGGGGAGTTACAGATGATTTTACGTGTGATGCTGGTGGGTAGTAAAATGGGGCCCGGCGTGTTTATTATAGCAGAAACAATCGGCCTGGCCGAAACTATAAACAGGATAGAAAAAGCGTCAATTTATTTTTCTCAATTTTAAACCTGATCGGATAAAAATAGTCTATCATTAAAATTTTACCATGAAACAACTGCTTGCCGCAATTGTATTACTTAGTTTTTTTGCCTGCAAAAAATCATCTACTGATACCTTAACACCCATCGTTCCGGTGGTTGATAGTTTTACAGTTTCAGTAAATAATGGTTACGGCGCAGGTAAATATAAAGTTGGCGATACGGTAGATATTTTCAGCGTTGCCTACGGCGATAACCAGCAATTTGATAAATGGACCGGCGATGCTTCTCTTTTACAGGCCTTTGAAGAATGGCATACCTGGTTTATAATGCCCAACCGCAATGTTACATTTACAGGCAGTTTAAAAACTATTACGCCCGTTACTTTAAATTTTGAAATGATTCGTGGCCGTGACAGGATGAAGCCTGTATATTCTTATTTCCCCGCTGGGCATAAAGGGTTTGTTTACCTGTTACATGGTACAGGCGGCACTGCACAAAACACAGCCACCAGTTTTGAATTTAAACAATTAATAAAAGATCTGGTTACTGATAATTTTGGAATCATCATTACCGAATGCGAAGAAGCTACCACCGGTGTAGATGCTAATGCGGATGGTAAATTAAGATGGCTTGTTGCACCTGCCGATTCTGTAAACAATATTGATTATGCCAACATAAAAATTTTGACGGATACATTTTATAACCGTGGCGTAACCAACCGTAGTAAACTTCGTTACTGCGCAGGCATGAGCAATGGCGGCAATTATTCAGCCTATCTTTCTGCTTATTACAAACACAAAGCAGCAGTTAGCTATTGTGCACAGGCAGGTGCAGTTGCGCTAACTACATTAACGCCACTTCAGTTCAATATGGCTCGTTTCGATAATAATGAAAATGTGGGCACCGCTGGCAATGCCTCCGCATTATCAAACTCGCAAACCATTGCCGGCCGTGGCGTTTGCAGTAAATATTTTATTAAAGAACATGCGCCGTTGTATGCCGAGCGTTTCGCAAGAAGGGGTGATATCAGCATTGCTAAATCAAGTGCTGTTTTTAATGAGTTAAAAACAAAAGGTTACCTCAACAATAAAAATTATTTTATTGGATTTTCAGATGTGTTGGTGAATGCTTACACAGCAAACCCAACTTCATTCCCCGAGCTTAATAGTTTAACAGTTTTACAAAAACTCTTTGTTGTTGAGCAGATAGACCTTTCCGTATCTGACCATCAGATGTACAGCGATTATAACAAGGCAACGCTTAAGTTTTTAAATACACAATGCCTTTAAATAATTATCTTTTTTAAGATAGTTGCTTATCTTGTTTTCATGAAAGAAAGCAAAAGCCAAGTAGGTAGCTTAATTATCGTATTAGCCATTATCAAATTTATACTGCCATTTTTTTTACAGCATCCGGTTTATGAATTACATCGTGATGAATTTTTGTATTTAGAACAGGGCCATCACCTGGCCTGGGGTTATATGGAAGTGCCGCCCATGCTTTCCTGGCTGGCCTGGCTAACTCATTTGCTGGGCGATAGTTTCTTTTGGGTAAAATTCTGGCCTTCTTTATTTGGTGCATTTACTTTAATCATCACCTGCCGTATGGTAAAGGAAATGGGGGGTGGTTTATTTGCCATTTTAATTGCAGGACTTTGTATTATGCTTACGGCTTATCTGCGGCTTTTCTTCCTTTTTCAGGCAAATTTTCTGGAGGTTTTCTGGTGGAGCCTGGCTGCCTATTTCATTGTCCGGTTTATCAACAGTAATAAAATTAAATACCTCTACTGCATCGGTTTTGCATTTGGTTGCGGCTGGCTGGCAAAAAACTCTGTTTCATTTTTTATCATTGGTTTTGGAGCTGCGCTTTTACTTACACAATATCGAAAACTCTTTTTAAATAAACACTTGTATGGCGCAGCTGGCCTCACTTTTTTAATTGCACTACCAAACCTACTCTGGCAGTACAATCACAATTGGCCGCTGCTGCACCACATGAAGGAATTAAGGGAAACACAATTAAAATTTATTAGCCCAGCTGACTTTTTGAAGGAGCAGGTTTTAATGTTTTTTGCCGCATTTTATATCTGGATAATGGGTGTAATATGGCTGTTTACCAGTACCGGTAAATCATACCGTTTATTGGCATGGATTTACCTTACTGTAATTTTGGTTTTGGTAGCTACCAGCGGAAAAAATTATTACTCCTTAGGTGCTTATCCTATGCTGTTTGCTGCAGGCGCTGTTGGCTTTCAGCAATGGACAGCCAATAAACTGAAATGGCTGAGATGGGCTATTGTTGCATTCATCTTATTTCTCTCCTGGTTGGTTGCTCCCATGTCAATGCCTTTATGGAAACCTGAAAAGTTAGCAGCACTTTATAAAGAAAAGAAGTTGGATGAAATGGGGTTTTTAAAATGGGAAGACCAAAAAAATCATGCCTTGCCGCAGGACTTTGCCGATTACCTGGGCTGGAAGGAAATGACCGTGAAGGCAGAATCTTTTTATCAATCCTTACCAAAACCAATAAAAGATAGCACTATAATTTATTGCCGCCATTATGGCCAGGCGGGCGCATTAAAATATTATGGCAGCAATAGCATTTTCAAACAAAGAACAATCAGCGATAATGGATCTTTTCTTACCTGGATTCCGGATAATTTTTCATTCAGGCATTTAATTTTGATTGGAAGAAATATGCCGGATAAAGACGATGCTGTTTTTCAACATTTTGAAAAAGTAAGCATAATTGATTCTGTAAACAATATGTATTCCCGTCAATACGGCGATAAGATTATCTTTTTTGAAAAGATTGATTCACTTGGCTTAAAACTGGCAATTGATGGGCTGAAACAGATGAAACAGCAATTCAACCAATGATAATGTTTATTTTTGCCCAATAAGCTTATTATATGAACAGACCGGTAAGAGTTTTAGTTGCCAAAGTAGGATTGGATGGCCACGACCGTGGTGCAAAAGTTATTGCCACTGCCCTCCGTGATGCTGGCATGGAAGTAATTTACACCGGCCTGCGCCAAACCCCCGAAATGGTTGTTAATGCTGCGTTGCAGGAAGATGTTGATGCCATAGGTGTAAGTATTCTTAGTGGCGCACACAATACCGTTTTTCCAAAAATTATTGCCTTGATGAAGGCAAAGGAAATGAATGATGTGTTACTTACCGGCGGCGGCATTATACCTGAAGAAGATAT
The DNA here is from genome assembly GCA_031360765.1 of Chitinophagaceae bacterium. Taxonomy (GTDB): domain Bacteria; phylum Bacteroidota; class Bacteroidia; order Chitinophagales; family Chitinophagaceae; genus Ferruginibacter. Next base: position 24,366 of record JANMBZ010000138.1, read on the forward strand.
GGCCGAGCTAAATAAGATGGGTGTTGGAAAACTTTTTGCACCCGGTACTACCACATCGGAAATTGCAGATTATATAAAAGGCTGGGTAAAGGAGAATAGAAATTTTTAATTTTACTTTATGAAAAGAGAAATAAAAATATTTAAATCTTTTGAGGAGCAGGAAGCATATCAGCTTGAAAAAAATAGTAAGACAACAGTTTACCAACGTTTTGCTAATCTGATGTACATGCAGAATTTTTCCAGAAGACTTCATCCTGCAAAAACTACAGAAAAGAAAATTATTATTACACATGGATTTATTACATCCTGAATTTGTTTCTTTCATTAATTGTGCCAATAAAAATAATTTACGTTATTTATTAATTGGAGGCTATGCTGTTAATTTTCACGGTTACAACAGGAATACCCAGGATCTGGATGTGTGGATTGCTCCAACTTCTGACAATAAAGAAGCTTTCATTAACACTATGTTATGCATGAAATATTCAGAATCAGAGATTTTACAGTTAAGAAATGAAGATTTTACAGTTGTTTTTAAAGCAGATATTGGTACGGTTGACGCAGATATTGATGTATTGACTTTTGTTCATCCCTTAATTGATTTTGATGAAGCTGAGAAAGAAAAAGAAGTTTTTTTACTTGAAGAAAATTTGCCAATGAATTTTGTGTCATATAATTTCTTAATAAAAACCAAACTAAAAGCAGCAAGGCCAAAAGATTTATGGGATATTGAACAATTAGAAAAACTTAGAAATAAAAATAAATTATGAACTACCAAACCATCTTAACAAATTTAGAAAACGGCGTCTTCACCATCACCATCAACCGCCCTGATAAATTAAATGCCTTGAACAAACAGGTATTTACCGATCTGGATGCAGCCATGGATGAAGTGTATAACAATGCAGATATTAAAACAGCCATTATAACCGGTGCCGGACCAAAAGCCTTTGTTGCCGGTGCAGATATTACTGAGTTTGGTAACCTGAATAAAGAGGAAGCCATGGCCTTAGCCAAAAGAGGGCAGGATGTTTTTTTTAAAATAGAAAACAGTAAAAAACCAATTGTTGCCGCAGTAAATGGTTTTGCATTGGGCGGTGGCTGCGAACTGGCCATGGCATGCCACTTCAGGCTTTGCAGCGAAAATGCTAAGTTTGGCCAGCCTGAAGTAAATTTAGGATTGCTACCCGGCTACGGTGGCACACAACGCCTTACACAATTGGTTGGCAAAGGTAAAAGCATGGAGTTGCAAATGACAGCGCATTTGATTGATGCCAATGAAGCACTGCAACTTGGTTTGGTTAACCATGTTTGCACAGCAGAAAGTTTATTGGAAAGAACAAAAGATATTTTAAATGTTATTATGAGTAAAGCACCCATTGCCATTGGCAAAATTATTGAGTGCGTTAACATAGCGATACTCAGCGATAGTGCGTACACCAATGGTAAAACCGGTTACGATAAAGAAGTAGAAGCCTTTGGCGATTGTTTTATTACTTCAGATATGAAAGAAGGCATTACTGCCTTTCTGGAAAAAAGAAAAGCAAATTTTACAGGCAAATAAAAAAATTATAAAAAAGGCTGTCTCAAAAATTGAGACAGCCTTTTTAGAAAAATA
>JANMBZ010000112.1:0-10470 GCA_031360765.1 Chitinophagaceae bacterium
GTTCAATGCCTACGCTTATCCTTACCTGGTTTGGAGCAACACCTGCAGCAGCTTGTTCTTCTTCACTCAATTGCTCATGTGTTGTTGATGCAGGATGTATGGCTAATGTTTTTGCATCGCCCACATTGGCTAAGTGGCTTACCAGTTCAAGACTGTTGATAAATTTGCTGGCGTTTTCTTTTCCGCCTTTTACACCAAAATTTAGCACGCCGCCAAAACCATTGGATAAATATTGTTTTGCCAATGCATTGTAGGGGCTACTTGCTAAACCCGGATAGATAACAAAATCTACCTGTGGATGCGCCTCTAACCATTGTGCCAAAGCCAATGCGTTATCTACATGGCGTTGTACACGTAATGATAAAGTTTCCAATCCCTGTAATAATAAAAATGAATTGAAAGGGCTTTGGCTGCTACCAAAATCTCTCAAACCTTCAACCCTTGTCCTGATTATAAAAGCTATATTCGGTAAGCGCAACGGATTACCTTCTCCAAAAACATCCCAGAATTTTAAGCCATGATAACCTTCACTTGGCTCGGTAAATTGCGGAAATTTACCATTGCCCCAATTGTAATTGCCACCATCAACAATAACGCCGCCAATGGTTGTCCCGTGTCCACCGATCCATTTGGTGGCCGATTCTACAACAATGTTTGCACCATGCTCCAGCGGACGGAAAAGATAACCACCTGCACCAAAAGTGTTATCAACAATTAATGGCAGATCATATTCTTTTGCCAGATCGGCAAACTTTTTAAAGTCAGGGATATTTAAACGTGGGTTACCAATTGTTTCTAAATAAATAGCTTTTGTATTTTTATCAATCAGCGGCACAAAACTTTCAACATCATCGCCATTGGCAAAGCGGGCTTCAATTCCCAATCTTTTAAAGGCAACTTTAAACTGGTTGTGTGTGCCGCCATATAAAAAAGAAGTGCTGATAAAATTATCGCCAGCCTGTAAAATATTGTTGAGTGCCAGAAACTGTGCTGCTTGCCCTGATGATACTGCCAACGCTGCCACACCGCCTTCCAGTGCTGCAATACGCTGTTCAAATACATCATTGGTGGGGTTCATGATACGGCTGTATATATTTCCAAACTCTTTTAGCCCAAACAGGTTAGCTGCATGTTCGCTGCTTTTAAACCCATAAGAGGTGGTTTGATAAATAGGTACTGCCCTTGCATTGGTAGTAGGGTCAATATTTTGTCCGGCATGCAATTGCAGTGTTTCAAAATGTAAAGTGCTCATAAAATAAATATTTGTATGTTAAAAATAAAATTTGATTGATCGGTTTTAAAAAACGAAAAGTTGGAAAGCCTTTGCACGATGATATGTAGAGTAGGATGCCTTACGGCATACAATAAAAACAACAGGTAGCAAGTTTCACTACCGGAGTATTTTGAATTTGTATGATTAGAGTTGTCTTCATTTTTATTACTCTACAATATTAGTATAGAATTGCTGACTTTCCAAAAAAACAGTTTAATTAATTATTAATGATTCTTTTGTATCACATTCAGCTAAAGTTATTTTTGCAAAGGCCTGATCCAGGTCGGCAATTAAATCTTCAGCTTCTTCCAGTCCAACGCTAAGCCTGATAAGGCTATCGGCTACACCTGCAGCCTTGCGCTTTTCAGCAGGTATGCTTTTATGCGTCATTTGTGCCGGGTGGCAAAGTAAACTTTTTATACCGCCTAAACTTTCGGCCAATTTAAAATAGTTGGTGCTGGTTACAAATGCTGTGGCCGCTTTTTCAGTATCATTTTTTAAAGTAAAGGAAACTATGCCACCAAAACCCTTGCTTTGTTTTTTTGCGATGTTGTGGTTTAGATGTGTTTTTAAACCAGGGTAAAAAACCTGATCAACTGCCGTATTTGTTTCTAAATATTCTGCAACAACCTGCGCATTGCGGCAATGCTGCTGCACACGTAAATGTAAAGTTTCAATACCACGTATAACCAACCAGCTATCGAAGGGTGCAAGTATAGCACCGCTTGCATTTTGTATAAATCTTATTTTTTCACCAACTGCTTTTTCTTTGGCAACAACAAGGCCGGCAATCAAATCGCTATGCCCGCCGAGATATTTGGTGGCACTGTGTACTACAATATCAGCTCCCAGCGTGAGAGGCTGTTGTAAGGCGGGCGATGCAAAAGTATTATCCACGCAAAGCAAACACCCATGGGCCTTTGCAACCTGTGCAATGGCCCGTATATTGCTTACTTTTAAGGTAGGATTTGTAGGAGTTTCTAACCAGATCAATTTTGTGTTTGGCGTAAGTGCATTAAAAACATGCTCCACGTTTGTTGTATCAACATAATTTATTTTGATGCCGAATTTTTCATAGATATGAGTGAACAATCTAAATGCACCTCCATAAATATCATCAACAGCTAAAATTTCATCTCCACTTTTCAGAAGTTTTACAACAGCATCAATGGCGGCCAGTCCGCTGCCGAAAGCCACACCAACTTTACCTTTCTCCAATTTGGCAATAATAGTTTCTAATGTTCCTCTTGTGGGATTGTTGCTACGGGCATAATCGTAACCTTTGTTTACGCCGGGTGCATCCTGCACGTAAGTACTGGTTTGATAAATGGGAACACTGATGGCTCCTGTTAATGGATCTACGGGAATGCTGTGGATCAGTTCTGTTGCGTTGCTCATCTTTTTGTTTTTATTGTTGACGAATGATTGTTATACAAGTTCTGTACAATCACTTATCAAGTGAGCAACCTTGTCGGATAAGAATTTTCAATAGCCACAGTCGGGGTTTGCAACCGCCGATAAGGCATTAAAAAAGCTCATCCGAAAAATCAGATGAGCTTTAAATGTATTGTAGTATTTTTTTTAAGCTTTGAATCTGACTTATCTATCCGCCGAAGCGGTTGGAATTGGCACCTTTCTCTATTGTCATCCTGAGGTTGTCGAAGGATTACAATGGAGTAGGTTGTCAAGGTTTCATCGGGCCATTACCCTCTACCTTTCTTGATAAGTGATATTAAAGAACTGCTACAAAGATATTGATGAAAGTTTTAACTCTCCAAATAAATTTTTAAAAATATTTTTTGGGAAAGAACAAAATCCTTTACAGCAAAGGGTTTTGGAAAAACAATTATGTTACATTCTTTCGCATCCATTCTTCCTGCGAATCCGCAGATAGCTCCAGCGTAACCTGTTGAGCAATTTTTTCCTGGCCTTTAGTTATAGATTTTGTTACCATGCTGTGCTCAATAACTTCATCCTCTTTCATGCCCATCATTTTCATTAATGGTATCAGTTTGTCGCTGCCAAAATGTTTAAAGAGTGGTTCATCCAAAGCACTGAACACAATTATTTTTTCGGTTTGCCAGTTTTTTATAAGGGTGGTTTCTTTTTCATGCAATGGGTAATGCTCTGTAAATACCGGTATTTTATCGGTAAGTTTTGCTGCATGCAATTGGCGAACTTCTATAACCTGTTCTTCATCCAACGCCAGATCTTTAAAATATTCTTTAAATTTTGCGGCAGTATCTGCAAACCAGCAAATAAACAAATAATTTGGTTGCTTGCTGGCTAAATCAGCACAGGCCTTCATTTTAGCCGCTGTTGATACATAGGCACGATCAGTAAAGATGTGGTTTTCGCTACCATCATCTTTCTTCCCAAATAAATTAAATAACATACATTAAATTGAATCACAAATTTACATAACAATGCGGCCTTCAACAAATCAATGCTCAATTTGTTAGTACCTTTACAGTAAGTAAGGAAATATATGGCGAAAGTAAAAAAGGCTTCTTCTGCAGAAGAAATGATTGATAAAGATTTTATTGAAGTATTTGGGGCAAGAGAACACAACCTGAAGAACATTGATATTAAAATTCCTAAAAACAAATTGGTTGTATTTACAGGTGTAAGTGGCAGTGGAAAATCTTCACTGGCATTTGATACTATTTACAACGAAGGCCAGCGTCGCTATATGGAAAGCTTTAGTGCTTATGCCCGTCAGTTTGTGGGCGATATGGAGCGGCCCGATGTTGATAAGATCACCGGATTATCTCCGGTAATTTCCATCGAACAAAAAACCACCAACAAAAATCCACGTAGTACGGTTGGTACAGTTACAGAAATTTATGATTTTCTTCGTTTGCTGTATGCAAGGGTGGGAGAGGCTTACAGCTACAACACCGGCAGAAAGATGGTGAAGTTTAGCGAAGAGGAAATTGTAAGTAACATCTTCGAAAAATTTGAAAATAAAAAAATCAGTCTGCTTGCACCTTTGATAAGGGGAAGAAAAGGACACTACCGGGAGTTGTTTGAAGATATACGCAAGAAGGGATATTTAAAAGTGAGGGTTGATGGCGAAGTGATGGATTTAAAACCAAGGATGCAGGTTGATCGGTATAAAATTCATGATATAGAAGTAGTAGTTGACCGGATGGCTGTTACAGATGAAATGCGTTTCAGGCTAAGCCAGAGTGTGCAAAAAACTTTGCAACTCGGTAAAGATCTGATGTTCCTCTTAATTAACGATGATGATAAAGTGGTACAGTATAGCAAGCTGTTGATGTGTGAAGAAACGGGTATCAGTTACGAAGAACCATCGCCCAATGCATTCTCTTTTAACTCGCCTTATGGTGCATGCCCAACCTGCCGAGGATTGGGTAATGTATATACTATTGATATGGATGAAGTGCTGCCCGATACTTCTAAAACTGTTGCTGAAGGCGGCATTGCGCCGTTAGGCGAAGAACGAAATGCCAGTGTTTTTCAACAGGTAATTGTTTTTGCCAGGAAACATAAAATCAATCTTGCCAAACCAATAAAAGATTTACCAAAGGCACAACTCGATCTGCTTTTGTATGGCGATCAGGAAATTAACCCTGCTTTGCAGGTTGATTTAAGTGATGATACCGTGCCGGAAGTTTTTACAGGAAGTTACGAAGGCATTATACCGATGTTGAAGCGTTGGTTCAGCTCTGCACAAAGTTCGGAGATGTTGCGTAGCTGGGTCGAAAATTATATGGAGCTTGCAACCTGTACATCCTGCAATGGTGCCAGATTAAAAAAGGAAAGCCTCTGGTTTAAAATAGATAACAGAAATATTGCTGAGCTAAGTAATTTAAATTTAGATAACCTGGCTGCCTGGTTTGATGGAATTGAATTACGTGTGAGCGATAAACAAAATGCCATTGCCAAAGATGTTTTAAAAGAAATAAGGGAGCGGTTGCAATTTTTATTGGATGTGGGACTGACTTATCTTTCTCTCAACCGGCCTTCTAAAAGCCTTAGTGGTGGAGAGTCGCAGCGCATCAGGCTGGCAACACAGATAGGTTCTCAACTGCAGGGTATCACTTATATTTTGGATGAACCCAGCATTGGATTGCACCAGCGGGATAACCAAAGATTAATTACTGCATTGCAAAACCTGCGTGATATTGGCAACAGCGTTTTGGTTGTTGAGCATGATAAAGATATTATGCTTGCATCTGATTACCTGGTTGATATAGGGCCCAAGGCCGGCAAGCATGGCGGCGAAATTGTTGCTATGGGTACACCGCAAACCATCCTGGATTCTAAATCGGAAACAGCGCAATATTTACTGGGCACAAAAAGTATTGAAATCCCCAAAGAAAGAAGAAAAGGTAATGGAAAATTTATTGAGTTAAAAGGTGTGAAGGGAAATAATTTACAAAACGTAGATGTAAAATTTCCATTGGGAAAATTGATATTGGTTACCGGTGTAAGTGGCAGTGGCAAATCTACTTTGATAAATGAAACACTGTATCCATTGTTGAATAAGTTTTGCTATAATTCAAAAGCAAACCCGCTGGAGTATAAATCCATAAAGGGTTTGGAGCAGATTGATAAAGTGATTGAAATAGATCAGAGCCCCATCGGGCGAACACCCAGGAGCAACCCGGCAACCTACTGTGGTTTTTTTACTGATATCAGAACTTTGTTTGCGATGGTGCCCGAAGCAAAAATAAGAGGTTACACTGCAGGCCGTTTTTCCTTTAATGTAAAAAGCGGCCGCTGCGATGTTTGCGAAGGCGGCGGCATGCGTGTAATTGAAATGAATTTTTTACCCGATGTACATGTGCATTGCGAAAAATGTAATGGCAGAAGATACAACCGTGAAACTTTGGAGATCCGTTACAAAGGAAAATCTATCAGCGATGTGCTGGATATGACAGTTGATGATGCGGTGGAATTTTTTCAGGCAGTGCCATACATTTACCGAAAAATAAAAGTATTGCAGGATGTTGGTTTGGGATATATAACCCTTGGGCAAAGTGCTGTAACACTTAGCGGCGGCGAAGCCCAGCGTGTTAAACTTTCAACTGAGCTTGGTAAAAAAGATACCGGTAAAACTTTTTACATTCTGGATGAACCAACTACGGGTCTCCATTTTCAGGATATAAAACTTTTGCTGGAGGTAATAAATAAATTGGTTGACAGGGGTAATACCGTTTTGGTGATTGAACACAATATGGATGTAATAAAAGTTGCCGATCATATTATTGATATTGGCCCCGAAGGTGGGGATGGAGGTGGAAAAGTTTTGTTTGAAGGCCTGCCCGAAGATTTAATAAAAGTTAAAGAAAGCTTTACTGGAAAATATTTAAAATCTGAACTTAAGTAAAAACATACTGTCAGCCTGAGCTTGTCGAAGGCGGTTTGACAATAGTACCGGTTTCAACAGGCTCAATCTGACAGTATAAAATAAAAAAATCCATGCCTCATAAACATGGATTTTCTTTTTTAAAAAAAGTGTAAAAGATGTCAACGAAATTTAAAGATTGTGGTTTCAGGGGTAATCTTTGAATATTAAAATATCCATAGCTCCTCTTTGGGGTCAAACTTCTGTTGTATCACTTACACTTAAAAATGTAATAACTAATTAAAAATTTCGAATCCGATGATCACACAGGCAGTAAAAAGCAATACCTGCTTGTGCCATCCCGGATTTAATTGATAATTGTTACTCATAACTTTATTTTTTGTTAGTTTAATAAACTGATGGGCATCTCGTTTGCCTCAATACATTACTTTCATTAAGCGGTCCTAATCTTATTCCTAATTTCAATACCAATGAAAAATAAGTATCGCCGTTTTTTGTATCGCCTCTTTGATTACCGGCCGGAAACCTCGTCATACCCGGAAAAATTATGGGTTGTACTTTATCAGAAAGCTGGTAAGCAATTGCCGCATCAGATGCCGATAAATATTTTTTGAAATTATTTGGATCAATATAACTTTTACTCACATCATCAATATAATCAGTAAATGTTTTTCGGTATAAAACTTCTGTGCTCAGGTTAATACGTTCCGATGCATAATATTTTAAACCTGCCCCAATCGGAATATTTATCTGTGTTAATTTATATGGTTTTACCTCAGGGTATTCAGTCATTCCCTGCCCTTCCAAACGCAGTGGCTGCAAGGCATACCAGCTTTTATTGCCTGCCGCATCTGTTAATGAACCTTTTGGATTAAAATGAAAAACACCAATACCTACGAGGCCATAGGGCCTTAATTTTGGCTGGTACTCTTTATCTCTTCTCAGCATCATAGTAGGGAAAAGTTCCAGCGCAAGATACCCTTCTAAAACAGTTGATTTAAAATCGAGATTACGTTGTTTTCGGTACAATTCATTAATACCGGTTGTATTAATAATGTCGTCACTCCCTTCAAGATAAGTAACATCTGCAGCCAGCCTTATGCCCAGCCAATCTTTAGGATAGGCCGTTACAAAAATGCCTTTCATCAGTTTTGTAAACTCCAGGTTTACGTCTTTAATATCGTTGGTGCCTTTACCGGAGTTGCCGCCTAAGTCGCCTAAAAAAAAACTGGGGCCAAAATTTAAACCTACTTCCCATTTAATTTTTTTGCCAAATAAATATGTTTGTGAATGTAAATTGGAAAAGATGAGGAAACTTATCAGAAGCAGCAGAACACGCTTTTGCACAGATTTGTGTAAATATGGCTTCATCAGAAATCAGATTTAGTCTTTCGATATTATTGGATAATTGGAGTGGAGAGAACAAAAGCCTGCATTACTGCAAAGGAGAAAATGAACAAACCACTTTGTAAAAACGGTAAACTATTAAAGATATTGCCTGAGCTATAAAATTATTTGTTCAATATCATTTCTATATGTGGGATCCCATCTTCCAAATACTGGCTGCTGCATGGTATAAAACCAAGCGATTGATAAAATTCAGTAAGATAAACCTGTGCACCAATCTTTATTGCTGTGCAGTTAAATTCGCTTAAACAGCGGCTTATACTCTCTTTCATAAGTTGTTTACCTGCACCGGTATTGCGGTATGCAGGCGATGTTACTACCCGCCCAATGCTGGCTTCAAGATAGGAAATACCCTGCGGAATTATACGTGTATAAGCCACCAGTTTCGTTCCATCCCAGCCGCAAAGGTGCATCGAAGGCTGATCTTTATTGTCTGCATCCTGGTAAACACAATTTTGCTCCACAACAAAAACTTCGTTACGCAATTGCATTATCGCATATAATTCTGTTGCAGAAAGCTCATCAAATTTTTTAAAAATCCAGTTTAGTTGCATGGTTGTTTTTTTGGGGCCAGAAATTGGTTCCTTGATTTGGCTTCATTGGCAGTTTATCCTGAGCGTAGCCGAAGGACACTCTTGTACGGTATATCTTTATTCAGCCTTATAGGCCCTTTCTTGCATTTTCCATTTTAAATAACATTACCGCCGCAATTGATTTGGCTCTTGTTTTAGCCAGTGCTGCAATTTTACCTTCAAATAAATCATCTACTGTTGATGTAAATAAATGTAGCCAACTGTTGAAATGCTCTTGTTGTAACGGTAACTTTTTATTCAGATCGTAATGCACTTCCATGGCATTTTTTGTGTAAACCGGTTTGTCAAGTAAAATGGTTTCCCAAAAATCAACAATCAGCGGAATGTGTTTTTCCCAATTCATATGCACCACATCGGTAAAAATAAAACCAATTGTCTTATCAGCTTTTACTGCTTCGTAAAATTGGAGCACCATTTTTTCTATATCTGCTCTGCTCTTAATATCAGCCTTCATATTTTTATTTAAGGAAAGGTAAAACATCTTTTAAACTAACCGGCTTCTGCTCATCATCAATTTCAATAATAACACAATATCCATTTGCGCCACCGGCTTTTTTTACAGCATCCACTAATTTCTGCTGATCGCTTTCCAATCTTTTTCCATCAACAGCACTCCATATTTCTTTGGTGCATAAGCAACCTTGTGTTGGTGTTAACGGGTAATAAGGTTGCTTTGCATAATAGGTAGGATTTACAGTAGTGCCATGTGCAATAATTTCTGTACGGCCGGCTTTGCCGGCATAATAGGCTTCGTAAATGGGATAATAACCTTTCCACGAACGTGGTAAAAAAAATCGATAATTATCGCCCAGCGTTTTTGTAACGGAATCGCTCACATCGGTTGATTTTTCGTAAGGCAAAACCATCTGTACATTGGTTGTGGGGCCAATTAAACTACCCTGCGAAACTGCAAAGCCAAATATTTTAAAAATGCCCTGTGGTGTATTTCCGTTGCTGATGTAGCCCGGCATATTGGTGCTACTGCGTGCAAGTTGTGGTACGCCAAAATATTTTCCGCCCCCTTCTTTAATAAATTTTCCATCTTTACCTCTTACCATCACCAAGCCCGGGTAATTTCTGTTTTTACGCTGAAAACTAAAAACAACCATTTCGTTTGGTAAAAACTCAGCAGCCAGTAAATCTTTTACAGGCGGGCATTCTGTAAAATTTGGCAGCATTTTATTATTCAAAACTGAAAAAAACGGATTGGCTTCTCCATTGCCACTTTGCCTGCTTATATCTTCCATCCGCTTTAGTAATTGCTGTTTATAGATTTCAGATTTTTTATTTAAAAAAAGATACTCGCTGCACATTGCAAACAATTTAGTGTCGTTGGTTTGCATAACCAGCTTAGCAACCTGCGGTACAAATTCTTTTGGGTAAAGCGGAAAAATCAATTGTAATATTCCTTTTTGAAATGCAGTACTTCTGTGCCCAACAGAATCCATTGTTGAGCGTATTCTTGCATCTATAAAAGCAGTACGGTAATTTAATAGCAGCATCGCATCAAAAGCATTCTGCCAGTTTTCTTCAGTTGAATCTGTTAACGGAATTAATATATTTTTATTGATGCTGATTATAAGATTTCTATATTCTTTTAATCTTGCTTCTTTTGTTGTATTAGGGGCATAACTGGCTTTTGAGTTTTGTGCCTGTAATCCCGGGCATAAAAAAAAGTGTATTGTAATAATGGAAAATAAAGTCTTTATCATCACTGCAAAGTAAATAAAAAAACATCCCGCCACAGGCGGGATGCGTATAAAAGAATGAATGTTTTATTTTTATTGTACATGTATGCCCAAAAATACCTGCACTTTATTAAAGGCATCGGTATAGGTTGCAACATCCCAATCTCCATG
>JANMBZ010000196.1:0-11222 GCA_031360765.1 Chitinophagaceae bacterium
GATACTTTTGCCGGAGGCTTTATCGGTCATCTTGCCAAAACAAAAGATATAAGTTTTGAAAACATGAAAACCGCCATTATAGTAGGTAGCGCCATGGCCAGTTTTTGTGTTGAAAAATTTGGCCCAGAAAGATTAAAAGAAATTACCAAAGCAGATATTGATGCAAGATTGAGTGAGTTTGTGCAGCTGGTAAATTTTGATATTGACCTGGTATAGTATCAAACAGGGTATGTTTTATACGCTTAAAGTTTGTCTTTCAAAAACGACCTTGCTTTCCAGTAAAGTTCTTCGCTGGTGCAATGGCAATGCCATTGATGAGAAACTTCATCATGATCCCAGTAAATGGTAAAACTCATTTGTTTGCCCTTCATTGTCCATGTGGCGTCATCCTTTTCTATCTTACTGGCCTCATGGAATGACCGGAAAAGCGAATCTTCATTGTACTCAGCATTGATAAATTCACTTACTGCAGGTAGTTGTTTAATGTATGCACTTAAAGATCCGTAGCCGTTAACTACATTGGGTTTACGGAGCTTGGAATGTGGAGGTTTATCTATAAGTTGCTCAAGGCGGTTGTTCCATATCTTGTGTTCAGTAATTACACCACTTTCGTTATAACATATTTTTTCGATGAGCAAACCATTGCTGTAGTTTTCTTCCTGCTGCAAACCTTCTTTTTTAAACCAGGTTTTACTACTCCAACCATTAGCCGGCTTTCCATCTTTTAAAACGAAGTACATACACAAAGAGCCATTAGGATGGAATTGTTTTGTTATAATATCACCAGGTTTTTCTGTATACGGATGCAATGGAAAAAATTTAGTTTGATGTTAATGAGAGTCCATACAACAATCCATCCTTACCTGATACCACCCAGATATTTTCTTCATCCAGTAAAACACTATCCGGTTGCCATACAGTAATATCTGTTGACCGGACCAGCTTTTTTGTTTTATGATTATACTGCATTAGGTGAGCGCTATACAGCAACCAGATATGCTCATCATCTGCTTTCAGCAATTTTGTATTATAGTTGTCAGCAAGGTCATCCACTAAGGAAGAAACTTCTACCTGTTGTTTTATTTTGAGTTTTTTAGAAATTATGCTGAGCTTATCTCCATTTAATACAACTGTAAAATTATCCGTGGTTATTATTTCGGGCAGGTCAAAAAAATCAGTTCCAAAAATATCATCAGATAGTTTTCCTTTTATCTCAAGGCCGTCATGTGTAAGTGCCGTAAATTTCTTTACGCAGGGAATATCCTCTACAAAAAGAGCAGCCTTCACTGCACATGTCGTATCAAGCAAAGTACCATCATAACTTAACGCCACCCAATTATTTGCTTCTGCATTAGCCATGATCTTATTTTCAAAGTAATAAGGCCGGCGGGAGAATCCGTGTGCAATAAACCGGCTCCAGGCAACCGTATCTTTATTAAGGTCGTATGCAAGTATGCAACCATAATTGTAAATAGCGGTACCATAAAGCATCTCGTTTTTAATAAATGGCTTTGTGGCCAGTGGTCCAAATGGCAGTACTTTTATTAATTTTCCATCTGCCAGGTTGAACTTTGCCGCCTGGTGTACTTCTTTTTTGGATATGCCTGCATAAACAATACTGTCCTGCACAAACACAGGTATCGTAGATTTATAATTGGTTTCAACAGACCATTTAAGCGACCCATCTTTTTTGTTATAGGCATAGAGGTGATAGTCATTGGCATTAAAGATCACCAGTCCGTCATGAATAGTTACCGAAGAATAAAAATTGCTCATTTGTTCTTCAGTAAACACCTGTTGGGAGCGGAAGAATTCTTTTTGGGAATAACCTGCGGTTGTAAAAAATAATAAAAAGCTCAATGCAAAAAAATAATTTTTCAGTTGTGTTTTCATCAGTGCGTTTTTTTAAATTGTTTCAGGCGTTAAAAAATTAGCGGCCGGTTTAAGTCAACCATTCCATATTAAACTATTGCAACAGCTCTTCTTTTCTATTCCAATAAATCTTAACAACCCATAACTGACCATACCGTTGCAGTAAATACCTGCATACAAATCTTTCCGCCGCCTTTAACAGCGCTTCCAACTTTTGGGATAGCTGAGTTTTATTTTAATATTTTTCTCTCGTCCACGAGCTTATATTCCTTTGGTTTAATCTTGCTGGTCTCCATTTTGTTCCAATCTTTAAAAACGATCTTATCAGCCTGGCCTACAAATTCTATCAAGTAATCGTACTCAGCAAATGTCCGCTGTTTTCTACCGGTCATTGTAAAGTCGGACTTTCCATTTAGTTTGTATCTCACGGGTTTATTAAGCTTAATCTCTGCAATTTTATGATCATCCCGTTCGGGCACACCAATAGCGAGCGGATTTTCGGAATAGTTCAGGTATAGGTTAAAGCAGTCAGGCTGTTTTTTTTCAATTCTGAAAATCTCAAAAGTCAAAGATCTTGAAAGCCTGTAGTAGCATATTGCTTCATCCTTAACCAACAAAACATGATTCTTTTTAATATCCTTAAACCATCTGGGCCGATGCGATGCATCCCGTGACATGGTGAAAGGAAAGGGATCAAAGCCATTAATATCCTGAATAATGACGGTGTGTGCACTTTGAAGGTCAGGCTCTTGCTTCCCCATATCTGGCAAATACAAAGTGCGGTTCTTTAAGTAACCGGTCCTGGACATTAAACTGTCTTCGCTTTGATTAAGAACCCGCAGTTTGCCTGTCTCATACTCATCTTTTTTAAACCTTTCTTCTAATTTAAATATTTGAATTACATCAATCATTTCTTGCTTGAGTTTTTAAGATTGGGCAAATTTGCGGATCTGGGATTAAAAACTAACTTATTTCTAAAGATCATATACTTCTTAGCCTTGGTTCGTGAGACAGGAACCAAGGCACGGATTTATAATTGGTTTCAACAGACCATTTAAGCGACCCGTATTTTTTGTTGTAGGCATACAGTTGATAATCGTTGGCATTAAAAATTACAAGCTCTTCATGAATAGTAATGGAAGAATAAAAATTGCTCATCTGTTCTTTGGTAAAAACCTGTTGAGGACGGAAGAATTCTTTTTGCGGAAATGCAGATGTTGCCATCAATATAAAAATGCTGCTTGCAAGAAAATGTTTTACGGGTATGGGTTTCATGTTCTGGTTTTAGTTGGGTATCAGTTCTTTAAATTATGCAAAAAATTGAGTATGGCATTTTTAAATGTCGTAAAAATCCAAAAACCTTTGTTAAAGATCGCTTGTATATATAAAAGAAGATGCCCGGTTTTTACACCAGGTGTCTTCTTATACGATCGTTCTCTTTACTTTGTTATCCCTTCCAAGGCAAATAAAAATGCATATTCTCTTGCCCGGTCTTTTAGTGCTTTAAACCTGCCGCTGGCACCACCATGGCCGGCTTCCATATCTGTATGTAGTAACAATTTATTTTTATCCGTTTTCATTTCACGCAGTTTGGCAACCCATTTTGCTGGTTCAAAATATTGTACCTGGCTATCGTGCAGGCCGGTTGTTATAAGCATATTTGGATATGCCTGTTTGCTTACATTATCATAAGGCGAGTATGATTTCATATAAAAATAGCTTTCTTTATTCGCAGGATTGCCCCACTCATCGTATTCGTTTGTTGTTAATGGAATCGAAGGATCGCTCATGGTTGTCAATACATCCACAAACGGTACGCCGGCAATTACGCCATGCCACAGATCGGGCCGCATGTTTACAACAGCACCCATCAATAAACCACCGGCACTGCCTCCGCTGGTATACAAATGTTCTTTGCTGGTATATTTACCCGCCAATAAAAATTCGGCGCAATCAATAAAATCGGTGAAGCTGTTTATCTTCTTCATCATCTTTCCATCTTCGTACCAGCTTCTGCCCATTTCCTGTCCGCCACGTATGTGAGCAATAGCGTATGCAAAACCACGATCAAGCAAACTCAGGCGCACACTGCTGAAAGATGCTTCCATACTGGCTCCGTAAGAACCATAACCGTACAACATCAAAGCTGCATTTCCATCTTTGTTAAACCCTTTTTTATAAACAATTGAGATCGGGATTTTTGTTCCGTCTTTTGCAGTTGCCATTACCCTTTCGGTAACATAATCGGCAGGTTTAAAACTACCAATCACTTCCTGTTGCTTCATCAGTTTTTTTTCTTTGGTAACCATATTGTAATCATAAACAGAGTTGGGTGTTGTTAGCGATGTATAATTATACCGCATCACATCAGTATTATAATCCGGGATATTGCTGATACCAGCGGCATAAGCAGCTTCATCAAATTTCAGATAATGAGAGCTGTTGTCTTTGGTATTTAAGATATGAATTTGTGTTAAACCATCTTTTCTTTCGGAAATGGCCATGTAGTTTTTAAACAGGTCAAATCCTTGTATCAAAACTTTATCATTATGAGCAATCAACTCTTTCCAGGATGCTGAATCAGTTTTCATTTCGTCACAGGTCATCACTTTAAAATTCTTTGCCTGCAGATTGGTGCGTATGTAAAATTTATTATTGGCATGATCAACATTGTACAACACTTCCTTCATCCTTGGTTGAAAAACCGTGAAAGTACCTTCGGGTTTTGTTGCATCAATCCATCTTACTTCTGATGATAGCGTGGCTTGGGATGTAATTAGAATAAATTTATCCGACTTTGATTTTCCTACACCAATATAATTACTGGGGTCTTTTTCTTCGTACACTGTTTTATCTGTTGCAGCATCGGTTCCAAACTTATGTCTTTTTATTTTTTCTGATAAAAGTGTTACGGGATTTTTAGCGGTATAAAATAATGTTAGGTTATCATTAGCCCAAACCGGATCTCCTTCTGTATTTGGTATTTTGTCTTTATAAATTTCGCCGGTCTCTAGGTTTTTTATGTAAATGTCGTACTGCCTGCGGCTAAGCATATCAACACCATAAGCCAGCAGTTTGTTATCTATGCTCACATCAAAACCTGTTGCCGAAAAATAATTATGCCCTTCAGCCATCGCATTCACATCCAGCAACACTTCTTCGGCGGCCTGCAGCGTTCCTTTTTTACGGCAGTACACAAAATAATCTTTGCCCTCTACCACACGGCTGTAATAAAAATATCCGTTTTTAAAGGTGGGTACGCTTTCATCTTTTTCTTTAATCCTCGCCTTCATTTCGGTGTACAGGTTTTCCTGCAGGGTTTTTGTGCCGCTCATCATGGTATCATAATAAGCATTTTCTGCTTTCAGGTACTCTACCACTTTGGTACTGTCGGGTCCTTTTTTAAAATAATCATTCATCCAGTAATAATTATCAATACGGGTATCGCCATGGGCGATTAATTCTTTGGCTTTCTTTTCTGCAACCGGTGCCGCCAGACTGTCTGCCCATTTGTAAGCTGTAGTTGTCATTTTCGATTCTTCATTTTTATTATTACATGATGAAATTACCAGAGCAGCAATGATGATTGCCGGCATGATGTGTTTTTGCATAAATTGTTATTTTGGTGATGATTAATTTCTTCTTGCCAATACAATCGTATTCTTAAACTGCTTTTTCTTTCCATCTAAATTAAACACTTCGGTATAAAAAATATAAATGCCCACCGGTAGTTTTTGAAATTTCTCTCCCAGGCCATCCCAACGAAAGTTACCTTTTATGCCACACAAAGCATTGCGTTGCAGGTAACGCACCGCTCTGCCGTTTGCATCAAAGATAGTTATGTTAGCAACATAGCCCGGCGATGGAAAGCTGTAATCAATGGTTGCAAAATCATCCATGCCATCATTATCGGGCGATACAATTTCGGGTGTTACGGTTATTTCTCCCTGCACCTGTAAATCAAGCCTGTATTGAGAATTTTTGTAAGTAGGCGTACCATAGCCAACGCTGGTGGCAGCGCTGTGCCAGTTGACTTCGTTTTGTGTTGACGCATTGTAATCTATACGTTCCAATGCTACTCCTTCCCGGTTATCAATCAGTTTAAAATGCCACTTTTCGTTATACTTTATTTCATCAATGATATTTCCCTGTGTATTTAAAATAATTGCATCTCCTTCATCATCATTAAAAGATGGCATGGATGCAACGGTTACAAATGCATCCATATTCTGTGTAATAAAATCTCTTTTTACAATAACAGGATCTTCTGTTATCACCATAAAATCCTGTGGAAATAGTAAATAATTATCAGCACTCAGTTGTTTTATACTGCTGATCGCTCCTGTTGTATTCCGGTTGGCTATGTACGTTTGTTTTAAATCAATGATCTTATTGCTGCGGTTATAAATTTCTACATAATCTGTTCCGTTGGCTTTTGGGTTGAAAAGGATTTCATTTACAACAATATCAAAACTATCTGCCGCTGTACTTAACCCAAGCCTTGCATTATTTTTTGTGCCGATGATATTTCCTTTACAGTCTATAATGGCCGACACAGTAATGGTATAAACTTTATTACGTGCCAGCGGCGTATTTAATCGTAAGGTTACTTTATCAAAAGCTGGTGCAACAGCAATAGCAGATTGAGGAGTGCCGATACCATCACTGATGCTGTAATTACCGGCTGAAGCTGCTTTTATACTGTCCAGCGGCTCATCAAATACCAGGCTAATGTTTACACTATCGGTGGCAAAAGCCCTCAGCAATTGTGGAGCCTGTGCATCTGCATTAACAGCATCTACCGAGTTTTTCTTTGCCGGTGTTCCTCCTTTTACATCAATACTTGCCTTCCAGTTTGTAAAACCGCTGCAGGGGTTTTTAGTGTCTATCATTTCCAAAGTCCAGCCGCCATCTTTTTTTAATTCATTCTGGTACCAGG
Organism: Chitinophagaceae bacterium; assembly: GCA_031360765.1. Lineage (GTDB taxonomy): Bacteria > Bacteroidota > Bacteroidia > Chitinophagales > Chitinophagaceae > Ferruginibacter. The sequence goes on from JANMBZ010000196.1 coordinate 6,812, forward strand.
CATCGGTATAACTCACTGAATGTATAATTCTGTTTTGCGGACTGCGTAAATAAATAGCATCACCTGCATTATCCAGCGAAGGAAAACTGGTAACGGAAATGGTTGGCCCAAAAACACTCATAGCAGCAACAGCACTTGCGGTACAAACAATTACAAAACTATCGGGCAATAAATTATAAGATGGCATGATGCCGCTTTGCCCGGTTGCATCGCCAATGCGCCAGCCCAGTAAATTAAATGCGGTTGAAGATGTGTTGCGTAATTCAATCCATTCGTTGTTGGGTAAAGCAACTTGTGGCGTAGGGTCGGCCATCAGTTCGTCAATCACAATATCGTAGCGGTTTGCAAATTGGGCATAGCCCGTAATTGTAAACAGCGATACTAAAAATAAAAGTACAATTACTTTTTTCATAGCAGTTTTCATTAAGTAAACAAGTTAACAAAAAATCACAACTGTTTTTTATTTTTCTCTCATTACTTTTGCGTTCTAAATATTAAAAGATGAAAGTTGCAGTTGTAGGCGCCACCGGCCTGGTAGGCACAAAAATGTTACAGGTACTGGCCGAAAGAAATTTTCCGGTAGATGAATTGATTCCGGTTGCTTCGGAAAGAAGTATTGGTAAAGAAATAACTTTTAAAAATAAACAGTATAAAATTGTAAGTGCTGCAGATGCCATTGCTGCCAAACCAGACGTCGCTATTTTTTCTGCAGGCGGAAGTACTTCTTTGGAAATGGCTCCGCAATTTGCTGCAGCCGGTATTACTGTAATAGATAACTCCAGTGCATGGCGCATGGACCCTACAAAAAAATTAGTAGTGCCCGAAGTAAATGCAAATGTGTTGACAAAAGAAGACAAGATCATTGCAAACCCAAACTGCTCTACTATACAAATGGTGGTGGTGCTAAAACCATTGCATGATAAATATAAAATAAAAAGAGTTGTGGTTAGCACTTACCAGAGTGTTACCGGTACCGGCGTTAAAGCCGTTACGCAATTGATGAACGAACGCAGGGGCATTGAAGGTGAGATGGCATACAAGTATCCCATCGACTTAAATGCCATACCACATATTGATGTGTTTTTAGAAAATGGTTACACCAAAGAAGAAATGAAAATGGTTTTAGAAACCAATAAAATAATGGGTGATGACAGCATAAAAGTTACCGCCACCTGCGTACGCATACCAACCATGGGCGGCCATAGCGAAAGTGTTAACATTGAATTTGAAAATGATTTTGATCTGGCAGAAGTAAGAGAAATACTTAGCAAAGCACCCGGTGTTGTTGTAAAAGATGATGTTGCCAATTTTATTTATCCCATGCCTTTAACTGCTTATGACAAAGACGATACTTTTGTTGGAAGGATAAGAAGAGATGAAACACAAGCCAATACTTTAAACTGCTGGATAGTGAGTGATAACCTACGCAAAGGCGCTGCTACCAATGCGGTGCAGATTGCGGAGTATTTACTGGCTAACAAAATGTTTTAAAAGCTATTGCCATGTAATTGGCTTTGTAATTACGGTTACAACAGTGCTGTTTGCAAATGCCATGTTCATTTTTAATTTATGAGCTAAAGTATTGCCTGGCTTTGTTTTGGTAAAAACTGAAAATCCTGTTTTGATGCCAGCTTGTGTATTAAAATTACTCACTAATGCATCAATATTAAAATCAGGCATACCTGCATAATCAGCCTTAATTTTAAAAAAAGAGTTTAGTGAACTACCGGCTGCAATTCCATTAAAAACATTATCGCTTGTAATTTCAATGGTTTGTAGTTTACTCTTTAAGCCTTGTCCGCCACATTCAGGGCATTTGCAGGCATAAGCTCCGTTAACTAAAAATGAAAAATCTGTTTTGGCTTCAGCAATACAAGCAATACCTAAATAATAATTCAGAAAAACGGTGTCTGCAGTTACGGGAGTTCCATTGTCAATTAAAACCCCACCACTGCCCAGCGGATTAACGGAAGCATTTCTTACTTCATAAAACGGAGTTTGCACATCGGTGCATTTGCAACAGGATATGTAAAGAAATGTTGTAAATAAAAAACCAATGGGTAGAATCAATAATTTTTTTAAACTCATTATTCTTTCTTAAAAAGACTCCATAGTTTATAGAAACGCTGCTTAACACAAGAGCCATCAGTTTTGATGGCTCGTTTAAATTTTTTTATCAATCTCTTTATAAAGAAAAAAGAAGTTTGTAGTTACATACTCCAAAGTTCCGCTCATCCTGAGCGAAGTCGAAGGGCAGGGGGCGGAGGTTTTTTTTAGTTTATCACCCAAGTCTCATTTCCTTTCAACAATTTATCTAAATCGCCCTTACCTCTTTTGGCAATCACTTCTTCAATCTGCATGGTCATGCTATCTTCGTAACAGGCTCTTTCGGTTTCGTAAAAAACACCAAACGGTCTTGGTAAATGGCCTTCTAATTTCGGATCATCAAACATGCGTATCAATATCTGTGCTTTGTAAAAATCTCTTTCATCATGTATCCACAAATCATCTGTTGCTGCACCTTCCGCCAGGTCAACAATCACCGGTTTAAATCCATCTAATTTAATACCCTTGTTTTGCGTGGCGCCAAAAACTAAAGGTTTGCCCTGCTCTAAAAACAACACTTCATCAGGTTTGCTTTTTTTCTCTGTAAAAATTTCAAAAGCACCATCATTAAAAATATTGCAGTTTTGGTATATCTCTAAAAACGAAGCTCCTTTATGTAACTGCGAACGCAAAAGCATTGCCTGCAGGTGTTTCGGGTCTCTATCCATCGTACGTGCAATAAAACTTGCATCGGCACCCATGGCCAAAGCCAACGGATTAAACGGATGATCTATACTTCCAAAAGGAGTACTCTTGGTTATTTTATTTTCTTCGGATGTGGGTGAATATTGCCCCTTGGTTAACCCATAAATCTGGTTATTAAACAATAAAATGTTTACATCAAAATTGCGGCGCAATAAATGAATGGTGTGGTTACCACCAATACTCAACCCATCGCCATCGCCGGTAACTATCCAAACACTCAGTTCGGGCCGGGCTGCTTTTAATCCACTGGCTACCGCTGTTGCACGGCCATGAATGCTGTGCATACCATACGTATTCATGTAATATGGAAAGCGGCTGCTGCAGCCGATACCACTTACAATTACAATATTTTCTCTTGGAATACCCAACGTAGGCATTATTTTTTGTACCTGTGCCAAGATGGAATAATCGCCACATCCGGGGCACCAGCGTACTTCCTGGTCGGTTACAAAATCTTTGGCGGTGAGAGGTGGCAAGCTCGTTATTGTATCACTCATGGTTTAAAATATTGAAGGCTAAAGTTACTGAAAATAAATACTCGGTACTCAATGATATTAGTCATCTCTGTGTCCTCTATATAAAAAATATTTTTCACGCAGAGATTGTAGAGAAGTTGAGGTCGCTGAGGTATCTCTGTTTTCTCTGCTCCTTTGCGTCCTCTGCGTGAAACTTTATTCACTACCCACTAATTCTTCCCAGTATTCAGCCGCCCTCCTTGTATGTGGTATCACAATCGTTCCGCCAACAATATTGGCCACCGCAAATACTTCATACATCTGTTCGGTTGTTATGCCCAGTTCATGCGATTTACCTAAATGGTATTTTATACAATCATCGCAGCGCAAAACCATGCTGGCAACAAGCCCCAGCAATTCTTTTGTTTTTACATCCAGTGCGCCTTCGGCATAGGTGTTGGTATCAAGATTCCAGAGGCGTTTTATCACCAGGTTTTCTTTACTAAGAATTACCTCATTCATTTTGGTGCGGTAGTCATTAAATTCCTGTACTAAGTTGCTCATATAAAAATTATTAAAAGTTGAATAACAAAGTTAAATTTATGATCCTGTTTATTTATTCGAATTCAGGAATCAATTTTATCTTCTTTAAAAAATCAACCATGCGCAAGTTCTCCGCCTCTTTACTTTGTCTTTGCTTTTTACTGAACGTAAAAGCTCAGTCCTTCGATGCAAAATATTATAACGCCATGCAGTGGCGCTGCATTGGACCGCACCGTGGCGGAAGAACCGTTGGCGCTGTAGGGATTCCATCGCAACCCAATGTTTTTTACATTGGCGTAAATAATGGCGGCGTATGGAAGACCAATGATTTTGGCCGCACCTGGAAACCAATCTTTGATGATCAGCCCACCGGAAGTATTGGCGATATTGTTGTCTCTCCCTCAAATCCAAATGTAATTTATGTTGGCAGCGGCGAAGGCCTGCAGCGGCCAGACCTGAGTGTTGGTGATGGTATCTATAAATCAACAGATGGCGGATCTACCTGGAAAAACATCGGTTTGCAACATGCACAACAGATCGGTGGACTTGCCATTGACCCAAAAAATGAGAACCGTTTATTTGTTGCAGCACTCGGTCATCCA
>JANMBZ010000217.1:0-38952 GCA_031360765.1 Chitinophagaceae bacterium
GAAAGCAAAGGAAACTTTTGTATGATCAATTCATTTTCTGCCACCACGCTGTTTAGTGCCAATGCACCTATGCGTACAAAACCTTTTTGCTGCTCAATATTTTTTAAGGACAGACCTGTTATATCTATTAATTTTTCAGGAGCTGCTACGCCTCGTTTCATGAGATCTACCAGGTTGGTGCCGCCTGCAATGATTTGTGCAGTGGCATCTTTGCCCAGCGTATCTGTTACAGCTTTTTGGGTAGAAGGTTTTACGTAATTAAAGTTGATCATAACTTTTATTTTTTAGCAATGTCTCGGCTTTGCCGGATGGTGCGTTGTGTTATTTGTTGCGACTTTTTTTGTGAGAAAAGTTCCTCAGAAATTCAGTGTTCGTTTTGTTAGTTGCAACGTCCTCTTTGTGAGACGTTGCTCGGAAATTCAATTAAACGCCTCCCTTCTCTTTTGCCTCCACAATAGCTTCTACAATATTTGGATAAGCACCGCAGCGGCAAATGTTGCCACTCATGTATTCACGTATTTCTGCTTCCGTATCTGCATGGCCTTCTCTTACACAAGCCACGGCACTCATTATCTGTCCGGGTGTGCAATAGCCGCATTGAAAGCCATCATACTTAATAAATGCTTCCTGCATGGGATGCAGTTTATCGCCATTGGCAAGGCCTTCAATAGTTGTAATTTTTTTTCCTTCGTTCATTACCGCCAATGACAAGCAGGAGTTAATGCGTTTGCCATCTACATGTACTGTACAGGCACCGCACTGGCCATGGTCGCAGCCTTTTTTGGTGCCCATGAGGTGGAGTTGTTCACGCAACAGATCAAGCAGCGTTACTCTTGGCTCTACGGATAAGTTATGAACAATGCCGTTTACTTCCAGCTTTAGAGGCATTTGTTCAAAAAGGCTTGCTATCTTCTCATCATTTTCAGCAGCTTTTGCCAAAACCGGCGAGGCGATGCTGAGTGCTGCAATGGCGCTTGATTTTTTTAGGAAGTCCCTTCGGGAGTTGTTGTTGTTTTGTTCTGGCATAAGAAAGATTATGTAAATTAAATTTACCAGTTTTGAGGGGATTAAAAAAATGAATATCAGGAGGGTTTGGAACTTCTCTAAGTTCTATACATAAGAATCCTGGTTATATGCTGTTGCTATGCGCTAAAGCCAATTTTTGATTTAGTGTTGCGCCCAAGTAACTGATTTTTTAAATTCTCGAATTCCTCTTCTGTTATTATTTCTCTATTTAGCAGAAAATCCAGATTACTTAGTTGATTGTCAATAGGAAGATCTTTGTCAACCTTGCTATACTTATTTAATAGGAAAGAATTTGAGGAGTCAATGATTTGGTGAGCAAATGCCGTGATTTCGGATTTATTTTTATTGGTAAAATATAGTTCGATAATATTTCCGTCAAAGCAGGCAATTGTAATAGTTCTCTTTCTTGTGATAAAGGTTATTGCTAAGATTACCAGGCCAATGATTATAAGTAAAGGGGAGATTTCAGATAGTGATCCAAGTAAAAATAATGTGCCAAGTATTACAAGGCAGGCAGCAATAAAAAGAGAGTTATTGTTAATTGTACTTTGAATTTTTTTCTTATTGGCTATGTGTTCGTAAGAAATTTCATATTCTACAGATTCAAATAGGGTTTTTCTGTTAATTCTAACGCCTCCAGTCAAAAGCTCTAGCGTTTGTCGATTAAAGAATTTGCTATTTTTAAATATCATAGGTTGATAAATTTTCTGCAATTATTAAAAGAATCTGGAACAAATCAATATCAATAAACATAATTAAAGTTTCTGCCGTACAAGTGAGTGATGCTTCGGCTTCGCTCAGCACAGGCTCCACGATGATGCCATGAAAAACAAATGCCCGTAACAAAAATAAAAACACCAAATTCAAAACATCCTAATCAAACTCATTTCTAAAGCCAAAGCTCTTTACATTCTTCACACTTTCCATTACAATATCATCCTGGTATTCTTTAAAGGCTTCTAATTTACCGGCTATTGAAGTATCGTGCAGGGCGAGTATTTGTGCGGCGAGGATACCGGCGTTTTTTGCGCCATTGAGTGCAACGGTTGCCACTGGTACACCGTAAGGCATTTGTAAAATGGAGAGTACAGAATCCCAGCCATCCATACTGTTGCTGGATTTTACGGGTACGCCGATAACAGGTAAAATAGTTTGTGCGGCAATCATACCTGGTAAGTGTGCAGCGCCGCCGGCACCGGCAATTATTACTTTTAATCCACGCTCTTTGGCCTTGGTTGCATAATCACGTAAACGCTCGGGTGTGCGGTGTGCCGATACGATGGTTAACTCGGGTTCTACTTCAAACTGTCTTAAAATTTCGGCTGCGGCTTTCATGATATCCAGATCGCTTTCGCTGCCCATTACTATACCTACTAAGGGATTGCTCATTGTATTTATTTTATGCAAGATAATTGATTCACGCAAAGATGCAAAGGAGCAAAGTGAAATGCAAAGAAATGATTTGCGCCTTATTTACTTTGCGTCTTTGCGAGGGAAATTATGACGTAAAGATGCAAAGGAGCAAATATGCAAAGAGAAATTATTTTACGAGGTCACCTTTAAGTCTCAGCAATTCTGTTTCTGCAAGTTTGGTGTTGTACCGTGCGGCAATTAACCGGTCGTAAGCAAGCTCTAAACTTTTTTGAGTTTCTCTTAGTTCGAGATAAGTGGATATACCGAGTCTTAATCTTTCTAAAGCAATAAAAACATTTTCTTTTGCCAGCAAAATATTTTCTTCTTCTAACGCAAGTGTTTTCTTTTGCAGTTCGTAGTCTTTAAAAGCATTGGTAATGCCAAGATCAATCTGCGATTTTTGATTTTTGTAACTGATGTTGAGGAAGTCAATATCAAGCTGTGCCTGCTGTATCTGGCGTTTTACATTGTAGTTATTGAAGATGGGAACCGTAACCCCAACACCATAATTAAAACCATTGTTGCGGCTGTAAAGCGGTGTAAAAGGATTTACAACAGCCTTGTTATCTGTTTTAGAATAATTGTAGGCAGAGTTAAAAGTTACTGTAGGGTAACGGTCGGCTTTTCTTTCCTTTAAAGTAAGCCTACCAATATCAATATTCTTTTTGATGAGCTGCAACTGAGGATTGGTTGATTCTACATTACCCATAATTTCGCCGAGGATAATTTCTTCTCTGAAAACTATGCTGTCGGCAACTTCATAACGGGTATTCATTTCTACATTCATCAGTTGGTTCAGTTGTTCTTTTAACTGATCAATTAATGTTTGCTGTTTAAGGCGGGCTGCTTTTTGTGCATTCAGATCAACCTTGCCCTGTAAAATATCAGGCTTGGCACCCACACCAACACTGAATTTTTTTTCTGCCAGTTTTACCCGTTCTTCATTAATGCTCATTTGCTCTTCAATAGCTTTTAATTGTTGTTTTTGACGAACAATGTTGTAATAATTATTGATGACTGTTGCTACAGAATTTACGATCTGGTTTCTGATACTCAGGTCGCCCAGTTTTACAAACTCAGTAAGTTTATCACGGGTGGCAAACATTTTAAAACCGTCAAATACAGTCCAGTTAAGCTGTACAGAGCCTGTGAGGTTACTGGAGCGAATGCCGTTGCTCTGGCGTTTAGTGCCATCTGCCAGTTTTTGTTTTTGATTGTTGTTATTAAAAACCAGACCGGTGTTTGCATTAACCCGGGGTAAAAATGCAGCACGGGCATAAGATTTATCGAGGGCATACGATGTAGAATCGTTACGGAGTAATTGTATATCGTAATTGTTTTCAATAGTGGCAGCAATAGCCTGCTCAACTGTTAATTTGTTTTGTGCATGCAGTGGGTTACTGAAAATAATGATCAGAAAAAAGAGGTTCAATATTTTATTACAACAGTTCATTTAATATTTTTTCTTTTATTGCAGCGCATTAAATAATGTCTTTCTCTTCATTATGCGTATCAACTTTTTCAATCGTATCAACCTGTTTTACACCGGTAGCAGCTTCATCCATTTCTTCCAAAGCATTTTTCTTTTTCTTTGTTGAGAGAAAAGAATACATAGCCGGTATTACAAACAAAGTAAGTATCAACGAAAACATAATGCCACCAACAATTACAATACCCAGAGGTATACGGCTTGTAGAGGCATCGCCCAAAGATAATGCCAGTGGTAATGCACCCAACGCCATGGCAAGACTCGTCATTAAAATAGGGCGAAATCTTGCTACAGCAGCTTCCATTACGGCAGGTATTTTTTTAATGCCGGTTAATTGTTGTTTGTTGGCAAACTCCACAATTAAAATTCCGTTTTTGGTTACTAAACCAATCAGCATAATCATCCCTATCTGAGAAAAAATATTTAGTGTTTGTCCGAATATTTGTAAAGACAATAACGCACCGGCAATGGCAAGCGGAACTGTTGTAATTATAATGATAGGGTCAATAAAACTCTCGAACTGTGCTGCCAGAATAAGAAAGATGAGTGCCAGTGCCAGCAAAAATGCAAAGCTTGTATTGCTGCCGCTTTCAGCATAATCACGTGATGAGCCGCTGAGTGCCGTGCTGAAACTTTCATCTAATAATTTTTTAGAAATTTCCTGCATCCCTTTTATTCCATCGCCCACAGTTTTACCCGGTGCCAGGCCTGCAGAAATGGTAGCCGATTTGTAACGATTAAAATGATATATAGTAGGAGGGCTGTTGTCTTCTTCAAAACTAACGAGGTTATCCAACGGTATTTGATTACCTGCATTGTTACGAACGTAAATTGATTTCAGATCGGATGGATCATCCCTGTTATCCCGTGCAACCTGGCCCATTACTACATATTGTTTTCCATCTTTGGTAAAAAAACCAAGCTGGCGGTTACTTAATGCCAGTTGCAATGCTTCGTTAATATCCTGCACGGTAATGCCAAGTGCGCTAGCTTTTAAGCGGTCAATTATAATTCTCAATTCGGGTTTGTTGAATTTGAGATCAACATCGGGCCCTAAAAATACGGGGTTGTTGTTAGCCTCTTCCAGAAATTTAGGGAGGATTGCTTTTAGTTTTTCGAAGTTTACATTTTGTAAAACAAACTGCACCGGTTGGCCACCACGGCGGTTTACAGAGATTGTTTGCTCCTGAATAACCGATGCCCTGCCTTCGTTGTATTTAGGCAGGTTTTTATTGATCATATCTACCACCTGCTGCTGCGATCGTTTTCTATCTTTAGGATCAACCATTACCACCCGTACAAAACCAGAGTTTACGGAGCCGCCGGAAAAACCGGGAGCCGTTAAAGAAATTACCACATCTTTTTCCGTCACAGAATCCTGTACAAATTTGCTGAGCTTGTCCATATAATTGTCCATATAATCGTAAGCCGTTCCTTCGGGTGCAGTAACCTGTAAACGAAACTGGCTGCGGTCTTCCATAGGTGCAAGCTCTGATTGTATGTTGCTGCCTATAATATAAATGATGGCAAAACAAACTAAGATTATGATAAATGCCGCAGCACGTACTCTCATAAAACCTTTCAGCAATCTTCTGTAACCGATTTCCATACCACGGAAAAACGGTTCTGTTTTTTCATAAAATTTAGAATGCTTTGGTTTCTTTTTCGTCATCAAAACATTCAACACCGGTGTTAATGTTAAGGATACCAAAGCAGAAATAAGTACAGCACCAGCTACTACCATTCCAAACTCACGGAATAAGCGCCCAACAAATCCCTGTAAAAAAATGATGGGTAAAAATACCACAGCCAGTGTGATGGAAGTGGAGATAACTGCAAAATAAATTTCTTTGGAGCCTTCCCTGGCAGCCCGCCATTTATCCATGCCGGCTTCCATTTTTTTATAAATATTTTCTGTTACAACAATACCATCATCTACCACCAAACCGGTAGCCAATACAATGGCTAGTAGCGTTAATACATTGATGGTGAATCCAAAAAGATACATGATGAAGAAAGCACCAATCAATGAAACAGGTATATCAATCAAGGGCCGGAATGCAATAAGCCAATCACGAAAAAAAAGATAGATGATGAGGATAACCAGTATGAGTGCAATTATCAGCGTTTCCTTAACTTCTGAAATTGATTTTTTGATGAACTTGGTTTGATCCAGCGCAATCTGCAAAGTAATATCTTCGGGCACATCTTTTTTTATCTGCTCAAGCCTTTTATAAAATTCATCAGATATGGCAACATAGTTGGAACCAGGCTGCGGAATAATGGCCAGTGCAATCATGGGCACACCACTTTCTTTTAAAACCGATTCTTCATTTTCGGGGCCAAGCACAACATCAGCCACATCTTTTAAAAGTATATCGCTGCCTGTAATATTTTTTACAATTACATTTTTAAATTCTTCTTCAGTATTTATTTTACCAAATGTGCGTACCGAAAGTTCGGTGGCATTGCCTGATATTTTTCCGGAGGGAAGCTCAACATTCTGCCGTGAAAGTGCATTCTGTATATCTGCAAACGTAATGGAGTAGGCACTCATTTTTGCCGTATTGAACCAGATACGCATGGCATATCTTTTTTCGCCCCAGATATTGATACCGCTAACACCGGGAATGGTCTGCAATCTTTCCAATAAATTATTATTTGCAAATTCTGTAACCTCTAATTGATTGCGGGTATTGCTTTGCACCGTCATGGCGAGGATCGGGTCGGAGCTTGCATCGGCCTTGGATACAACCGGTGGTGCATTCAAATCTTCAGGCAAAGACCGTACGGCCTGAGATACCTTATCACGTACATCATTGGCCGCACTTTCCAGGTCGGAACCCAGTTCAAACTCTACGTTAATATTGCTGCTGCCCTGGCTGCTGGATGATGTAATATTTTTTACACCGGCAATACCATTCACCGCTTTTTCAAGCGGCTCTGTAATCTGCGATTCGATGATATCTGCATTGGCACCTGAATATGAGGTACGGATGCTGATGTTGGGAGGATCAATGGCCGGATAATCTCTTACGCCCAGAAATTTAAACCCGATTAACCCAAATAAAATTATGATGATACTGAGTACCATCGCCATTACCGGTCGCCGCAAACTGAGTTCGGATATATTCACCTAAAAACCTTTTTATGGTTTATTAACTTTGTTGATTATTACTTTAGATCCTTGTTTGGTTGTTAACAGGCCGGTTATTAAAACAGTATCACCAGCTTTAAGGCCCGATGTGATTTCGACCATCGAAGAATCACGGATACCGGTTGTAACGGTTTCCATATTTGCAATTCCTCCTCTGTAAACAATCACCTGCTTGTTTCTTGCTTTAGGTATAACGGCCTGCGATGGTATCATCAATGCAGCATCATTTTCTCCCAATGCAATTTTTACTTTTACAAAAGAACCTGCAATTAATTTTGCATCGCCATTTGTTACCACAGCCCTTACTTTTAAACTGCGGGTTTCTTCTGCAATATTATTTTCCGTTGCAATTATTTTTGCTGCGTAAGTTTTGTCATTATTCTCCATACCAAACTGCACCAGCCCGCCGGGTTTCATGCCACTGCCATATTTTTCCGGCACGGTAAATTCCATTTTAAGCTGACTTATTTTTCTTAAGGTACTGATGGTTGTTGCAGGTGTTATATATGCACCCATGCTAATGTTGCGTAAACCAAGCCTACCGCTAAAAGGCGCTCTCAGCGATGTTCTGGCGATGCTTGTTTGCACAATATTCATATCAGCCTGTATATTATTTACTGACAATTTATAGATCTCAATTTCCTGCACACTAACACCACCAATTTTTAAAAGCGATTCATATCTTCCTAAAGTTTCTTTGGCAACTTTTAATTGCACTCTTAATTTACTCAATTGGGCCTGCAGATCACCATCATACAATTTTACAATCATGCTTCCCTGGCTAACATTGCTTCCTTCGTTAAAATAAATACCGGTTACCCGGCCAGAAACTTCTGCATGCAATTCAGTTTCTTCAGCCGCCATTAAACTTCCGGGCATTTCAATATCCTGCGATAAAATAGTGGGAGTAACTATAAATGCTTCAACCCTCGAGGGTGGTTTTTTATCTTTAGCTGTATCTGCTTTTTTATCATCTTTAGCAGATGATTTACAGGAAGCGAAAGAGCAGAGTATTATAATTAATGATGGAAAAAATAGCTTCATTTTGTATATCACGTATGTGTAATTTTAGTTAGACGCTCTTTTAACAAAAAACTGGTGCCTAAGTTCCTGAATAATAGCCGGACTGGTTAAAAAAAGGTATCAGCGGAAATTATACGGGATAAGCTCAATTTATGAGCTGGCAATAACTTTTACTGTCTGCTTTATACGGTTTGCCTGGTGTATCAGTTCCTGTTTTTCTTTACTCAGGATAGTGATATGCCCCATTTTACGGCCTGGCTTCGTTTCTTTTTTACCATAAATATGTACAAACACATTTTCTATTTCCAGTATCTCTTTCAATCCTTCATAAACCGCTTCGCCGGTAAAACCAGGTTCGCCTAAAAGATTTACAATGGCTGCCGGCAAAATGTGTTCCGTACTGCCGAGCGGGTAGCCAAGCATTACCCGCCAGAGCATATCAAATTGCGAACTGAAGTTTGCTTCAATGGTATGATGGCCGCTGTTGTGCACCCGTGGGGCAGTTTCGTTTACAAAAACATTATCATCAAAATCAACAAATAATTCAACTGCAAAAATGCCGGGGCTTTGTAAATCCTTCACTACTTTCAAAGCAATGGCTTCTACCTTCCATAAAACTTTCTCAGGTATATCGGCCGGGCTTACCTGGTATTCCAGCACATTCAGGCGGTTGTCGAAAACCATATCTACAGAAGGATACAGGGCGTTTTCTCCATTATCGGCCACTGCAATTATTACCGCAATTTCTTTTTTAATGCTGACTAATTTTTCCAATACTGCAGGTGCATCAAATCCTTTTTCAATGTCATCTTTGCTTTTTAATAATTCCACACCACGGCCATCGTAACCACCCATGGCGATTTTGTGTGCTGCTGGTAAAAAGCTTATATGCTGGTTTAAGTCTGCTTTATTTTTGGTGATTACGAAATCGCTGGTAGGGATCTGATTTTCTTTATAAAATTCTTTTTGTAAAATTTTATTTTTAATTGTTTTTAAAGCAGCAGGCTTTGGGTAAATTTTTAACCCTTCACTTTCTAATTTCTCCAATGCTTCTACATTTACTGCTTCAATTTCAATGGTAAGTGCATCAAGCCCTTTACCAAAATTATATACGTCTTCAAAATTTCTGATATCGCCTTTCGTAAAATGATGGCAAAGATGAGCCGCAGGGCAGGCATCATCATTTTCCATTACAAAAGTTTCTACTGGATAATTTGCTGCGGCTTGCAGCAACATGCGGCCAAGTTGACCTCCACCTAAAATGCCGATCTTAATCATGTGGCAAATATAGAATCTAACCAGTTAAGTGCTGTAAGTTTCATTATCTTTGTTTCAAGATATGATTCCCGATTATCCACATAAACTCTTTTCTGATAAGCGCAACAACTATTCTTTGTTGATGTTGACGCTTGCCATGGATTCGGTAAATTAATTTGAAATTTTCCTGCAGATGTTGCAGAATAAGTAGATTCTTTTCTTATATATCTGCAAAATCTCCGGTCCACATTCCTTCATACTTCAAATTAATTACAATGGAAACAACTATTACGGAACCAACCATATCCAATAACACAACATCCGATTTTTTACCTTTACACGGTACCGATTATGTAGAGTTTTATGTGGGCAACGCTAAGCAGGCAGCACATTTCTATAAAACCGCATTTGGCTTTCAATCGCTTGCCTATGCAGGCCCGGAGACCGGTATGAAGGATAAAGTGAGTTATGTAATTCGCCAGAACAAACTAACCTTTGTATTAACAACCCCGCTGCGTGTTGACAATGAAATTGCCGACCATATTTATAAACATGGCGATGCAGTAAAAGTGCTGGCATTAAAAGTAGATGATGCTGCAAAGGCTTTTGAAGAAACCACCAAGCGTGGAGCCAAAGCATACATGGAAACAACTGTTTTAAAAGATGCGGATGGCGAAGTGGTGCTGAGCGGCATTCATACTTATGGCGAAACCGTTCATCTTTTTGTAGAAAGAAAAAATTACAATGGCGTATTTATGCCCGGCTTTAAAAAATGGGAATCTAATTATAACCCAACTGAAACCGGTTTATTATATGTAGATCATTGCGTAGGTAATGTTGGCTGGAACCAGATGAACCCATGGGTAAAATTTTATGAAGAAGTGATGGGCTTTAAAAACATTTTGAGTTTTGATGATAATGATATTTCTACAGAGTATTCTGCCCTGATGAGTAAAGTGATGAGTAATGGGAATGGATTTGTAAAATTCCCCATTAACGAACCGGCTGAGGGTAAAAAGAAAAGCCAGGTAGAGGAGTATCTTGATTTTTACAATGGAGAAGGAGTGCAGCATGTTGCCATTGCAACTGCCGATATTGTAAAAACCGTAACCGAATTACAAAAAAGAGGCATTGAGTTTTTAAACATACCCGATAGTTATTATGAAACGGTATTAGACCGTGTGGGTAAAATTGATGAAGACCTGCAGCCGCTGCAGCATTTGGGGGTATTGATTGATCGTGATGAAGAAGGTTATTTGCTACAAATCTTCAGCAAGCCGCTCGAAGACAGGCCTACTTTATTTTTTGAAATAATACAACGCAAAGGAGCCCAAAGCTTTGGCAAAGGCAATTTTAAAGCATTGTTTGAGGCCTTGGAGAGAGAACAGGATGCCCGTGGCAATTTGTAATTAAGATTTAAAAGAGGCAGTTTAACCCATTGCAAAAAAGGTATTAATACTTTTATTGGATTTACTCAATAAAACTTTTAATTTAGCGTTACCAATTCTAAACTACCTCATTTAATGAAACAATCACATTGGCAGTGTGCTATGGCCGCTTGCTTTGCAATTTTGTTTACAAACAACCTGTTTGCCCAAAACGCTTATCCCGAACCCGTAAAGGCTTATGCTAAAAATGCAGTAGTTTCCAATAAACTGGAAGATTCGTTAAAGTTACAGTTTAAAGAAAAAAAACTGAGCTGGCCTCCTCAAAATATTTTCATCCGTTCTTTTAAATACGACCGCTCATTGGAAGTATGGGTAAAAAATAAAAACGTAGATAGCTTTACACTTTTTAAAACCTACAAGGTTTGTATGGAAAGCGGCAGCATTGGCCCAAAGCGTGAAGAAGGCGATAACCAGGTTCCGGAAGGTTTTTATTATATCAACGAATTTAATCCCCGCAGTACTTATCACCTGGCTTTGGGTTTAAATTATCCAAACGCATCTGATAAAGTATTAAGCAATGCTAAAAAACCGGGCGGCGATATTTACATACATGGTAATTGTGTTTCGGTAGGCTGCATTGCCATACAGGATATGCCTATTGAAGAAGTTTACACCCTTGCTTCTATTGCAAAAACAAACGGTCAGGATTTTGTTCCCGTTCATATTTACCCAGTTAATTATGGTTTAAAAAAATCGCTTGATTTTCTCAGTACTTCTATTAAGGGTAAACAGGCCGTTAATAAATCTATTCTCAATATAAAGGCAGTGTACGATTATTTTGAAAAGAAGAAAAAACTGCCTGTGGTACTTATAAATAATAAGGGAGATTATTTGCTGAACTAACGCATCAATACCTGGATAGTTTCAGTAGTTTTCTGCTCCAGCACAATGGTTTTGTCTTTTGTAAGTTCTTTTATTTTTTCTTCGGTATAGTGCCTGATAGTTAGAAGTGTAAGATTTTTTTGTATCTGCACATCAAAAATTTCTGATGCAGCCAAGGCAAGTTTTTCTATCTTCTCTGCTTTATCATCTAAGCAACATAATAAACTGATAGCGCCGTTTTGCGATAAATTGGGGCGTATTTTTATGGCAGCAAACATTTCATGCAAGCGGCTCATTGGCTTTTCTTCCACAAACGAAAAATCTTTAGAACTCAGTTCCATCAGCACCTGGTCTTTCTTTAAAACTATTACTGGTGGCAGGTTGTGTACAGGTTTGTTGCTGATTACAGTGCCAGGTAATTCAGGGTTTAAAAAGCAACGCACATGCAACGGAATGTTTTTGTTTTCTAATGGTTTAATTGTTTTAGGGTGTATTACCTGTGCGCCGTAATAAGCCATCTCTACCACTTCCCGGTAACTTAATTCATAAATATTTTGGGCATCAGTAAATTCTTTCGGGTCGGCATTCATCACGGCTTCCACATCTTTCCATATCGTCTGGCTTTCGGCATCCAGAATATTTGCAAAAATGGCGGCACTAAAATCGCTGCCTTCTCTGCCCAACGTAGTACTTTCATTTTCATCGGTGGCACCAATAAATCCCTGCGTAATAACAATATCAAATTCGGTAAACAGCGGTTCAATATCTGCTTTCACTTTTTGTTGGGTATAGTTCCAATTTATGTATGCATCTCTAAAATTATCATCAGTACGAACAATGTCCCTAACATCAACCCATTTATTTTTAATACCAATCTCATTTAAATAAATACTTACCAATGCAGTACTCAGTAACTCGCCGCAGCAAACAATCTGGTCGTAATAGTAATCGTATGCTCTTACCGGTTTATCGTGCAGCAACCATTCTACCTCCGTAAAAAAATCTTTCAATTGGTTTTCGGCCTGCTGCCAGTTAAGTGTTATAAGATATTTGAGTGTGTTTAGATGAGCATCCTTTACCTGCTCAAAAAGTTTTAAAGCATCGTCTTTTCTTCCATCATAAAAAGCATCCACTACTTTTTCCAAAGCATTGGTGGTTTTGCCCATGGCAGATATAATGATGAGCAATTTTTCGCCTTTAAACGATGCAATAATGTTACCGGTATTTGTAATTCTTTCAACAGAGTTAATACTGGCTCCTCCAAACTTAAAAACCTTCATTCGTTGTGGTTGATTGATTAAATTGGGTTAATTTAGCCCTGATAATTATGATTGCAAAAATCGGTAATCTTACCCAATAAACTAATTATTCCTCATCAATTGCTTAAATATGAATACTAACCGCCGCATACAAACCTTAGATGAATTTACAATTCAGCAAATGCGTGATTTCCCCCATGCAACCGGTGAGCTCTCGGGCCTGCTGCGTGATTTGGGCCTGGCTGCAAAACGTGTAAATGTAGAAGTAAACAAAGCCGGCCTGGTTGATATATTAGGCGATGAAGGCACCATTAATGTACAGGGCGAAGAAGTAAAAAAAATGGATGTGTTTGCTAATAACCAGTTTATGGGCGTACTTAAGCATGGCATAAGTTGCGCCGGTATTGGTAGTGAAGAACTGGATGACATTGTTGTTTTTGATGATCCTGTGAGTAATAAAAGCAAATATGTTTGCCTCTTTGATCCACTGGATGGCAGCAGCAATATTGATGTGAATGTTTCTATAGGTACCATTTTTAGCGTTTTTAGAAGAGTGAGCGAACTGGGTAAACCTGCCACCAAAGCCGATTTTTTACAGCAAGGCAATAAGCAGGTTTCGGCCGGTTATGTTATTTACGGCTCATCAAC
Organism: Chitinophagaceae bacterium; assembly: GCA_031360765.1. Lineage (GTDB taxonomy): Bacteria > Bacteroidota > Bacteroidia > Chitinophagales > Chitinophagaceae > Ferruginibacter. Next base: position 13,543 of record JANMBZ010000217.1, read on the forward strand.
CATGTTTGTGTATGCAACCCGCAGAGGCGTAAATGGATTTACTTTAGATCCTTCTATTGGTGAATATTCTTTAAGTCATCCTGATATTAAATGCCCCGAAATTGGTAAAATGTATTCGGTAAATCATGGTAACTTTTTTCAGTACGAGGATGGCGTTAAGCAATACATAACTGCCTGCCAGAAAAAAGATAAAACCAATGGCGGACCGTACACTCAGCGTTATATAGGTAGCATGGTTGCAGATGTGCATCGCAATTTAATTAAGGGAGGAATTTTTATGTATCCGGCAATCACCAGCAGGCCTGGCGGTAAATTAAGGTTACTGTATGAGTGTAATCCGTTTGCATTTATTGTAGAAAAAGCAGGCGGTATTGCAACTGATGGCAAAATACGGATACTCGATATTCAACCAACGGAGCTACATGAAAGAACACCATTTTTTATTGGTAGTAAACTAATGATGGAAGAGATGGATAAATATTATAAAGGAGAACTAAAAGTGAATAAAGAATGAACACGATTATTACAGTAAAAGACCTTGTTAAAAATTATGGAAATTTCAGAGCAGTAAAAGGCATTTCATTTGATGTGTACGAAGGTGAAATATTTGGCCTGCTTGGCCCCAATGGTGCCGGTAAATCTACCACGCTGGAAATTATTGAAACCCTGCGGCAGAAAAGCAGCGGCGAAATTACCGTGTGCGGAATGAACCTAGATAAAGAACCAGAAAACATAAAAAAGATCATTGGTGTGCAATTGCAATCATCTGGTTATTACCCTGGCCTTACTTTGGTGCAGTTGATACAATTGTTTGCGGGTTTATATAACGAAGATATTAAGCCGCTTGAATTGTTGCAATTGGTTAACCTGACTGACAAGGCAAAAAATAAATTTAAAGATTTAAGTGGCGGGCAAAAGCAGCGTTTTTCTATTGCCACAACATTAATAAACAAACCCAAAATTGTTTTTTTAGATGAACCCACCACCGGGCTCGATCCACAGGCCAGGCGTAATTTGTGGGATCTGATAAAAAGCATCAGGGCGCAAGGCACTACGGTTATTATTACTACACATTATATGGATGAGGCCGAGCAACTTTGCGACCGCATTGCCATTATGGATGAAGGAAAGATTATATCGCTGGATAGTCCGGATAAAATGATTGACGACCTGGTGGAAACCGGTTTTGAACGTCCCAAACAAGTAAAAGCGGCCAACCTCGAAGACGTTTTTATACAATTAACCGGTAAGGACATTCGGGATGAATAAAAAGCCGTTTATTTGCATTCCGAAATTATAGCTGCGGCAGTAAGTTTCGCCTGATTAAAATCAAAAAAAATAAAAATAAACAAATGAAAAAAGTATTATTTAGTTCTATCGTTTTATTAACGGTGTCTTTTACGGTTACGGCACAAAAAGGAAAGCCAGCAGCCAAACCTGCGGTTAAAACTACGGTAAGTACAACTCCAAAAAGTACGGTGAAGTTTAAAAATCTGTTAGATAGTTTTAGTTATGCTGCAGGTTTTAATGTAGCCAATAATATGAAGGCACAAGGCATTAGCCAGTTAAACACAGCGATGATGAATAAGGGTGTTGAAGATGTTTTTAAAAATAGTACGCCGCAGTTTAGCCAGGAGCTAATAAATGGCAGTATGCAAAGGCAGCTTGATGTTTTTGCTAAAGAAAAAAGTGCCGAAGCAAATAAAAAAGGACAGGCTTTTCTGGATGCAAATAAAAAGCGTAAAGAAGTTACAACTACTCCAAGTGGTTTGCAATACGAAGTAATTAAGAATGGCGATGCCAATTCGCCCACACCAAAAGCTGTAGATACAGTTGTTGTAAATTACAGGGTTGCATTGTTTGATGGTGAGGATATTGAAAACAGTTTTAAAAGTGGCCAGCCTGCTGTGTTTCCGGTAATGGGAGTTATAAAGGGCTGGATAGAAGTATTGCAGTTAATGCGCAAAGGCGATCATTGGAAAGTATATGTTCCAAGCGAACTTGCCTACGGTGCTGCGGGTAATGGCCCGGGCATACCTCCATATTCAACTTTAAAATTTGAAATTTCGCTTGAAGATATTAAGCCGGCAAAATAAAATTCCTTCAAAATAATGAATGAAGATTTAAGATACCCGATAGGTAAATATATTGCTCAGCCATTCTCCGAAAAATTGTTAGGAGAGTGGCTGATTGATATTAAAAACCTGCCACAGCATTTAGAAAATGCTGTTTTAAATTTAGATGAGCCACAGTTAAACACCGCCTACCGGGATGGCGGCTGGACTTTAAAACAGGTAGTACACCATGTTGCAGACAGCCACATGAATGCCTACATCCGTTTTAAACTGGGCCTTACAGAAGATAACCCAACCATACGCCCTTATGATGAAGTGGCCTGGGCCGAAATGAACGACACAAAAAACCTGCCCATCAATATTTCCTTAACATTGTTGCATGCCCTGCACATTCGCTGGTACGAAATTCTGCGGCACCTTACTGAAGCTGATCTTAACAAAACTATCTTTCATCCGGAGCATAAAAAAGAAATGAGTCTTTGGTTTTTGCTGGGGATGTACGCATGGCATAGCCGGCACCATACAGCGCATATTACTGATTTAAGGGGGAGAATGAAATGGTGAGCCGAAATATTTATCGGTTAAATGATAATCGTTAATTGTTTACACCGGAAAACTGATAACTTCTAACTAGTAACATCCTCATGAATTGGAAAACGTTATCCTCTAAATACTTAAGCAGGCATATTTATTTTACTGCCCGTAAAGACCGTTGCCAAATGCAAAACGGTACTATTGTAGATCCGTATTTTGTGGTGGAGTTACCCGAATCCGTTTGCGCCATGGCTGTAACAGAAAACAACGAAGTGATACTGGTAAAACAATACCGCCATCCCATTAATGAAATAATTTTAGAAATACCCGGCGGCTTTGTTGATAAAGGCGAAACGCCCGAAACTGCCATTGCACGTGAGCTGCAGGAAGAAACCGGTTACAGTTTTACGAATTTTTATTATGTAGGGCGGGTTGCAGCAAACCCCGGTGTACTCAATAATTTCACCAGCCTTTATCTTGCTACCGGTGGAAGAAAAGTGGCAGAACAAAATCTTGATTTTAATGAAGAGATTGAGATAAATCTTTTTCCGTTGGAAGATGTAAGGCTCATGCTCATGAATAATGAAATTGCACAGGCATTGCATGCCACCTGTTTGTTTTATGGCTTTGCTAAGCTGGATGGCAATGTATAAACTACCTGCGTAAAATAATTTTATGAAAGACGAAAGAAATGAATCAGGCGAAGTGCAGGAAGAAATTGAATCAGACCCAATACCCGGGCAGAGAACATTTAACCTGTATGTAATTTTAATCTGCGGATGCATTATGTCTGTCACAGGCATTTACATAAAAATCTTCTCACTCGATAAAGACCCTTCTTTATATTATGATGGTAACGGCTTTCAGTTTGGTGCCATTGATGGAATTTATTATATAGTTACCGGTGTTATCATCTGTATTTTTCCTGGCTGGCATTTTTACAAAGGAAATCATAAGGCAGGCAAGCATAATTAAAAAATGCTTAAATTAATTTCATTAAAAGTTCAAAGATTTATATAATTATCGTCACCCCATAATGATGCCTATTATTTTGCTAATTTAGCTTTAAACCTTATTAAGGGCGCATTGTAGCTCATCACCATAAACAGATATGAGTTGGGTGGTATAAATTAAGAGTTATATTTTTTTAACCTGGGTAACACATAACAGCACAGGAGCTTTAACCTTTTTAATATTAATATTCAATGACGGATACTATTGATAACTCCCAAAAATTACCACTTTACGCAAAGCTGTGCCTTATTAGTTTAGGAATAATTTCATTTTTTTTCATCCTCTACGTTGGGCAGGATATACTGGTGCCGCTCATTTTTGCCACCATCATCGCTATTCTGCTAAACCCGGTTGTAAATTTTTTATGCAGAAAAGGAATGAACAAAGTTGTGGCGATACTGCTTGTAATAACAGTGGCATTGCTAATCATTGGCACATTAATGTATTTTATAGGCTCGCAGATAAGTATGTTTAGCGAAACCGTGCCGCAATTAAAGCAAAAAGTTTCCATCATTTTCAATGATATTATAAATTGGGTATCTCAAAAATTTAATATAGGCAAACCTAAAATTGCTGCTTGGGTTGATAAAACAAAAGGCGAGGGGCTTAACAACAGTTCGGGCGTAATTGGCGAAACGCTGGGAACCATCAGCGGTATTCTGGTACTTATTTTTTTACTACCCGTTTATACTTTCATGATATTATTTTACAAGCCTCTATTGCTTGAATTTATTGCCAGGCTTTTTCAGCGGGATAAGCATAAAATAGTGGCCGAGGTATTAATGGAAACAAAAGTGCTTATACAAAGTTACCTGGTGGGTTTGCTGCTGGAAGCTGCACTGGTTGCCACATTAAATACAGCCGCTCTGTTAATTATCGGTATTAAATATGCACTGTTGATCGGTTTCATTGGTGCATTATTGAATATCATCCCTTACATTGGAGGCCTTGTTGCCATTGCCATACCCATGATGCTTGCCATTGCCACCAGAGAGCCTATTGATGCGTTGTGGGTTTTTATAGCATACATCATTGTGCAGTTTATTGATAACAATTTTTTTGTACCCAAAATTGTAGCAAGTAAAGTAAAGATAAATGCACTGGTTTCAATTATTGTTGTGTTGATAGGAGGTGCTTTATGGGGTGTATCTGGCATGTTCCTTTCTATTCCTCTTACTGCTATTATTAAAGTAATTTTCGACCGGATAGAAACACTTAAACCTTTTGGTTTTTTGTTGGGGGATAATCAACCTGATATAGGAAAATCTGTTTTCAATTTTAAATACCCCATGAAGAAAGCGAAACCAAAAGTTGTAAAATAATTTAGTTAAGCTGGAGTATGTATGATTAGCAACTTTAGTATATTGTAATTAATTGATTTTTTTCCTGGTACTTGTTTTACTTCTTACTCCAAAAGTTTTGGGCAGGTTTTTAAGATATACAGGTTGGTATGTTGCTAAATATTGGGGTAATGAAACACCAAAAACCTGGTCTTCTTTTGCAATTTTTAATGAGGTACTTATCCACGGAAACTGGGTGTAAACCTGGTTGAGTGTATTGCTGTTATTACGAATGAATTTCCAGGTAGCTCCATTATCGGTACTCTCGCCAATACTGCTGCTAACGCCACTTATAACGGAGCTATCTATCAGCATTTGTAAACCGTAGATCACCATACATTGCAATGTTTTATTTGCAGCTATTATCTGTACATTTCCCACTTGTTTATAATCTGTAAAGGTTAAATTCTGTAGCTCCTTCATCTGGGTTTCTAAAAGTTGTATAAATTCTTTTTTACCCTTAACTAATTTAAAAATAGCAGGATGCATGTAGTTAGAAAAACTGTTCCAGTCTTTATTTTTAAAAGCGGTAAACATACTGTCTGACTGATTTAAGATATTTAGCTTAACTGCCGCAGTATCAAACTGTGCCCTGGAAGTTTGGGTAAAAAGTAAAAACAGGTAAATAATAAAAATTTGCTTTATCATTATTTTTTTTCTCAAAAGTAAATTTTAATTGTGGAAACTTTTGTTATTGGCTGGCTTTGGTCTTTAGCGGGTGCCACATCAGCATTGAGATTTTAGGTTTGTAATTTTTGAGTGTTTGTTTATCTGATTCCAGGCCAGTATCAGGAAAGAATGTAGTGGTTCTCTTTTTAAAGATAAACGCCGGGTTCTATTTCAAGCGAAAATGGTTGCTTACATGTTTTAAAAGTGTAGAACGATTTTTTGGTTAATATTTTAATACTCGTTTTTTTTGTACCTCTCTGTTCATTGCCTTTAGTATAGCTTCTTTTTTTCGATTGAAAATTATAACTGTAATCTTCATAATCGAGTGTAGCCCTGTGAATAGTTAAATGATCTGCACCTATTAAAATAAAGTTGAAGCCATTGTAAAGAAATTTATAATTGCTGCTTGTTGTGTACCAGCTTCCCATGTTACTAAAAAGATGAAAATCAATCTTCAGTATTCCTTTTTCAATTAAGATTCCCTGGTACGGGTCGTCCATTGTTGGATTGTCGTTTTGGAGAATAAAGGAATTGCTTTTTTCTTTCAATACAAATTGATTGCCGGCAACATTTTTAAAAAGCAAAAGTAAAATACGGGGTTTTGTTACCACAGTATCTTCAGTACTATTTACCAGCGAAATACTGTCTTTTAATTGAAGAATGATTGCAGCATCTTTAATCCCATCTTTATTTAAATCTCCACATGCACTGTCGAGGATTGCCCAACCTGCAGGAATAAAATCATGGATGTTTTGCCCTGTTGTTTTTATTGAAGGATAGACAAAATCCTGTGCGTACGAAACGCAGAAGAAAATTGTTAGTATAAATATTAGAAGTTGTCGCATGAAAAAATTTGCTGTGTAAAGATAGTGATGATCGCAGCGTATTCTGGTTTCGATCGTTTTGGTGTACACACAAAGACTGCGGTTGCAATTTTTTGGTTATGTAATTGTATGAGTGAGCTTATTTATCATTTGCTTCGCCTGTATCTGCCAATAAAAGCCCAACAAAGCTCCTCTGTACAAGAGTGCGACGCCAATGAAGCTTAATAGTATTACTTAAGCCTGGTCCAAAAAACTGTCTTTCATTTTTCCAAGCAGATCGGTCTCATGCATACGGTGAGCTATGCGTATCATGTTTATAAATGCCTGGGCGTGGGAGATGCCGTGGCCAATAATTACAGGTTTATTTACGCCTAATATGGGTACGCCACCGTACTGCTCAAAATTGAGGCGGTTAAAATATGCATCATCCATATTGCGGCGGCGGCTGATGTCGTAAATGCTTTCGGCCAGTTTTAAAACCACGTTGCCGGTGTAGCCGTTGCAAACTAGTACATCGGCTTTGGGTAATAAAATATCGCGGCCTTCAATATTTCCTATAAAATTTATCTGCTTGTTTTCTTTTAGCAGGGGATAGGTTGCCTGTGTAAGTAAATTGCCCTTGCCTTCTTCTTCGCCCAGGTTTATGAGTCCTACTTTTGGGTTCTCAAAATTTAAAATGTGTTTTGCAAACAGCGAACCAAGTATGGCAAACTGGTTCAGGTTTTCGGGTTTGCAATCGGCGTTGAGGCCAACATCAACAAGCAGTCCAAGTGTGCCATCTTCCCGTGGCATATAACCGCCGATGGTTGGCCGTAGTAATCCTTCCACCGTTTTAATGCTGAATAATGCACCTACCATCATGGCACCAGTATTGCCTGCGCTAATGAAGGCATCTGTTTTACCCGTTGCCAGCAACTGAAAGCCGATGGCAATTGATGAGTTTTGTTTTTCTTTAAGTGCTTTGGTGGGATGTTCGTGCATGCCGATCACTTCGGGTCCATGTACGATGGTAAATTTATCTGTTGGGATTGGGTGATTGGCAAGATGCTCGTTGATCTGTGCTTCATCGCCAATTAAGGTAAGATGAATATCGGCGGTGGCGGTAGCTAAATATTCGGCTGCGCCTTTCACTGCTTCCAGCGGTGCAAAATCGCCACCCATCATATCCAGTGCTATATTCATTTAATTGCTTTTAGTTTTCGTAGTTTTAAAAAGCTGCTATTGACAAAGGTTTTAAAAGATTGAGGAACAATTTTTTTGCAAAAATTGATTTAGCCACAAAGGCACTAAGTTTTAAAAATGCTACGCATTTTCCTTAGTGCCTTGGTGTCTTTGTGGCTAACCCTTTCTCAGCGAAGCTGAGAAAAAACCTTCTTATTATAAAAGAGCTTAATTTTTAAAACAGAACTTACAGACTTCTAAAAATGCAAAATTCTAAGTCTGAAACTCGTTAAACGAATTTCGGACTTAGAATTGGTACTTTGAAAAATATTATGCTTTCAGCGGAGCTTTCTCTGCTACTAATTTGCCTTTGTAAAATAATTTTCCTTCGCTTACATGGGCACGATGGCGTACATGTGTTTCGCCGGTTGTTGAATCAACACTCAAAGTTGGCTCGCTGGCTTTGTAATGTGTTCTTCTTTTTGCACTGCGTTGTTGTGAGTGGCGCCTTTTTGGATTTGGCATATCGCTTTGTTTTTAATTTTTAATGATTATTTTTTACTCTTTTCTTTTTTAACTTTTTTAAACTGCTCCAGGCCTTTCCACAACTGGTTTGCATTGTGTTCTTCTTCTTTAACTTCCATGGCCTTTAATTTTGCCAGCACTTCTTTGTTGCATTGAGGGCCGCCAACTTCCTCGGCACTGCACATTTTTTGCAGTGGAAAACTCAGTAGTACAAATTCATAAATCCAGTTGCCAACATCAATATGGCTTTCGGTACGGGAAATATAATATACGTCCGGGTCTTCTTCCTGCGCATTCATTTCATCGGGGTTATCTACCAGTTTAACCAACATATTAAACTCATCCCAAATGTCCATGCCCAGCGGGTTTCCGCAACGGTCACAAGTAATATCCGCCTTACCGCCAATTTCAAACTTAAGCAGCATAAAACTGCTTTTTTTATCAAGCTGAAGCTTTATGTTTGCTTGGCAATTGGTAAAATCAGGTTCACCTTTTTCAACAAAGAACTTATCGTCCACTACGTAGTTAAACTCATGAACTCCCTGCTTTAACCCCACAAATGCAATCTCAAATGTCCGTTTACTCGCCATACGTATGGTTTAAAGGACGGCAAAGGTAATAAAAAGTTATGAGTTTTTAGTTATGAGTTATGAGTTTTTTAACTGCGAGCCTTTTGTTTACTTTTAGGGCGATATGAAAATGAAGAAATCGCTGGTTTTTACACTTGTTTTAGTAGTAATTGCTGTAATGATACATGTTTATGCAAATGATTCCACACGTGTGGAAAACCAGTATTCAACTGTTTTTTACCCTGTTTTTAGTAGCGTTTTGCGTTATGTATTTGGGTGGCTACCCTTTAGTATTGGAGATGTTGCGTATGGGGCTGTTATTTTGTGGTTGATATGGAAGTTCATTAAAGCCATTAAAATTCTGCTTAAAAAGCAGGCTACAATAATTGGTTTTGCTGCCGGCGCAGGAAAAGGTCTCCGTATTTTACTGGTAACTTATATACTTTTTAATAGTTTCTGGGGTATCAATTACAACCGTGCAGGTATTGCCAGCCAATTGGGTTTAAAAATGGAGAAATATAATGGCGAAGATTTAAAAATGATAAATGCATTACTGGTTGAAAAAGTAAATACATCTAAACAGCCCCTGATAAATCAAAACTTTATTTATCCCACCAATAAACAATTGTTTTTAAAAACTGAAGATGCTTATGTGCAGGCCCAAAAAGTTTATCCTTTCTTAAAATACAAACCAGTTTCCCTAAAACCATCTATATGGAGTTGGGTTGGAAATTATATGGGCTTTACGGGTTATTATAATCCGTTTACCGGCGAGGCACAGGTAAACACATTGGTGCCAAAATTTTTACAACCGTTTACCAGTTGCCACGAAGTTGCTCACCAGCTTGGTTATGCCAAAGAGATGGAAGCCAATTTTGTAGGATTTCTTTCGGCCACGGCATCAAAAGATACATTGCTGCATTACTCAGTTTACTTAGATTTGTTTATGTACAGCAACCGCAATCTTTTTGCAACAGATTCTGCAGCGGCCAATAAATACCGCAAGCAATTATCGCCAGCGGTAATAAATGATTTAAAAGAATGGCGGGCGTTTAGTATAAAACACAAAAACCCCATTGAACCGGTTTTCAGGTGGATTTACGGAAAGTATTTGCAGGGAAACCAGCAACCACAGGGCGTTTTAAGCTATGATGAAGTAACCGGCTTTATAATTGCGTATTATAAAAAGTTCGGTAAATTATAAGTAGCATCCAAACTAGGTTTATTTATTGTTAACTTTAGTATTACGCACATTATTTACAAAATGATATTTAATTCAATAAAGAAAAAATGAAACTTTTTATCTCAATTCTTATACCTTTATTGGTTGGTGCAATATCTGGGTATTTTACTTCATCAGGCGTTAATGGCTGGTTTGCTGTTGCCAACAAACCCTGGTTTAACCCACCCAACTGGATATTTGCACCCGTATGGACAACCCTGTACATTTTGATGGGCATTGCTTTGTTTTTAGTATGGAGAAGTAATGCAGAAAAAAATATAAAACAGGCAGCAATCATGTTATTTGCAGTACAATTAACACTTAATTTTTTCTGGTCTATCATCTTCTTTAAATTACAACAACCGGGCTGGGCCTTTGCCGAAATTATTTTTATGTGGCTGATGATATTACTCATAATTTTATGGTTTGGTAAAATATCGCCAGCGGCAGCGTGGTTGCTGGTTCCATATATTAGCTGGGTAAGTTTTGCTGCCATATTAAATTACAGCATCTGGCATTTGAATTAAAATTTCAGCTTTGCCCTGAATACAGCATCGCTGATAAACTGTGCTTCAAAATTCGGTTGCCAATCTTCTAATTTCTTTTCTTCGGCAGGTGAGAGGCCGTTAAAGAAGATGGCCGATTCAATCCTGGTACCATCTTTTTGTGTGTAATAAATAACACGGGTAAATATAAAAGGCGTTTTACCCGTTTTTGCGCCAAAATGTTTGTAGAGTTTTTGAAATTCCTTTTTCTCCATCGGATGTTCCAGTATTTCACCAATTGGAAAAAAGGCGTCTTCATCCAGTACTTCCCGGTTGTTTAAAACCTGTGCAACCATCACATACTCTTTAGTGGTAGATGAAGGAAGGTTATCGTTCCACATTTTTTGCAATTTTGAAGTAAACCTTTCGGGGCTGAAGGTTTCTTTAAAACTGCTGTCCTGTTTAAGATCCTGATGATTATAATACGCTTCCATACTGTATTTTTTATCCGAGTACTTGGCAAGCGATTTCAACAATTTATCTTCTGATGATTTTTTGGGTATGTGAAAAGTAAAAAGCGAACCCGCAAACGGATAAATGGCGGTATGTTGTTTTAATTTTAGCAGGGAGATATTATCTTTCACAGCATCAAAACCCAGTAAGTCCATAAGGTAATCCGCATTGGTATAACAACCATATATGATCATGCCACGGGCAATATCAACCAGTTTAATGGTTCCATTTTTTATTTCATTGCTGGCTTTTGCTTTATCGAGCCACTTATTAAAAGCAGCACTGTCAATAAAAGGAATATAAAATTTCTCAACATCACTCAGCGGCACATAGCTGTTTTCATTAATCAATTCATGGGTAGATTGCTGTGCAAACTCTATGGCAACAAGCATCGTGACTGTACTGGCCAACGGCATTAACTTATTTTCGTTAAGGCGTGCAATAACTGTATCATTACGGGTAATATAAACTGATGATCTTAAAGGATTGGCCTTTATAAAATTAAAGAATGAATCGGCTTTTGCAGGATCTGACTGAGCCTGAAGCTGGTTGCAGCATAAAAGAAAAATTATAAAAAATAAACCGTTCAATTTTTTATAAAGCAAACCAAATTGTTTCATAGTTGTTTATTTGTACAGCAAAATACAAATTTTTAGCATCAAAACTTATTCTTCCACATCATGCTTTCAACCGGTTTGTTTATCTGACCGCTGTATTTTGCATTTTTTTTCTGGTTGTATTTAACTTCAATCTCTCCATCCACCGGAAAGTAGATGAGTTGGCCAATGGGCATACCGGCGTACACTTTCACTGGTTGCTTTACAGAAATTTCAAGTGTCCAGTTGCCACAAAAACCAACATCGCCTTTACCAGCAGTGGCATGTATATCAATACCCAGTCGGCCTGTGCTCGACTTACCTTCCAGGAAGGGAACGTGTGCATGGGTTTCCGTATATTCTTCAGTAACACCTAAATAAAATTCGTGAGGATATAAAACAATCCCTTCTTCGGGAATATCAAAATGCTCAATCGTATTGTGGGCTTTGGCATCCAGTTCCTGGTTTACATATTTTGCCAGATGCTTTCCCAAATGTACATCGTAACTGTTGCTGCCCAGGCATTCACGGTCGTAAGGTTCAATTTTGATGGTACCTTTTCCTATCTCTTCTAAAATTCTTGTGTCGCTTAAGATCATGTTTATTGTTATGTAGTTAAGTCGTTAATTTGTAAAACTAAATTCTTAATTCTTAATTCTTAATTTTTAATTGCACAAATGCCGCTGGTTTATCAACAAAATATTAACGCAACAACAAAAATGGCTGTTTGGCATATAACAGAAAAGGAAGAATTTTTCCTGACAAGCGTACCTGTGCAGCGTGAAATTAAACACTGGCACAAAAGGCTGCAACATCTTGCAGGGCGGCTTTTGCTGAAGGAATTATATCCTGATTTTCCGGTGGAGATGATACAGGTTGCAGATACCAAAAAGCCATTTTTAGCAGATGAACCTTATCATTTTTCTATTTCGCATTGCGGCGATTATGCCGCTGCTGTTGTAAGTAAAACACACCGTGTTGGTGTGGATGTGGAATTGCTGAACACAAAAATAGAGCAAATACAGCATAAGTTTGTTTATGAAGAAGAATTAAAAACGTTCAATAATCAATGTGCCATGCCCAATCACCAATTGCTTACTCTTATCTGGGGCGTTAAGGAATCTGTTTTTAAATGGTGGGGCAGGGGCGAAGTAGATTTTAAAAAAGATATAGTTTTAAAATCAATTAGTGGTTTGCCGGAGCAAGGGATAGTTCATTGTATTTTTAAAAATGAATTTGAACTGGATATTCATTATTTGTTTTTCAATAATAATTTTTTAACCTGGGTGTTAACTTACCGGTAAACCAGCTTGGGTGGCTAAATCCTGGTTCAGCAAGGTTTTAATAGTTTCGTATAAATGCGGATACATCTCCTTTAATTCAGCTGGCTTTTCAAAAAATATTTCTGCACTCTCTGCCCAAAATTCCTGAAAATCAGTAACTGCATAATCGGAGTAAAGGCCACCTGCAACCGTCTTTTCTGTGTCGTAAACTTTGTTGCCGTGGTTTATAAAATTATCGTAGGTGTTTCTAAAATCTTCATCAACGTTTTGCCCTACAACAAAAGCCTGGTAATAAAGTGCATGCGCCAGTTCATGTAAACCTACATTCTGGCCATCATTACCTTTTTCGTAACCTTGTAAAAAATGTTTCCACGAAAGGTTGATATTATTTGCCGATACATTACCTTCTAAAAAACAAACACCCATATTGTTAGATCTGAAAAATTCTTCAGGATAAATATGAATGTTTTTAAAATAGGGCAACAGGTATTTCTTTAAACCGAATGATAATTGTATAGCTGAAGCACTTATCAATATGGGCATTTCTTTAAAACCGCTTTTATCGTGAATGTAAAATACCTTATCTGCAATAAAATTTTTAACACGGTGAATGAACCGTTCTTTTTCAGTAAGGCTAATACAAGTGTAAAAAGGAAAACGTTTATGGAGTGCACTGTCTATCTCTGCATCTGTAAATTTTAAAGCAGCTCCATTGTATTTTAGGAGTGGCGTTTTTACAGTTGTTAAACTTGTTTGCAAATATGCAGATTCATCTGAATTATTCTTAACACTGCCTGAATAAAATATTTCATTCTTAAATTCAAACATAACCCCAGTTGTAAATATCAGCAGCATACAGCCAAATTCAGGCGAGCCTGAAACCAATGCAGCAATACCTAAGAATATGAAAAATAAGAGGATGAGTATTTTGGGTGCATTGCTTTTTTTTAATGCTTTGCCTATGGCAGGCAAATTTCTGATTATACCGTTTAGCAGAATTATAACCGCTATCAATAAGGTTATTTCAAAAAAATTAATTCCATTATGGCTTTTGGGTTCAGGTTTAATAGTTTCCTGATTTTTATATAATAGCTCTGAAATTTCGGGATGACGGATTAGCAGGGCGGGTAATTCTTCTTTGTTTACATATATAGTAGTGTCTTTACCACCCGATTTGGTTATCACGATTGATTCATCAGAACCGGTATCATTAAGCAGGTTGTATGTGGTATCAAAGGGCATCTTGTAAATTAATCTAAAAGTTCTGTATCTCCATCCAGCAAAGGTATATCGCCGATTGATGCGCCTGCAATTCCCTTAACCGATCCATACATGCCGCTGGTGCTTATCAAAACTTTCTCTAATTGTTTTTCACGTTCTTTCCATATTTTTTCCATCTGTATCCGCTCTTTGGTAATGCCATGCTTCATGGCCATAAAACCCTCCATAATGGCTTCTACCTGTCCACGAAATTCGTTGCCGGTAAGGTAATCGTACAGCATTTGCATTTTATCGCCTTTGCCTTCCTGTGCTTTGTTAGCTTCATACACTTTAATAATGCCGTTACGCAGTAAATGCGCCACACTGTTAACCTCCGTAAAACTGCAAAGCCACACGCCATCTTTTTCGCCAAAGCGATCCATATCTTTTGGAAAAGCTTGTGTTACTAAAATGGCAGCATCGGCAGCCTGGTTTCGTTTGTCGCTTTTCAATTTATCAACCCAGCTATTGCTCCATGCTTTGGTGCGTTTACTTTCATAAATTATTTTACCGCAAACGGTTCCTGCGCTGTTTCGGATAATCTGCATACAATCTGCACCTTCTACACCTTTGCCAACTTCTTCAATACTATCGAACGGAAAATTTTCTTTTAAAATTTCTTCCAGCAAAATTTCCTGGCTTTCGCCCTGGCGTTGCATAGAGCTTTGCTCTGCCCTGCGTTTCATTTCATCAGCCAGTTTTTTTTGCTCATCCAGTTGCAATTCCAGTTCCTTAACTTTTAACTGGTAAGTGGTTTCTTTTAAATTATTTTTTTCTGTTTCCTGGGTTCTTACCTGCTCAGCAATTGTGGTACGCTCTGCCTGCATTTTCTTCTGCAAAGTTATTTCCAGCTCGGCTTCTTTATTTTTTAGCAGCTGTTCTTTTTGTAAAAATTCCAGCTCTTTTTTTCTGGCTTCTTTCAGTTTTTCTTCTGTTTCTGCATTGTTATTTTCAAGCATCCGGAGTTTATTCTCAAAATCAGCCGAGATGCTTTTTCTCAATTGTTCCTGAATCTCTGTTTCTAATTTTTGTTTTTCCTGCTGAAGCTTTTGCGCAAAAATTTCGTTTTCATTTTTCTTTTTTTCTTCAAACTGAGCCTGATCGGCTATTAATTTTCTTTTCTCTTCTTCTATCTTGGTTAAAGATTGCTGCAATTTATCCTGGTATTGATGTTGTAATTTTTGCTCAATATCTGCTGCCAGTACATTTTCCACATCTATTATTGTTCCGCAGTTAGGGCATTTAATATCGTTTGCCATTATTTATTTTTTTACAAGATAATTAAAATTAAAAAGCCTCCCATATGTGAGAAGCTTTTTTAAAAGTGCCCGAGACTGGATTCGAACCAGCACGCCGTTTCCAGCGCCACCACCTCAAGGTGGTGCGTCTACCAATTTCGCCACCCGGGCATTATTAAGAATTGCAAATTTAGCAGATAAGTTGATAAGTAAAAAAGTAAAAAGTCAAAAGTAAAAAAAGGAGTGCCAATTTCCTTTACGCCTATTTATGTAATAACTTACCCTATTTCCTCAATACAATTCTAAACGTGGTTCCCTTTCCCGGCTCCGAATTTTTTACAAACAACTCGCCATTGTGATACTGCTCAATAATGCGTTTGCAAAGGGTTAAGCCCAGCCCCCAGCCACGTTTTTTTGTGGTAAAGCCAGGTTTAAAAACATTGCGTATATTTTTCTTGCTGATGCCTTTACCAGAATCAATCACATCTAAAATAACCTGTGCAGTTTCATTTTTAATATGGATGTTTAAGGTTCCCTTACCTTCCATGGCATCCAAAGCATTTTTAAGTAAATTTTCAATCACCCAATCAAAAAGCGGCCCGTTTACCATGGCTTTAATCTCAGTTTCGCCATTGGTATTTATGTTGAAAGCAACACTTTCCGGAGATCGTCTTTTAATATAGCTAACCATGTCCTGAACCTGCACTACGATATCATTGAGTTCCAGTTGTGGCGTGCTGCCAATTTTTCCAAACCGGTCGCTTACTAATTTCAGCCGGTCAACATCCTTGCTCATTTCGGGTACAATTTTTTCCATGCCCGGTGTTTCTCTCAGCATTTCAACCCAGCCCTGCAGCGAGGTTAAAGGAGTGCCCATCTGATGGGCAGTTTCTTTTGCCATACCCGCCCAAACCTGGTTTTGGGTTGATTTGTTGCGGGTGGATATTGCAATTAAAGTAATGATGATAAAAAGTGCCACAATAAATAATTGCACAATAGGATAGTATCGCACTTGCTTCAGTAAATCAGATTCACCATAAAAAACGCGGTTCGATCGTAATGAATCTGAAGGGTCTTGCCAAACGATTGGCTCATGCAATTTTTTAAATACACTCAACTCGTCATTTAGGTAAGATTTATCATTGATGATTTTTGCAGAGTCTAAATTCCGGTGATCCATAATACTGTCCTTTTCAGTAACCTGTATCATCGGTATATCTTTACTATTCTCTATCAATACACGGCTGGCCAGATTACTCACCCCGCTGTTTAGATTTAAAATATCACGGGTTGCTTCTACCCACTGTTCTACTTTTATCTTTTCTTCTGTAGCTATTTTTTTTGCAAGATAATTAGAATAAAAAACGGTGCCGCTTACAATGGCAATTGCAATTACAGCCAAAACAGTACGCCAGTTAAAGAGTGAATTAAACATGCAGTAAAAATAAGGAATAACTAAGATGCTGTGCCATACTGCACCAAGAAATATAGTATGTTTGTGAAAACCCGCAAAGTTGAATATGCTTACTGAAAATATTTTGGAAGGCAATTACAGCACAAATTAAATAATGCATACAGCATCAGTAGCAATCGTAATTTTAAACTGGAACGGCAAAAATTTTCTGGATAAATTTTTGCCTTCGGTACTAGCATCAACCTATGCAAATAAAAAAATTATTGTTGCCGATAATGCCTCAACAGACGATTCAATACATTTTTTAAAACAAAATTATCCGCAGGTTCTCATCATTCAAAATAATACCAACGAAGGGTTTGCAAAAGGGTATAATATAGCCTTAAAGCAGGTTACAGCCGATTATTATGTTTTACTAAACAGCGATGTGGAAGTTACAGCACATTGGATAGAGCCGATAATTGGTATAATGGAATCAGACATTACAGTTGCAGCCTGCCAGCCTAAAATACTGGCGTATCATAAAAAAGATATGTTTGAGTATGCAGGTGCAAGTGGAGGCTGGCTCGATAAATTTGGCTACCCTTTTTTAAGGGGTAGAGTTTTTGATGATTGTGAAATTGACGATGGCCAATATGATGATGCAGGTCCATGTTTTTGGGCTAGCGGTGCAGCTTTGTTTGTGCGTTCATCTGTTTATCATCAGTTACAAGGGCTTGATGAATTCTTTTTTGCCCACCAGGAAGAGATTGATTTTTGCTGGCGTGCACAATTGGCGGGATATAAAATATTTGTGCAGCCTGCATCTGTTGTATACCATGTTGGTGGCGGCACGCTGCCCAAAGGAAACAGCCTTAAAACGTTTCTTAACTTTAGAAATAACCTAATCATGCTGGCAAAAAATTTACCATTTGCAGTGGCTTTGTGGAAAATCCCTTTCCGCATGGTACTGGATGCCATATCAGCCTGGCGGGGAATTTTAGGCGGTGATAGCGGCTATTATTTTGCAATATGTAAAGCACATTTCCATTTTTTGGGCTGGGTATTATTCAAAAAAAAGCAATCTGTTTTTCCTGTAAAAAAGATTGGAAAGCTTTATGGATGCTACAATGGCTCGGTGGTTTGGGATTATTTTATAAAGAAGAAAAAAACCTTTTCAGAAATTATTGGCAGTAAATAATTTTTTTTAACAGTTACACCTTATTTTTGCAACGCAAACTATAATAAAATGAATCAGGAAGTTATAGACAACAGTCACAAAGATTTTACACACAACTGGGTATCAACATCACGTTTTATCTGGTTTTGCCAGGTTTTTTTAGTGTTGGCTTTTGTTTTGGGAGGATGTTACAACTTATATACCCATCGTTATATGGGTAAACCAAAGGTTGAAGTACCATCAAATACCCTTTACAACCCGACTTACAAATAAAATTTTTATTGTAACAATACAACGCTTATTTTTGCCCTCCGAAAAATAACACAGTTCTTATCATTATTGCGGAAGTAGCTCATTTGGTAGAGCGCGACCTTGCCAAGGTCGAGGTGGCCGGTTCGAGCCCGGTCTTCCGCTCAAAAACTTAATCCCGACTCGTCGGGATTTTTTTTCTATCAACGGCTCAGTTTTCTGAGTTTTTGAAGTGTTTACTCGAGTGGTGGAACTGGTAGACACGCAGGACTTAAAATCCTGTTCGCAGCAATGCGAGTGACGGTTCAATTCCGTTCTCGAGTACAAATAAAAAAAGCGACAAGGGATTGTCGCTTTTTTTATAAATAATTTTTAGGTAGTCTATTTGTACTTATACTCCACCGATCCCATTATCCTTCCTTCTTTTGCATAGCAACGCTCACTTACACGCAAACCATTTTCATAATTGTAACGCCAGGTAAAATAATAAGCACCTTCTTTTTCGGTGGTAATCATTTTTATTAATTGTCCGTTTTCATCATACTCAAAAGCATATTCCGGAAAAAGTTTTTTCTGGTAATTATACCGGTGTACAATATCGGTAAGCTGGTTTTGGCCATTGTAATAATAAAAATAATCTTCGCCGGTTTTTGAATTTTTTTCAATGGCAACATTACCAGCCTCATCTGCCTGAAATTCGTACACCGTAGTATCCCGGTTGTTTTTTACCAGTATCATTTTTTGTAAAACGCCGGCGCTGTTGTAATTGTAAAGATGCTTCTCCATTACAACTCCGGCATCATCATCTGTAGCAAAATGCTTGGATGAATTGATTGATATGAGCCTGCCTGCTCCATCGTACGTATAATCTATATTGGTTGCACCGGCTTCAGATGAATCGACAGTTTTCTGCAATAAGCCAGCTTTGGTAAAGTAAGAGGTAAATGTATTTGGATACGATTCGTTTGTCTCGGTGTAAATTTCAACTTCGGTATAATCCCTGTTTATTTTTTTCTGGCAGGTAAAGCCTTCGGTTTCCTCGCCTGTAGCTTCCATAGAAATTACCTTAACGCCATTTAATTTTTTTGCTTTTAGTTGTGCCAGTTCGGCCAGTACCTGCTTGTTATTTACAATGTCGTTGTAATAATATTGTGCAAAAAGGTTTGATGAGCTGGTAATGGCAATCAATAAGACAATAATGGATTTAATCATTTTTCTATTTTCAATTACAAAGTTAATCTATCTTTTTATTAACCTAAATTATACCAATAACCTATAAGCCCGTAAACTTTATTATTTTTAACAAAATTAACGCACATGAGCCAACTTAGGGAACGAAAGGAAAAAAACTGCCTTAATTGCAACAGACTTGTGAAGGGTAGATTTTGCCATCGTTGCGGACAGGAAAATATTGAACCAAAAGAATCTGTATGGCATCTCCTCTCTCACTTTTTTCAGGATATTACGCATTTTGATGGTAAATTTTTCAGCAGCCTTAAATACCTGGTAACGAAGCCAGGCTTTTTATCAAAAGAGTATATGATAGGGCGCAGGGCCAGTTACATCAATCCCATACGGATGTATGTTTTTACCTCGGCCATTTTCTTTTTAATATTTTTCTCAGTTTTTAAAATTGATAGTAAATCAATTGGTAAAATTAATATGAATGGTAAAACCTATGCACAGATTGAAGCTATGGATTCACTTACTTTTGATGCATTTACTAAAGAAGTAAATAAGGAAAATAAAAAACCTGCATTGCCGATGAGCAGAGAATATTTTAAAAAATATTTTGATAGCTCAGCCGATTTTGGAGGTATACAATTTACGCCTACTCATTATAATAACAAAGCCGAGTACGATTCAGTACTTCGATCAGGTAAAAAGAAGCATAATTGGTTTGAACGCCAGCTTGTTTATAAAAATATAGAGATAGACGAAAAATTCAAAGGCCACCGAAAAGATATCCTGAGCACTTTTTCAAATATTTTATTGCACAGCCTGCCGCAAATGTTCTTTATTCTGTTACCGTTATTTGCACTGTTACTAAAGTTACTATACATCCGTCGTAAAAATTATTATTACGTAAACCACGCCATTTTCAGCGTTCATTTTTATATTTTTAGTTTTATTGCCATGCTGGTTATTTTTGGCCTCTCCAAGCTTAACAGCTCATTACAATGGGGTTTTATAAAGTTTATAGAAACAATCATCAGCTTTGGAATATTTTTTTACCTGTACAAAGCTATGCGTTATTTTTATGAGCAACGAAGGGCAAAAACAATTATCAAGTTTTTAATTTTCTGTTTTCTACTTTTTATAACTATGTTGATCCTTTTCGTGGTATTTGTATTCTTTTCTCTATTTAAATTATAATAATTATGGCTGCTGAAAATAATGCGTTTAACAGGTTGGTAAATATTATGAATGAACTGCGTGAAAAATGCCCTTGGGATAAAAAGCAAACTATACAAACCCTTAGGCAATTAACTATTGAAGAAACTTATGAATTAGCAGATGCCATAACAGATAGCGACTGGAAAGGAATTAAAGAAGAACTGGGCGACCTAATGCTGCACCTGGTTTTTTATGCTAAAATTGGTGCAGAACAAAATAAGTTTACTTTAGATGAGGTGATTAATGGCGTTTGCGAAAAACTCATTCACAGGCATCCACATATTTACAGCGATACCCACGTTAATGATGAAGAGGATGTTAAAAAGAATTGGGAGAAATTAAAACTGAAAGAAGGTAAAACCTCAGTTTTAAGTGGGGTGCCAAAGGCTTTGCCTTCAATGGTTAAAGCTATGCGCCTGCAGGAAAAAGCAAAACAGGTAGGCTTTGAGTGGGATACTAAAGAACAGGTTTGGGAAAAAGTAGAAGAAGAAAAAGCCGAACTGTTTGAAGCCATCCAATCGGGGGATATAGATAAAATGGAAGATGAACTGGGAGATGTTTTTTTCTCTTTGGTAAACTTCGCAAGGTTTTTGCAGGTAGATGCTGAAAATGCGCTGGAACGCACAAACAAAAAGTTCATAAGCAGGTTTACTCGTATGGAAGTAGTTGCACTGCTGCAGGGTAAGCACCTGCACGATATGAGCCTCGAAGAAATGGACAGCATCTGGAACACAATAAAAAAAACTTAAACACTTTAACGTAGTTGCAAAACAGTCCTCTTCACAAACGACAATTATTTAAAAACAGGTACCTGCTAATTTTAGCTGCCTGGCTTATTACTTTTTCATTTATAATAGATAATTACTGGTCTGGCAACTCATCTGCCATAGCTGTGCAAAAGCATATTGAACAAAATATACAAGCGCATGAAAAAGATTTTGATAAGCTGCTGAAAGATACTGTACTCATTCGCCAGATGGATAACCATAATTTGGACGAGCCTGTATTATTAATGCTGGCGCAAAAGCCTTATTTTATTTTCAGGTATTTTGTAAATGATATTGGCCTGCACCAGATTAGTTTTTGGAATACACAAACTGTATTGCCAACTGAAGCGGTAATAACTGCAAAAGATAGCGTGGGTTTTATAAAACTGGATAATGGTTATTACACATGGAATAAAAAAACAAATTCAAGCAGTATAACAATTGCCTTAATACCGGTTAAGTGGAGTTATTTTGTAACCAATACTTATCTGCAAAATAAATTTACAGCAGGTAAAGAAATTGAGAGAAATTTTGATATTGCTGATAAAAATTCAGGTATTTCCATAAAATCTGCAAGCGGTAAAGTACTATTTTTTCTTGCAGAAAAATCGAGCCAGCTTATTCCTAAAAATAACATGATTGCAGTTTGGTTCCGCATTATTGCAGCCCTTTTTATTTTGATTTTTATTCATTTACTTGCAATTAAAATTGCTGCAATAAAAGGTTTATTAAAAGCATTATTATTTTTAATTCCGCTGGTTTTGGGGCTGCGGCTATTGAGTTATTATTTTCCCATTCCTTTAAATTTTCGCCAGTTCGATTTGTTTGATCCCTCAGTTTACGGCTCAACAGTTGTTTTACGTTCTCTGGGCGATTTACTCATCAATGCACTTTTATTTACCTGGATAGTATTGTTTATTCACAGCCAGGTTTACAACAAACAGGCAAAATTTACAATTCAAAAAAAATCGTTTAAATGGATATTACTTGCAGCAGTTAGTATTGTTTTGCTGGTAATAACTTTTACTGCAGGTACTATTATAAGGAGTATGGTGGCCGATTCGCAGATATCTTTTGATGTGATCAATTTTTTCACGCTCAATATGTATAGTATAATTGGCTTTGTTGTTTTATGTAGTATTGCCATAGGTTATTTTTTATTAAGCCAGCTAATGTTACAACTCATTCAGCCGTATTTTTCTAAAAACTTTATAGAGCTTTACCTGGCAATTGCCGTTGGTGGACTTATATTTTTATCCATCCAACTCAGCATTTCACACGCAGGGTTCGAACTTGCAATTCTTATCTGGCTTATGCTGTTTCTTTTTTTACTTGCCAGAAATTCACTGGCATTATCCGTCAACAGTATCAATTCATCACGTCTTATCTTCTGGCTTTTCTTTTTTTCCATAAGTATTACTTCAATAATAGTATTGGAAAATAGCCAGAAAGAAATGAATAACCGTAAACATTATGCCGAAACACTGGCTACCAAAGCTGATGCTACCAGCGAGATGATAGTAAATACATTTCTTACTGATTTTAGAAATGATTATCTCTCTGTTAATTTTTATCGTTTTGGAAATGACAGCAGCAATCATTTTTTTAAAGACAGTTTGGTAAGTGGAAATTTTTCGGGTTACACTAATAATTTCGAAACAAAAATATTTACATTTGATGCTAATGAAAATCCGCTTTTTAACAAAGAAGAAGCAGGCTTTAATGAATTGAATACTGTTTTAAAAACACAGGCAAAGCCTACCAATATACCCGAACTTTTCTATTACGATGAATCTTTCGACCGCTTTAGTTATATAAGCCGCAAAACAGTTACCAATTTTGTGGGCGATACATTGGGCTATGTATTTGTGCTGGCAAAACCTAAAAAATATAAAACAGATGCGTTAAATCTGGAGCTTTTTTCTCGTGGTAAAGGTAATGCTATTGAAAACTCTCCGGTGTATGCATTTGCAGTTTACAATAATCTTAAACTGGTTAACAGCCACAACGATTATGCTTTTGCTACTTCATTAACAACAGCTCAATTACCGCAGGAAGAATTTAACATCATTAAAAAAAGTGGTCACGATGAACTTTGGTATAAGGCCGGGCCGCAAAAAATTGTAATCATTGCCAAACAAAATAATCTTTGGTTAGAGTTGATAACCCTCTTCTCTTATTTATTTTGCGCTTTTTTATTGGTAGCCGGTATTTTCTGGCTTTTAAATATAAGTTTACGTGCCAGGTTAAACCGTAAAAAAATTAGCGACTACTGGCAGTTCAGCATTCGAAACCAGATACATGGCACAGTGATATTTATAAGTGTGCTTTCATTTCTGGTAATAGGTATTGCCACCATTTTATTTTTTATAAACCGGTACCAAAATAGTAATCGGGAAAAACTAAGCCGCGTTATACATGTTATGGAAAATGAAGTACGTGGGTCTTTGGCAGAAATGGTGCAGGCCGGCAATGAAATTAAACCCGGTGATGAAACCTTTAATGCAAAGCTGAACAAGCTGATTGATAAGATATCCGAAATACATTCGGTTGATGTAAATCTGTATGGCCTGGAGGGTAACTTGCTGGTATCATCAATACCGTTGCCTTACAGCAAGGGCGTTATCAGCACCAAGATGGATCCAGTGGCATACTATCATCTTAACCAAAAAAAGGAAGTACAGTTTTTTAAAGATGAGCAAATTGGAAAACTGCGTTTCGTAAGCAATTACGTACCGGTAATAGATGCGACCGGCCGGGAATATGCTTATCTGAACATACCATACTTTACCAGCCAAAGTAACCTGCAGGAAGAAATTGCTAATTTCCTCGTAACTATCATTAACCTTAATACATTTATATTTTTAATTGCGGGCATCATTGCCTTGTTCATCACCAACCGCATTACCCGTTCTTTTTCTTTCATCAGCGAAAAAATGAAAGCTATAAACCTGGGTAAGCAAAATGAACCTATCGAGTGGAAACGCAATGATGAAATTGGCGACCTGGTGAAAGAGTATAACAAAATGGTTGGCAAGTTAGATGAAAGTGCCGCTGCACTTGCTAAAAGCGAACGGGAAGATGCCTGGCGTGAAATGGCCCGGCAGGTGGCGCATGAAATAAAAAATCCACTTACACCCATGAAGCTGAGTTTGCAATACCTGCAAAAATCCATAGCAGCAAAATCGCCAAATGTAGAAGAGCTTACACAAAGTGTTGCCAAAACTTTGGTAGAGCAGATAGAACACCTAAACCATATTGCAGGAGAGTTTGGACAGTTTGCAAACATAGGAAACCCAAAAACTGAAATTTTTGATTTAAACGAAGTGATTAAAATGGTTACGCAACTACACTCTGTTAATGATAATAACACCATCAATTTAAATTTGCAGCAAAAACCGGTAATGATAAATGCTGACCGCACCCACATAAACCGCCTTTTCACAAACCTTATTTTAAATGCTATGCAGGCCATACCTCCCGATAGAAATGTGCTTATAGATATTGAAGAGAAACTAACCGGCAACAAAATTTTAATTACCGTAACAGATAATGGCAACGGCATCAGCGAAGCCGTGCAATCAAAAATATTTACGCCAAACTTTACCACCAAAACATCGGGAACCGGTCTGGGACTTGCCATGAGCAAGGGTATTGTAGAACAGGCTAAAGGAAAAATATGGTTTGAAACGGAAGCAGGAGTGGGCACTATTTTTTTTGTTGAGCTGCCGGTGGCGGATTAAAATTAATTTCTTGTTTTTATTGTTTGTAAAAATTTTTCAAACTCCATCAATCCCATACTACTCAAATTCTGCTCCTTAGTAACCATTGCTTTTTGGGCAGCCAGCACGCCATAGCGGGTATCTTTAAAGCCATCAATGCTGTGTGCATCGGGGTCAATTGAGATGAGTACATTTTTTTGCAGGGCATAATCAATATACCGCCAGTCAATATCCAGGCGGCTTGGGTGTGCGTTCAGTTCAATCACCACATTATTGGCAGCACAGGCATCAATAATTTTTTTATGATCAACAGGATACCCTTTGCGGCTGAGTAATAAGCGACCGGTCATGTGGCCAAGTATGGTTGTGTAAGGGTTTTCTATGGCGGTTATCA
>JANMBZ010000220.1:0-25181 GCA_031360765.1 Chitinophagaceae bacterium
ACCACGGTTGTGTAAAAATTCGCCATTGTGTAAATGCACCTGACCATAACTAACGCCATAATTGTAATAATCGGCTGCAATAATATTGGGTGTTGTTGGGTTTGGAGTTCCGGTAAAATCAGCATCTAATTTTTTATTAACGGGTGTTGTTGCCTGGGCGTTTCTTGCAGCAATGGGGCCGCTGCTTAACACGAAAGGAAAGCCTGCAATTTTTGCCAAAGCCGCTGCATCAGTGGTTTGTATGGCCACCTGGTTAAGCCATTTGGATGAATTAAGTATTGTTACTGCACCCGCCATACGGATGCTGTCAATATATCTTGGTGTGATGGGAAGATCGGTTGAATCTATAGAAATGCCATACCTTGTTCTGCGTTGAATGGAACGTGCAGTTAAATACGCCGACGGATTAGCAATGGTAAACGGGTTGGTGCCTTTGTCTTTTAGGCGGATGATGTATTTGGAGAATTGGGCGTGGGTGTTTGTTACTACCGCAAAAACCCCGATAAATATAAGGAGTACAGCTTTTTTCATGTTTTTTAATTGAGTAACCAAAGGTATAAAAAAACTGTAAGCACTTATCGTATCAAAATAAATGTTCCCTGCTCCTGCTGAAGCGGCCAGCCTTCAAACTGGTATTTACAACTCCATACATAAGCACCCGCCTGTGGTTTAGCACTGCTTTTAAAACTTCCATTCCAGCCATTGGCGGCATCAGTGCTGGTAAATACGGGCTGGCCATAGCGGTTATAAATAACCAGTTTGTAATACTGCAGCAAACCTTTTACAGCCGGTTTAAACAGGTCGTTAAGGCCGTTATCGTCTGGTGTAAATGAATTAGGAAATAACAGGTAAGTATTACACTGCTTTACCCTTACCAAAACCGTATCGCTCAGCAGGCAGCCGGGGTATCTTTCGCCGGTGATGCGGTAAGTAGTGGTTACTGGCGGAAACAACCGCCAGTTGTAGCCATTGAGCATGGCTGTTGTTGCCGGCTGCCATATATAGTTATACAATGCATTGGGCAGGCTAAGGCTGGCGGTATCCTGGTAGCAAAGTGGTTGGGCGTATGTGAGGTTAAGTGTTACATCCATTGGTTTTATTGCTACCGTATCTTTAAAAACAGTACCGCAACTGTCGGTTGCAATTACACTATACATGCCCGGTTGTGCGGCTACCAAACTATCTTTACTACTACCATCCTGCCACAAATAGGTTTTAAAATTTTTGCCTGCCCGTAATGTTATTGTTTTGCCGGGGCAGTGCATGGTATCGTTGCCGAGGTTTAGGCCGGTTTGTGCATTGTAAACTTCAATAGCAATACTATCTGCTAAACTGCAACCGCCAAAGCTTACTTTAATTTTACCACGGTAGGGTTGTAAATATTGTACATGCAGGCTGCTATCGTTTTGGCTGAGTATTTTAATGTAATTGGTATCTGCCTGCCAATTGGTTATGCGTTTGCATAAAGGGTTGCGGTAAATTTTAAAACTATCTATGGGGTTGCTGAGGCAATGGTATTTGGTGCCAATAAGTTTTATGGTATCGCAGATGCTGATTTCTTTACAAACTTCCTGCTTGGGCAAAGGTAAATCTATTGGTGGTTCTATAGTAATGCTTACAGCTTCAACAGGGACACTGCCATCTTCTTCAATAGTAACATTAGTTAAAGGCTTAAAATACATGGGAGCCTTAACATAGATAGGAGTATCAATGCCATTGCATTGGTTGGTACCATTATAATAAGGCGAATTATCGTAAAGGTAAATATGGTTTGTTCCAAAATCGTTGGTGGTTACCAATTGAAAATTAAGCACCCCGTTTTTTTTATAAGCAATATCGCTAACGAATCCATCATTAGGAAAACCGAGATTAGTTAGGTTAATTTTTTTCTGTGCAATCAAATTAAGGTTTTCATCAATAGCTGTATATGAAAAAGTTTCGGGGCCAAAAAACTGGTCTGTAAAAGTATAGCCAAGTGTAATTGTGTTTTGTTCATCTATATTTGAGCGTTCTCCATTACCTACTGCTCCTGTAGAAGGAAGTAAAGATTTATACCATACCGTTTTTAAAGGATTTAAATCTGAATCAACTAAAGTGTAAACATGGCTTAGGCCAAATGTTCCCAAAAGCTCGCCATAACTATCAATTAAAAATTTACCATTGGCTGAGTTATAATTTACCTTATTTAAAGCACCCTGGTAAGGCATATTAAAAAAACTGTTTTTAAAATAGCTAAAGGCATTCTGTTTTATAATGCTGCCATCCGCCTTGCTTATTTTTATCATTTGTATTCCCTGCATCGCAGTAGCAGGGTCATTTGGGTTACCTGCATTGTAGTAATACTGAATGCATAAAACCAAAACATTATTATTTTGAGATACTAATAAAATATTGCCGGCAAAACTAAAATTTGGAAGAGTTGTATGACTATATTTTTTAGTCCACTTTATATTGCCCAAGCCATCTAAAGCAATTACACCAATTTTAGAAATATCATCGTTAAATAAAGAGGTACAAAATATTTCATTGCTGTTATTGGTATATGGTTTCAAAATTTTTGTGTCTAAATTAGGGTTATCAGTTCTTTTTATTATTTTACTCCATTTGTAATTTCCGGCACTATCTATTTTATTGATAGACGGGAAACGTTGACCACCGAATGCACCGGCACCACCAAAAAATAATAAATCTGCCTTTTCATCAATACCAACAAGGTTTCCAAATTGCAAAGCAGAAGAAAAAATATCGTACTTGTAATTTTTATACCATACCAGTTTGTTATTCTGGTTAAATTTAATAATTGCTGAGTAGTTTAAGTTGCTGTTAAAACTAGTTGATCCTCCTAAATAAATATTGTCAGCAGCATCTCTTTGGGGTGTATAATCAGATGCAACAGAGTAATTGGTTTTAAAGTAAGATGGGTAAAATTTATTAAAAATACTTGAATCAACACACCCAGGGGTTTGGGCAATAGAAAATAAGGGCAATATTAAAAATGCTAATAAAAAATATTTTCGTGACATACCTTGATGGAAAAATTAAATAACCAAAGGCAATTTAATTTACCTGTGGTTATTTTAAAAAATTAAAAGTTAGTAAGGCCAGTATTGGTAGGCCCAGGTTGAATAATCTCGTTGATAGAAAGTTACCTTAATTACTTTGTAAAAAAACCATTGTGGGTATATTAATTTTTTTTAGTAGAAAAGCTTCTACACGCCACCCATTTATACTAAAATACACTCATAGCAATTAACTACACTGCCATAGTTATCCGCAACAATGCCGATGTTAGCCGTAACAATGCCATTGTTAACGTTTACAATGCCATTGTTAGCCATAGCAATGCCAATGTAATGCGTAACACCGTCAATGTATCTAATTACAGGCCGGTGTAATTGAATACAATGGCAATGTAAACGTTGTTTTTTAGATATTTTCTAATTTTCATCAAATGCTATGTATTTTGAAGTAGAGATATTATTTTGTAATCGTATTTATATATTCAATCATTAAAACTATTATGATGGCAAACACAACAAAAGGGCGTATAAAAATACCCCGCAATCCGGAAGACCTCCTTAAATTGGCTGCCAAAGTAAATGCAAAACACCTGGCAGATGGTTCAAAAAGCGAATTGAACAATTTAGATGAAACTAAGTACGACTGGACTAAAGTATCGCCCAACATAACCCAGGCACAGGCACTGCATGATAAAGCAGAAGGGTTTAAAGGGCAAATGGAGCAAGCCTACCGGGAGCGGGATGCTAAAATGGAGCCTGTTAAAGAACATGTAACAGGCAGTGCCACTTATTTAAAAGGTAAATATAGCACACAGCCTAAAAAACTGGCTGAGTGGGGTTTTGAAATTGATGATACGCCCAAAGCGCCTAAGAAAAAGCCTTAAAAGCAAAAGCCCCGCAAGGGGCTTTGTTATTGCACGCTAATTAACTAACTATTATACGCCCACTTTACCCATGTAGCCCCCCAGGTAAAACCGCCGCCAAATGCAGCCAGTATAATATTATCGCCTTTTTTAAGTTGCTTTTCCCATTCCCATAAACAAAGGGGTAGGGTACCGGCGGTAGTGTTGCCGTATTTTTGAATGTTGATCATTACTTTTTCTTTAGGCAATCCCATGCGGTTGGCAGTAGCATCAATAATACGCAGGTTGGCCTGGTGTGGTACCAGCCAGGCAATATCATCGGCGGTTAAATTATTGCGTTCCATCAGCTCGTAACTTACATCGGCCATGCCTTTTACGGCAAATTTAAAAACGGATTGCCCTTCCTGGTAAACAAAATGTTCTTTTGCCAAAACAGTTTCTACGGTGGATGGTTTTACCGATCCGCCGGCTTTCATGTGCAAAAATTTACTACCGCTGCCATCACTTTTTAAAATACTGTCTTTAATGCCCAGGTCTTCTTCAACAGCTTCCACCAAAATAGCACCGGCGCCATCGCCAAAAATAATGCAGGTTGTGCGGTCGCTGTAATCAATAATGCTGCTCATTTTATCTACTCCAACAACTACCACATTTTTATAGCGGCCGCTTTCAATAAATGCCGCAGCAGTAGTTACGGCATATAAAAACCCGGAGCAGGCAGCCATTATATCAAATCCAAAAGCATTGGTTGCCCCAATTTTATCGCAAATTATATTGGCTGTTGCCGGAAAAACCATATCTGGCGTAACCGTAGCACAAATCATGCACTCTATGTCTGCCGGGCTGATGCCTCTTTTTTTACAAAGCTCTAAAACCGCCGGCACAGCCAGGTCGCTGCTGCCTTTGCCTTCATCTTTTAAAATTCTTCTTTCGCTGATTCCGGTACGGGTGCGTATCCATTCATCATTGGTATCTACCATTTTTTCCAGCTCCGCATTGGTAAGTTTGTACTCTGGTACATAACCACCAACCGCTGTAATGCCTGCATTTATTTTTTGCATGAAAATCCCTTTTTACTTAATATGCGTTAATTTGATAACTATGGGTAAAAGTACAGAAAAATGGTTTACAGATTTAAGGGTTTAAGGGGTTAAGGGTTTAAGGGGTTAAAGGTTTAAGGGTTTAAGGGTTTAAGGGTTTATGGGTTTAAGGGTTTAAGGGTTTAAAGGTTTAAGGGTTTATGGGTTTAAGGGTTTAAGGGTTTATGGGTTTAAGGGTTTATGGGTTTAAGGGTTTATGGGTTTAAGGGTTTAAGGGTTTAAAGGTTTAAGGGTTTAAGGGTTTAAGGGTTTCAGAGTTTAAGGGTTTAAGGGTTTAAGGGTTTAAGGGTTTATGGAGTAAACCACGGCTTTATCCTTTAAACGATTAAAACGATTTTAAACCTTTAAACGGTTTTAAACCTTTAAACGGCATTAAACCTTTAAACGGTATTAAACGATTTAAACCACATTAACGATTTTAACCATTGTAGGTGGCAAATAATCCTTATTTTCGCTATTGACTGTAGAAAAATTTATGTACGCATATTTGCAAGGAAAGTTTACTTATAAAAGCCCGGCACAGGTTTATGTAGATGTTAATGGTGTTGGGTACGAAGTAAATATAAGCCTGAACACATTTTCGCATATACAAAACCTGGAAGCAGGTAAGTTATTTACGCACCTGCAGGTTAAGGAAGATGCACATGTGTTATTTGGTTTTTTTGATAAGCAGGAAAAGGATATGTTTGTTCTTTTAACCGGTGTATCTGGTGTGGGTGCATCTACCGCAAGAATGATGTTATCGGCCTTAAGACCAGAAGAAGTGAGTTTGGCGATTGTGCAAAGCAACATAAAGCTGCTGGAGAGTGTCAAAGGAATAGGAAAAAAGACAGCCGAAAGGCTTGTGTTGGAATTAAAGGATAAACTGGGCAAAAATCTGTTGGGCGCAAATGTTTCTGCACACATGGGCAATAGTTTGGAAACAGATGCGTTGAATGCATTAACTGCTCTCGGTATTTCCAAAACACAGGCAGAAAATGCGATCCAAAAAATTATCCGTGCCGAACCACCCGTATCAGGATTAGAAGATTTAATTAAAAAAGCCCTAAAAGCCATTTGACAAGAACGCTACGTTAATCGATTTACCGGATGTTGCTTATTAGAAAACAAAAATCAAGACTGATTGGCTGTGCTGTATTAGCTGTAACCCTGTTTGTGCTACAAACAACTACTGCTAAAGCTTCCCCATATCATTACGAAAACAAAATTAATAAAGGCGATACTGTTGTGCCCAATTATGGCGACAGTTTAAAATACCCCATCAGGGATCGCCGGGGCGATTTTTTTGGCAGCGGCAACCGCCGAACCATGGATTTAAAAAGTCCTTCCAATATAAAAGATTCGGTTGTGTACGATCCCGTAACACGCCGTTATATCGTTTACGAAAAAATAGGTTCCAAATATTACCGCACCACCACATCTTACAGCTTTGATGAATACTGGAAAATAAAAGGAAAACAGTCGGAAACCGAGTATTTTCAAAAGCGCTCTAATTTGATGAGCGTACTTAACCGTGGCCGCATAAAGCCCAAGCTATCACTTTATGATAATTTATTTAACCGCCTTTTTGGTAATGGAAAAATAAATATATCCCCGCAGGGAAATGTAGATTTAACTGCCGGTTACCAGGGGCAGAATATAAAGAACCCAACCTTACCTGAAAGAGCCAGAAAGAGTGGTGGCTTTGACTTTGACATGAATGCCCAGGTAAATGTAAATGCTGATATTGGAGGCAAATTAAAATTTCCTATTAATTACAATACTTTGGCAAATTTTGGCCAGGATAATCAATTAAAATTAGATTATACCGGCCTTGATGATGAAATTATTAAACGTTTTGAACTGGGTAATGTAGCTTTCCCAAGCCGCAGTACCCTTATACCCGGCGCCCAGCAATTATTTGGTGTAAAAGCCACAGCACAGTTTGGAAAACTGTTTGTTACCGGTGTTGTTGCCAATCAAAAATCGCAAAGGCAATCCGCTAACCTGGCAGGTGGCTCAGCATCTCAATTGTTTGAGATAAAGGCAGATGAATATGAAGAGAACCGCCACTTTTTACTGGCCCAGTATTTTAAAGAGAATTACAACAAGGTAATGAGCAAATTACCGGCTATTACCGCCCCCGTTCAAATATTAAGGCTGGAGGTTTGGGTTACCAACAGAAATGGAACAACTACCGATACAAGGGATGTTGTAGGTTTAGCAAACCTGGGCGAATCGGGTACTAATCCATCTTCAGTTCCGGCAAACGGCAGCAATCCTTTGTATGCATCCATTATTGCAAATTCGGCAATTAGCAGAAATCCATCACTTGTTTTTAATTATTTAACAACAAACCTGGGTTTACAGCCTGTTAAAGATTTTGAAAAAACCTTTGCTCGTAAACTCGATTCATCGCAATACATATTTAACCGCCAGGTAGGTTTTATATCCCTGAGCCAGCCATTGCAAACAGATGAGGTACTTGCTGTAGCTTACCAGTATTCTTACAACGGAAAAATATTTCAGGTAGGGGAGTTTTCGCAGGATTTGCCGCCCGATAGTACCCAGGCTACCCAGCGGGTATTGTTTTTAAAGTTATTAAAAGCTACATCACAAAGGCCAACGTTGCCTATTTGGGATCTGATGCTGAAAAATGTGTACGCTATTGGTTATGGTACCTTAACCCCAACCGATTTTAAATTGGATGTGTTGTACCAAGAGCCTGGCCTGGGCTGGAAACGTTATGTTCCATTTGGAAATAAAAATCAGGGAGCACCCATTATATCGCTTATCAATCTGGACCGTTTGAATAACCAGCTTGATCCCCAACCCGATGGCGTATTTGATTATGTGGAAGGCTTTACGGTTTACTCACAATACAGCAGGGTTATGTTTCCGGTGCTGGAGCCATTTGGACGGGATCTTGCCGCAGGCATTTATACCGATACCAGTATTGTACCCAACATAAAAGACAGTTTATACTATGCACTTTACGATTCTATAAAGGCTGTAGCGCAGCAATTCCCCAATCTTAACCGGTTTGTATTGAAGGGTTCGGCAAAAATATCCGGATCCTCCGATATCAGTATCGGTTACAATATTCCCAAGGGCTCCGTAACTGTATCTGCCGGGGGCAGGGTATTGATTGAGGGCGTTGATTATGATATCAACTACGACCTGGGTACCATTAAAATAACCAATACAGCGGTAATTAATTCCGGCATTCCGGTGCAGGTAAATTACGAGAACAATGCCTCTTTTGGCCTGCAAACAAAAAGTTATATGGGCCTCCGGTGGGATTATCTTGCAAAAAACACACTTAAAGAACAATTATCAATTGGTGGTACCATTGTACGTTTGAGTGAGCGGCCTTTCTTTAGCAAAGTAAGTTACGATAATGCAAATTCAGGCGGCACTAACGAACCTATCCGTAATGCCATGTACGGGCTGGATGTTAATTACCGTAAAGAAATTCCGAGGCTTACTAAAATATTAGATAAGCTACCATTTTATAAAACAACTGCACCATCTACAATAAATGTATTTGCCGAAGGAGCGTATTTAAAACCGGGCCATGCACCGCAGATAGGTAAGGGATCAAAAGGTATTATCAACATTGATGATTTTGACGGAACACAGTCTGGCTACGATCTTCGCTTTCCGCCAATAAGCTGGGGGCTTGCTTCTGCACCTTTCCAGGCAACCGACCGCAACGGTAATATTCTTTTTCCGGAAGCTGCCCTTAATGATAGTATTCCTTATGGAAAAAACAGGGCAAAAATAGCGTGGTACCAGATTGAGCCAACCCTGCAGCAATATAAAGGCTCTAACAATCCTTACTCAAACGACCGGGTTGAGTTGAGCGACCCCAGGGTACGTCAGGTTTACCAGCGTGAAATTTTTCCGCAAAGAACTACAGGATTTGGAGAAAGTTTGCTTACTACATTTGACCTTGCCTATTTCCCAACACAACGTGGGCCTTATAATTATGATGATGATGCTATTAATGTAGATGCAAACGGAAAATTTAGAAATCCTAAGGCCCGTTGGGGAGGTTTAATGCGCAGTATAGATCAAACCGATTTTGAAACGGCTAATATAGAATTTATCGAATTCTGGATGCAGGATCCTTTTATTAATTATGGCAGCAGGTATCCCAACGCAACCAGCTCAACCGGTGGTAAACTATATTTTAACCTGGGCAATATTTCTGAAGATGTTTTAAAAGATGGTAAACGTTTTTACGAGAACGGTTTACCTACACCCAATGCACCGGCACCGGTTACCAATTCAAACTGGGGCAGGGTGCCAACCAACCCGGTACAGGTTACCAATGCATTCAGTAACGATCCCGATGATAGAAAATACCAGGATATTGGCCTTGATGGATTGGATGATACTGCCGAAGTAAATAAACGTGCCGCTTATCTTGCAAAACTGGCAGCCAATTTTGGTACCGGATCTATAACCTACAAACAGGCTTTATTAGATCCTTCATCAGATAACTACCACTATTATCGTGGAGATGATCTGGATCAGCAGGCAGGCATTGGTATTGTTGGCAGGTACAAAAGTTATAATAATCCAGAAGGTAATTCACCCATCAACAACGGCTCCACATTTTCATCGGCATCTACGCTATATCCCGATGCCGAAGATTTTAACCGAGATAATACACTCAATCAAACAGAAGAATACTTTCAATACATTGTTGATTTAAAGCCCGCCACTCAACCCGAAATGGCAATAGGCACAAACTTTATTGTTGATAAAAAATCAGTAACAATAAATCCTGTTGATGGTATTGCCCGTAACGAAATATGGTACCAGTTCCGGATACCTATTGAAAAATATGATCGTAAAATTGGCCAGATACCAGACTTTAAATCAATACGGTTCATTCGTATGTTTATGACCGGGTTTGAAGACAGTGTGGTACTGCGTTTTGGTGAGTTGCAGTTTACCCGCAATGTGTGGCGTAAATACAATTACAAAATTGACACCACCGGCATATACACACAACTGCCTCCCGGCAGCGCAACCGTATTTAACCAGGGTGCAGTAAATATTGAAGAAAATGATAAGCGTACTCCATTGCCTTACCGCACCCCAACTGAAATACAAAGGGTACAAACCTTAAGCAATAATGGAGTAAATCTTTTGCAAAATGAGCAGTCATTAACATTACAGTTTTGTAACCTTGCACAAAACGATGCAAGAGGTGTGCAGCAAACATTTGCAAACAGAGATTTGCGCCAGTTCCGCAAAATGCAGATGTATATTCATGCTGAAAAAAATGCTAAAGCCGGCCCCGCAACCCTGAATGATAAAGACCTTACAGCAGTATTTAGAATGGGTACCGATTTTGTAAATAACTATTACGAAGTACGGATACCATTGATACTAACAGATCCGCTGGCCGGATCAACCATGGACCCTAACTCCAATGCCTATAATGATACTTTGTGGAACCCACGAAACTCGCTGGACGTGGATTTGCAAACGCTGGTTAAATTAAAACAAGACAGAAACCTAAATGGAACCATCGATAAAATTTACAGGCAATTGCAAACAAACGGGCATACTTACTCTGTTATGGGAAACCCCAACCTGGCAGAAATAAGAGGCATATTGATTGGTGTTGAAAATACCAAACAACCAACTGCATGTGCCGAGGTATGGGTAAATGAATTGCGCCTTTCATCCATTGATGAACATGGCGGCTGGGCTGCATTGGGTAGGATTGACCTGAACCTTGCCGACCTTGGTACTGTGTCCGTATCGGCCAATACACATAGCTCGGGTTTTGGAACTTTGGAACAAAGAATAAACGACAGGTTCCGTGATAATTTTTACCAGTTTGATGTAAGTACAAATCTTGAACTTGGTAAATTATTACCCAAAAAAGCGGCATTATCTATACCGGTATTTGCCAGCTACCAGCAATCGGTAAGTACGCCGGAATACGATCCGTATGATATGGATATAAAGCTGAAGGACAAGTTAAAAGGAGCAGCTTCTGCCACTGCAAAAGATTCTATCAAAAATGCAGCGATAGATTATACATCTACCACCACAATTAACTTTACCAATGTGCGTAAAAATCGCACCAGCAGCAAAAAACCAAAGATTTATGATATTTCTAATTTTGATGTAAGCTACTCTTACCTGAAAATAAAAAATCACACACCGCTGATTGAAAGCAACGAAATTACCAGGCATAAATACGGATTGGGTTATAATTTTGCACCAAAAGAAAGATATATTGAGCCCTTTAAAAAGCTGAAATTCTTTACCAAAAGAAAAACGCATTGGTTCGACTTGGTGAAAGATTTTAATTTTAACCTGGTACCATCTCAGTTAAGTTTCAGGGCAGATGTTAACCGCCAGTTTGGTGCCATCCGTCCACGCAGTATTGGTACATCGAAATATAAAATTCCGGAAACGTACGATAAGTATTACACTTTTCAACGTAACTATATTTTACGCTGGAATATTACCCGCAGCCTTAATTTTGATTTTACTGCCGTTAACAACAGTCGTATTGATGAACCGGAAGGCAGGCTGGATACCAAAGAAAAGAAAGATACTGTTTGGAGAAATTTGCTGAAAGGCGGACGTAATACAACGTATAACCAAATAGCTAATTTTACGTACACATTACCTACATCAAAATTTCCGTTAATTGACTGGACAACCATTAACCTGCGTTACCAGGCAAATTATAGTTGGATAGGCGCATCACGCCTGGCGGTAGAACTTGGTAATATTATTGAAAACGGCCAGCAAAGTGAAGCTACTGCGCAATTGGATTTTAACAGGCTTTATCAAAAATCAAAATGGTTAAGGCAATTAGAGTCTCCCAGCAATAAAGCGGACCAGGAAAGATGGAGGGCAAGAATAACAAGGTATAAAGACACGGTTATAAAAAAGAACGGCCGTAAGGTGGTTAAAAACCACCGTAAGGTTGACCAGGGCGCTGTGCCTTATGTAAGCAAAGGATTAAGGGCGGTTGGTAAACTGGCTACCAGTTTAAAGCAGGCAAGTTTTTCTATTTCTGAAAATGCCCATACCAGGTTACCCGGCTATACAGATAGTACAAAATATGTTGGCCAAAACTGGAAGAGTATGGCACCGGGTGTTGATTTTATTTTAGGGCGGCAACCAGATACAACCTGGCTTAATAATGCTGCCCAAAAGGGTTTAATAACAAGAGACACTACGTTTAATTCTATTTTTCAGCAAAGTTTTGATCAGCGTATTACTTTATCGGCACAACTGGAGCCTATACGTGATTTGAATATTACGCTGAACATGACCAAAACCTTTAATAAAAATTACAGCGAAACATTCAGATTTATTGATACCACCGGAGGTACTAACCATGTATTTAATCACCTGAACCCTTATGCAGGCGGTGGTTTTGATGTATCCTACATAGCATTTAAAACACTGTTTGGTAAATTTGATCCTAACCGTGTTTCAGAAACCTTTAAAAAATTCCAGGATTACCGGGTAATTTTATCTGAAAGGCTGGGTAAGTCAAACACTTATAACGTGGTAAACGGTCTTACCACCCCCGATGCCCAGGGCTATTATTACGGGTATGGAAAATACGCTATTGATGTGCTGATACCTGCATTTATAGCGGCTTACACCGGCGATGATCCGAATTCAGTTTCATTAATCAGGCAAAATAATCCTAACATTAAATCGAACCCTTTCCGGGGTATAAAACCCAAACTTAACTGGAAGGTTGATTACAATGGTTTAAGCAAATTAAAACCACTGGATAAACTGTTTACCAATTTTTCAGTTTCGCATGGTTACACCGGTAATCTGAGTATGAATGGCTTTACATCTGCATTACTTTACCAGGATGTATCCCGTTTTGGCTATCCATCTTTTTACGATACCATATCAAAAAACTATGTGCCTTACTTCCTGTTGCCCAATATTAGTATCGGGGAGCAGTTTTCGCCTTTACTGGGTATAGATATGATGTTTACCAACCAGCTGCAAGCCAAGTTCGAATATTCAAAAACAAGGCAGCTTAGTTTAAGCCTTGTTGATTTTCAGCTGAGTGAAGTACGCAGTACCGAATTTGTAATTGGTGCCGGCTACAGAAAAAAAGGTATGAAGAATCCCTTGAGTTTCATCAATATTAAATGGCCCAAATTTCTTACACCTAAAGGCGGGGATGGAAAAAAACTGGAGAATGAAATTAATTTCCGACTCGATTTCCGAATAAGAGATAATGTTACCGCCAATAGCCGGTTAGACCAGGATAATAATTTTGCAACGGGTGGCAGCAGGGACATTACCATTTCGCCTTCGATTGATTATTTCCTTAACAACCGCATTAATGTGAAGTTATATTTTGATCAGCGCAGGGTTAATCCTTATATTTCATCAAGTGCGCCTATAGTTAATACCAGGGCAGGTTTGCAGGTGAGGATATCGTTAACGCAGTAAAGAGCAACTGAAATTTTATATTTTGCCTGTGGCAAAAAAATATTGCCACTGAGGCACAGAAAAAACGCAAGTTGATTTTGTGCTTTTTTGTTTTGGTTGATGTTTGAATTGACTTCAGCAAAAAGAAGTTTGCCAAAGATTGCATGGATTTACATGGATTTATTTGATGCGCAACTTGTACTCCCACGAAAGCAAGAGAGTCGCAAAAATAAAAGCATCCATGTGAATCTGTTGCAAAAAACA
This sequence comes from Chitinophagaceae bacterium, assembly GCA_031360765.1. Lineage (GTDB taxonomy): Bacteria > Bacteroidota > Bacteroidia > Chitinophagales > Chitinophagaceae > Ferruginibacter. The sequence continues at coordinate 13,684 of JANMBZ010000220.1, forward strand.
TTTGCCATGCAAATGAAAAATCGTGTTTCTGTGATTCCGTGCTTTAGTGGCAAACTTTTTTATTCCCGAAAGGAATAAAGAAGTTTGTCACTAAAGCGAATTTAATTGGGGGAATAAAAAAAGTCCCACGAAAACTCGGAGGACTTTGTTTTAAAACCAAGCACTGGTTTTATTTTACTTTCTTAAGCAGCATTACATAGCCGCAAACATCTTTTTTCTTTTTATTTACCTGTACAGGTTTTATCATGTGAAATTCTGAAAACTGCGGTATATAAGCATAGCTGATTACATTGCCATCCACATCGCCCCAGTATTTCTTTTGATAAACAACCTGTTTTTCGTTCCAGTCGTACATACGCACTTCGTATAATCTCGATGTCATATCTCCAATAAAAACAAACTGATACCAGCTACCTTCATTTAAAGGAACAATAACAGGCATTTCGTATTCGCTTACCATTTGCATGCTGGCTTCTTTAACTACCATGTAGCCTTGCTTTGCCAATAAAAGTTTCATGCTGTCGGCTTGTTGTAAAATAGAAGGAGACATGCAGGGCTGCTGACGTATAACATCCTGCGCTGAAGAATTTAATCCTGTAAGAATTAACGCAATAAACAATAAAAAGCGTAAATGATTTTTCATAAACTTAAGAGTCAAAGGGATAATCGGATAAATAAACAATTCAGCTTTTTGTAAAGTACCTGTAAGTTAACACTTATTGAGTACATTATTATTAACTGATAACGGCTTATAAAGGCAATTATTGTACCAAGCTTAATAATTAGAGGATTTTAATTTTTAAGACTGATTTTTATGAAAATAATGAGTGTCAGCCTGCTGTGTACAGGTAATTACTAAGTCGTTTATACATACATGTGCAGGTAAATTTACGCAGTAAAAAACCGTATCGGCAATATCCTGGGCCGTTAAGGGTGTTAAGCCTGTGTAGGCAGCTTTGGCTGTTTCTTCCTGTCCTTTAAAACGTACCAGCGAAAATTCAGTTTCGACAGCTCCGGGGTGTATGCCGGTAACTTTAATATTATTTTTCAACAAATCAATACGCATGGCTTTGGTAATTGCATCAACTGCAAATTTGCTGGCGCAGTACACATTGCCTTTTTCGTACACCTCTTTACCGGCAACCGAACCCATGTTCACAATATGCCCTTTTTTTTGGGGCAGCATGTAAGGTAAAACTGCTTTGCTTACATACAGCAGGCCATGCACATTGCTGTTGAGCATGGTTTCCCAATCGTTCATGTCGGCATTTTCAAAACTATCTTTGCCCAGGGCAAGGCCGGCATTGTTTATAAGCACATCAATTTTTTGCCATTGCAAAGGCAGGCTTTCTAAAGCAGCATTAACGGCCTGCCTGTCCTGTACATCAAAACATAAAGGCAATACCTGTATGTTGTATTGTTTTTGCAACTGCATTTGTAAATCAATCAACCTCTCATTACGGCGGCCTGTAATTATTACATCGTAACCTGCGGCAGCAAATTTTATGGCGCATGCTTTGCCAATACCCGAGGTGGCGCCTGTTATTAAAACTATCTTATTCATACATGCAAAATACTTGATGCAGCTCATATAAAAAAGCCCGGCTAAATTCCGGGCTTTGTAAATAATGTTGCAAATAAATTTTTACCTTATTAATATTACCGAACCTTTCCTTTTTAATTTATTGTTGAGATAATCAACACCTTCGGCATACCATACGTAGGTAGCCATATCCTGTTTTTTACCTGCAAATTTACCATCCCAGCCACTGCCGTTTCCGGTGCCGGAGTAAAGCATTTGTCCCCAGCGGTTGTACACTCTAAAAATATCAACCGATTTCATACCAATGGGTATGGGTTTAAAAATATCGTTGTTTCCATCTCCATTTGGTGTAAAGGCATTTGGCACCAGCAGGTCGGGTTTAATTCTAAATACACGTACCCGTATGCTTGCATCATCAAAACAACCAACATTATTGCTCACTCTAACTGTATAAGTTATATCATTTTGCGGCAGCGAAATGGGGTTGCGAATTAAGGGATTATCGAGCCAGGTTGTTGGCGACCATGAATAATTGATGCTGCCCGAAGCACCTAACTGCAGGGGTTGGCCCAAAACAACAGAAGTATCTGATGGACTAAGCAGGGCTTTTATTTTTGCCACAAAAACAAACACCGTATCCTTAACCGGTTTAGGGCAGCCCTTTACATCCCGTACGGTAACAATATACCGCACATTATCTGTAGGCCTTACGCTCCTTGGATTTGGTATATTGGTAGCGGTTAAAAAGGCGCTGGGGCTCCAGCTGTAAATACTGCCACCCGAAGCATTTAACTGTACCGAGTTGCCAAAGCAAATGGTACTATTGGGCCCTGCATTGGCTAAAGGATAAGGTACTGGTGTAATAATAATATCATCATCTGCAACGCACTTACCAATATTACCTGTAACATGGTAAGTGGTAGTTACCAATGGCCTTACAATGGGATTTTTTATTGTGGGATTGCTTAAAGTATTATTTGCCGGATTCTCTGTCCATAAAAAATGCAGGGCATCGCTGGTAAGCTGCAAGGTAACCGGATCTGTTTTGCAGATGCTGGTATCGCCACCGGCAAACTGGGTAACATTGTTTACCACACGTACTCTTATGGTATCGCTGCCGGTGCAGCCAAATGCATCTGTAAGTTGTACCCGGTAGGTGGTGGTTACATCAGGGCTAACAAACGGATTGGCAACGTTTATATCACTTATCATGTAATTAGGCGTCCATAAAAAAGAACCTGCACCTACAGCATTTAGCTGCAGCGTATCAATATTGCAGATAAGTGTATCTTTTGGTTGAAGGGATAGCGGGGGTTGATCTAAGATGTCAATTGTTTTATAAATTGTATCAATACAGCCGACACTGCTGGAAACAATAAATTGTACATTGTAACTATTTGCAGATGGGTATGAATGGGTTGGATTTTTTAGGGTTGAGGTATTTGTTGGTGAGATTGGTTCTCCAAAATTCCATTTCCAGTTATCTACAATTCCAAAAGCTGCAGTTGTTTTATCGTTAAACTGAATGGAAAAATTTTTGCATTTACCAAGTGCTTCAAAATCGGGGAAAAAACCGGGAAAGGCTTTAACGGGCGATGTTGCAGAATCGGAACACTGCAAACCTCGGTTTACAACAAGTTTTACAACATAATTACCAGGAGCAGCATAGGTGTAAGTTGGGTTGGCAACTGTGGAAGTATTACCATCTCCAAAATCCCAAAAGTAGCTTTGAATATTTGCAGTACCACCATTATTACTAAAATTAAAGGTAAGGTCATTACAATTTCTGTAGAAGGGATCTAATTTAGAAGAAGCCAAAGAACAATTATCTACAGTTAAAATAAAATCTCTTCTGTGGTTGCCAATTAACACACCATTTCTATATTCATTTATACAAACACAAACAACATAACTACCGGGCACCGGTGGAGCATTGCCTGAAATTATACCAGTGTTGGTATTTAACACAGCAGCCGAACCTAAAGGATTACTGCCTGAATATCCATTGATGTAAGTAACAGATTGATAAGGTGGTGAGGAAGGTGTTACGTTAGTAGAATTTATAGAAACTCCGCGGTCGTAGGCGTTACAATAAGAGTATACTAACGAGTCTCCATCTGGGTCTATAGCTCCAAAATCAAAAACAAAATTTGCGTTATAGCATATAGGAACAAGTAAAGTTCTAAACTGGGGGCTGCTGTTATTACCGGAAGGAAGTGTTCTTGAGCCGGGAATAGTACAGACATAAGTTGATCCCTCACCCTGGCCCGGAGGTGGAACTGTATTTACATTTTGTATAGGAGTAATTCTGCAACAGGTTTGATAGGCACCTGTATATCCATTTACATTATTGGGAAGATCAATAGTAAAAGAATAAATACCAATACTATAATTTAAGTCGGGAGGATTTATCATACAAGGTGGCGGAGGATCAACAGGAACAGTAGATGTGGATGTGAGGGAAATATCAAAGGGTGATGAAGAAACCTGAGAATTATTATCATTATTAAAAACGCCAATTCTTACGACTCCGGGCATCCCCGCACAATTAACACAATCATTGTCCCGAAATAGTTTAAGTGTTATCCTGTATTTTTTTGTGTTTGGTAAAGAACCTGGTCCAAGGTATTCATAAATCATTTCTCCTCCGGAGATGTGAGAAGCAAAAGTGTTGGATACAATCAAAACCAAAACGGAAAAAATCAAAAACCTCTTCATACAGTTATTTAAAGCGATTATAAGACTTAAAAGTACTGAAAAACGCTGCCTTATGCAAATGGACCTTTAGATGGAGAAGTTAATAAACTGCAAAATACCACTATTCACTTTATCCCTCTCCTCAAACATACCCATGTGCGCTGTGTTGCGCAAGATGTGTATGTGCGACTGGTTGGGTAAATAACATTGCTGCATGCTTTGCTCAAAATGCAGCAGGCAAAACTCTTTTTACTTGCCAATTCTTTTTGTAATTTTACTCTATGCCAGTAATTTCAATGTTTTATGGTTTAATTATAGCAATGTATTATCTGGATACAAAACAACACAATTTGCCACATGTACACGTAAAATATGGTGAGATGGAAGCTGTTTTTCAGATACCGGAAGGAGAATTGCTGGAAGGTAAAATACCTGCCAACAAAGAAAAATTAATAAAAGCCTGGATTGAAATACATAAAGAAGATTTAATGACTAACTGGGAACTGGCCGTTACAGGAAATGCAGTATTTAGAATTGATCCTTTAAAAGAATTTGATATGAACCCCAGAGTAAGCGAAGTAAAATACGAACACCCATATAAATTGATACTTACATTTACAAATGGAGAAATAAAGGAATTTGATTTTGAAAATTACCTGAATTACCCGGTTTACGAAAAACTAAAAAACCCTGTTTTTTGCAGTACTGTAAAAGTTTTTTTGGGTACTGCTGTTTGGGATGAAGATATAGATTTTGCTCCCGATACTTTATATCTTGAAAGTAAACCTGTTTTAGAAACCTCAACGTAGATCATTTCAAAAAGTTAAGCAAAGCCTGATTTACTTTATTCGCTTCTTCAAACATTCCCATGTGTGCCGTATTACGTAAGATGTGTATGTGCGATTGGTTGGGTAAATAGCATTGTTGCAAACTTTGTTCAAAAGGTACTGCTTTATCATGCTCACCAATAATAAACATAACCGGCTTATGGAAGTTCTTAAGTACATGGGTTTTATCCGTGCGGTTTATCATGGCCTGGTAATAAGCAATAATAGCCTCATCAGAAAAATCCCTGCTTTTTTCGATCTGCCTTTCAACTATTTCCGGATTATTGGCAGCCCAGGTTTCGGTAAAAAGATCGGTGATAACTGCTTTTAAAAACTCAAAAGCACCATTCTTTTTCACAAACTCTATTGATTTTAACCGGTTGGCTTTTTTTTCATCGCTATCGGCAAATGCTGATGAATGTACGAGTGCGATAGATGATAAAAGATGGGGGTATTTTTCGGCAAGGGCTAATGTTAAGTAGCCGCCCATGCTGTGGCCAAAAAGGCATGCCCCTTCCCAACCTCCCCCGGAAGGGGAGGAGCCTTGCGCTTCATGACTAATAAGTTCTTTCACTAATTCAGCCATGCCTTCTATGCTCATATCATTTATCATTACTGATTTTCCGGTGCCGGGCAGATCGGGAATGATGAGATAACAATGATGTTTTAGAAATTCAATTTGATTTTTCCAGATATCGCCATCTTCGGCAAAGCCGTGTATTAAAACAACAGGTTTGCCTTTACCAGCAGTGCGGTAAAAAATTTTGGAGGATTGATGGGTGAAGGTTTTTGATTGCATGATTACACTAATTAGACGAATTGCACGAATTACACGAATTGGGAAACAAGTAATCTGTGTTAAATCGTACGATCTGTGGCAAATGATTTTCTTATACTTCGGTAAATTAACAGTAAAACTATTGGTATTAAGCCTTGGTTCATTTGTTGTGGCACAAAGTACCAGCAAAATAAAAGAGCCAGTAAGGCCAATGCTGTAAATATTAAATAATTTTTTACCCAACTCTTTTTGGTATTTACAAAAAACGCTACGATGAGATGTGTTGGCCAGGCCCAGAGTAAATTAAAATTATTTTTAGTCATGCTATGATCGGTACCAAACCACATAAAAATTAAAATGATGCCTAATAAACCGGTGATGAAGAAAAACAAACTGTCGAATACTTTGAGGAATGACTGTGCAAAGTTGTTTTTTGAGAAGCCAATTAAAACAATAAATATTGCGAGTAAAGAGAAAACTACAAATGGTGTAAAGAAAGATTTTTTAGCGCTTTCATTTGTAACGGGATATAAATTTTGTGATGATAAAACCATTGGATTGCTGCTGCTATCTAAACTTTTCATCAGGTTATCGGGGAGAAACTGCATGTTCTCTGGAGTCATAATTCTATCACAAGGCTGCCCCAATAAAATATCAATGCCCAGCTTACTCCAGCCTTTATTATTTTTATCAAGATACTGGTGAATGGCCTGGCGAAACCTGCTGCCAACAGGCATTACAGCTACCTTGCAAAAAGCAGAATCGTGCTGCTTTTTTAAAATATCACGCAGCCGGGTTGTGCAGTTGTCAAAAAAGAAATCGTATTTGTAAAACTTATTTTCTTCTTTTAAGTTGTTGTTTAAAAATTGCTGCACATTTATTTTTTCGGCAGCCGTTAAATTTAGAACCTGCTCGGTAATACCACGGTTGGTTGATTGATAAAGGTCTTTAAAATCTTTAAAATATTCGGCAGAAACGTAATAGAGTAATTTGCCCTGTACAAACTTTAAATAAAAGCCATCATCATCAAAATTGAATGTGCCGTAGTTGTAAACAATATCGGTTAAGCTGGTGCTGTCAACTACTCTAAAAGCACTGTGCCCAAAAGTTGAATACAATTCTTCGCCGGGTGTGCAGGTGAGCAGTGAGATGCGGAGACGGGAGGAATCCTGTGCTTTTGCTGAATTAAAAATGAAGAATGAAAAATTAAGAATGAAGAATATGTTGCGTAATAATTTTTTCATTGTTGCTGTAGAGCTCACTCCAAGAGCTACGCTTGTTCCTTTGCTGTAACTGCAAAGAAGAGGGGACTGGAATTTGGGATTCTTTAAATTAAATAGTCTGTTTTTCATTGCTCATAATAAATAGCTTAGGTAAAAGCTGAATAAACATAAAATGTACAAGAGTGTCCTTCGGCTACGCTCAGGATAAACTGCCAATGAAGCCAAATAGTAATTCCAAAGCCGGGCTCAAAAAAATTAAACCAAATCTTCGAATCAATCTTCTCCATTTCCCTCCCCTCCGGGGAGGATAGTAGGGGCCAGTATTTTACCTCGAATAATTCGGCGCCTCCTTCGTTATCGCAATATCATGTGCATGGCTTTCTCTCATGCCGGCATTGGTTATTTTTACAAAGGTTGCTTTCTGTAATTCCTTAATATCTTTTGCGCCGCAATAACCCATACCAGCCCGCAAACCACCTGTATATTGATGCACTACTTCTTTTAAACTTCCTTTAAAAGCAACACGGCCTTCAATGCCTTCGGGTACAAATTTTTTGATGTCATCTTCCACATCCTGAAAGTAACGATCGCTGCTGCCCTGTGCCATGGCACCCAGCGAACCCATGCCGCGATACTGCTTAAATTTTCGGCCTTCGTAAATAATTGTTTCGCCGGGACTTTCTTCGGTACCTGCAAAAACATTACCCATCATTACGCAACTGGCACCGGCAGCCAATGCTTTCACCATATCGCCTGTGTAACGGATACCACCATCGCTGATGATACCCACATTTTTATTTTTTAATGCGGCTGCTGCTTCCATTACGGCTGTAATTTGCGGTACGCCTGTGCCGGCAACAATACGGGTGGTGCAGATAGAACCCGGTCCTATGCCCACTTTTACAGCATCGGCACCAGCATCGGCCAGGGCTTTTGCGCCAGCACCTGTACCAACATTACCGGCAATTACCTGAATATTTTTAAAAGTTTTTTTGATGTTTTTTAGTGCATCCATTACGCCTTTGGTGTGGCCGTGTGCACTGTCTAAACAAATTACATCAACCGCAACATGGTTAAGTGCTTCTACACGCTGCATAATATCGGCGGTAATGCCAACGCCTGCGCCAACGAGTAATCTTCCGAAAGAATCTTTAACGGCATGTGGATGCGATTTTAATTTTAAAATGTCGCTGAAAGTTACCAGTCCGATAAGTTTACCGGCTTTGTTAACTACCGGTAATTTTTCAATTTTATTTTTCTTGAAAATGAGTTCTGCTTTTTTTAAATCGGTGCCTTCGGGTGCGGTGATGAGGTTTTCTTTTGTCATTACGGAGCTTACTTTGCCTTTGAAATTTGTTTCAAAACGCAGATCACGGTTTGTAAGTATGCCCACTAATTTATGTGCAGCATCCACAATGGGTATGCCGCCGATTTTATTTTCTCTCATTATCCGCAAAGCCTCGCCAATGGTAGCATCGGGGCTAAGGGTAACGGGGTCAAGTATCAGTCCGTTTTCGCTTCTTTTTACTTTACGTACCTGGTCGGCCTGCTGCTCAATGGTCATATTTTTGTGCAGAATTCCCAACCCACCTTCTCTTGCCAAAGCAATGGCCAGTGCGGCTTCGGTAACGGTATCCATGGCAGCACTCAGCAACGGTACATTCAGCGTTATGGTTTTAGTAAGTTGTGTGCTGATGTTTACCTCACGTGGTAAAATTTGAGAATAGGCCGGCATTAAGAGAACGTCATCAAACGTTAAGCCGTCGTAAAATTTGTTTGATTTGCTTTTAACTGCGGGGTTATTTATTGTTGCCATAGGCAAAGGTATGGCAGAGAATTAAAATTAAAAATTAAAAATTGACAAAGCTTTGAGGCAAAATAAATTGGATAAAGCTGTGCATTTAAAACTCGCTTACCTGAATAAACTGAATTTTTATCTAACCATAATAACAGTTCCGTTATTTTCAGATATGTAGCCGAAAATATTGGTGAACACAATCCGGTAAGCATAAGTGCCGGCAGACTGGGGTTTCCCTTTATAAATTCCATCCCATCCTTTTGTGTAATCCGAGGTTTCAAAAATCCTTTCACCAAAGCGGTTAAAAATTACACAGTTGTATTTTGTAACAGTCTGGTAAAACCCTGGTTTAAAGAGATCATTGAGGCCATCATTGTTTGGTGAAAAGGCATTAGGTATGCCAATGGCAATGCAATTATTACGCAGAAGCCTGATGGTATCGTGGCCAATACAGTTATTAAAATCCTTTACTGTAAGGTAATAGTTACCGGCAACCGATATTGATATTTGGTTTGAAACCGAGCCGGAACTCCATAAATAACTAGCATAACCGGGCACCTTTATGTCGAGCACTTTACCATAACATAAAGGCTGGTCAGCAGGTAAAAAATTTATGGGTAAAGTATCTATAGCCAAGATGTACATGGTATCAGTTGCCTGGCAATTATTTGCATCTGTTACTGTAACCCAATATTTTCCCGGATTTTTAACTGCATAAGTTGGTTGAATACTGTTGTCGTGCCATAGATAATTAGTAAACAAACCAGGGTTTAAAATAAGTGAATCCCCCTGGCATAATTTTTTGTCGGGGCCCAGCGAGGGTTTAGGTCCGGGCTTCACTATTAATATTGTTGTAATCACAGAATCGCAACCAAACGTTGTACGCAATGTATCTAGATATGTTCCTGAAGCGGTCTGAAAACCGCCTCCGGCATAATAAGATTGTCCCTCGCAAATAGTTGCGTTTACAGTTGTAAATGCTTTGTTATTGATTGTTAGATTTAAAGTAAGTATGCTATCGCAACCTAAACTGTTAACCAGAACCTGGGTATAGGTGCCCGATGCGGCATAGGTTTGACCATTAAGTACGTAACTGCCACAGGCAGTATCGGTTATAGTTGCATAAGTTGGTGAGAAACAATTGAACCATTTGAGTACGTAAATGTCGGCAGAGTCAACCGCAGTCATATTAAAAACAGCCGCTGTGGGATCAAAATCAGCTGTTTTCTGAAAGCCGCCTACGCCATAGATATTTCCGTTATTATCTGCCGTAATATCAAAGCCCAGCTCATCGGAAATACCGCCCACCTGCCTTGCCCAAATAAATTCATTGGTTTGTTTTACTTTCAGAAAAAATATATCAGCTCCACCATTTGAGGTTTGGTTAAATGTATTGGGACCCGGATCAAAGTCTACTGTAGAACTGAAAGTGCCGGTTATATAAATGTTTCCCTTACTGTCGATGGCGGATTTGCTTACTCTGTCTATACCGGTACCACCAATTTGGTTTGCCCAAATAAAGTTACCCGACACATCAAGGCTTAAAAGGTACATATCAAAAGCGCCCAATGAAGTTCGGTTAAAGACACCTGGACCGGGATCCAGATCTGTTGTGCCTGAAAAACTGCCGGCTAACTGCAGGTTTCCGCTTGTATCAATTAAAATGGAATTGCCTTCTGTACTGATATTTCCGCCAATGTGTTTGGCCATAACAAGATTTCCATTATTGTCCAGCTTTAATATGAAAGCATCGGTTAATCCGCTTGCTGTAATATTAAAAACAGCCGGGCCAGGATCAAAATCTGTTGTTCCTGAAAAATTACCGGTACAGTAAATATTGCCGGTTGCATCTGTTGTAAGCGACTGGCCGATTTCCTGTAAGGGGCCACTTAATTGTTTGGCCCAAACAAAATTTCCGCTGCTATTTAGTTTCAAAATAAAAGCATCTGGGAGTCCGTTAGAAGTCATATTAAAACTGCCTGCACCCGGATTAAAATCGGTAGTTGTGTTAAAAAGGCCTGTTGTTATGATATTGCCTGCGGGATCTGTTTTAATGTTTAATATCCCGTTGTTTCCACCAGCCAAACGTTTGGCCCAAACAAAATTTCCACTTGCATTTAATTTTGTTATAAAGCTTTCTCCCAATGAAGTAATTGTTCCCAAAGGAAAAATACCAAAGCCCGGATCAGCATCTACAATACCTACTAATGTACTAGTATAATAAATTGCACCTGATGGATCAACTGAAAGAAATCCTCCTATATTCAGCCCCGGGGTGATTTGCCTGATTTGCTTAGCCCATACAAAACCTCCGTTGCTGTTTAGCTTGGAGATATAAGTATTAGGTAAGCCGGGGGCGTTAAGAAAAAATGTGCCGGGACCCGGATCAAAATCAACAGTGCCGGTGAAAGTGCCAACTGAATATACATTTCCGGCTGCATCAACACCTACTGCAATACCCAGGTCATTGTTTGCAGCACCCATTTTTTTTGCCCATTTAAAATTTACTGTTTGGGAAAACACAAATGAGCATAATAATGAAAATGAAACTGTCAGTAAAATATTCCTCATAGGGGGCTAAAATAAAAAAATAATTTCAAATGAAGTAATATTAAACAGCAGTTTTAAAATT
>JANMBZ010000022.1:0-4944 GCA_031360765.1 Chitinophagaceae bacterium
TTATTTTTTTGTACCAAACGACAGAATAACTATTTAGCTTCATTGGCGTCGCACTCTTGTGCGATAAATGGTTATTCGGCTTTTTTAGGAGCTCCATTTGGTGCCGCAAATTTACGATAACACAACAAGATTTAATGCTAATAAGTTCGCTACTTTTGAGCTGTGGAAATTTAAAGCACACAAACGGCAAAACCCCTGCACAAATGGAAGAGGATTTATTACAAAACTGGCAAAAAAAATCTGCAGATCATCAAAAGCTATACAAGCAATACCTGCACCGGGCCGATAAAAGAAAAGTGCTGAAACTTTTACCGGATCTGCACGACGAGGCTTTTGAAAAAATCGATTGCCTGCAATGTGCTAATTGCTGCAAAAGCTATTCGCCCAGGTTTAAAACACCCGATATTAAACGTATTGCTAAATATTTAAAGATGAAGGAAGGTGATTTTATTAACACTTATCTTTTTGTAGATAGTGAGGGCGACTATGTTTTAAAAACAAAACCTTGCCCGTTTTTGGGAGCCGATAATTATTGTACCATCTACGAAGAGCGCCCATCCGACTGTCACCGTTTTCCTTATACCGATGAAGATGTATTCATAAAACGTCAACCGATCACCCAAAAAAACAGCAGCTTTTGTCCCATTGTTTATTATGTGTTGGAGAAGTTGATTGCGGTGAAGTAGGTGTCAGGCCACTGCGAGCACAATTTCAATTCAAAAATACTTAATGGTTCTTATAATCATAAAATTACAGAGTCGTTGTAGTGGCCAGACACCTGTAACTATTTTATGGCCAGTTCTTCATAAGCTGCACCCAGCGGCCTTTCAATGCCATCGCCCTTCCATTCCGGTGAGCCGGGTATTTCCGTTGCCTTTATAATTTCTGCTTTGGTTTTACCTAGTCTTATCTGCGCCTCCGTAAATTTCATAACATTACGCAGGTAATCACCAAAAGCTTTCAGGTCTTCGGCTTTAATCACAACATCATATCCTTCGGCAGCGTGGCCGCAAATAAATTGTGTATCCTTATCAAAAGTGGCAATGGCTTTGTCTAAAAGGAGTATCCAACTGGCAATATTGGCACCTCCGGTTTTATCAACAAAAGGGTGGCGGCGGTTAAATACCAAGTCGCCCATATGTACAATTTTTGCTTTTTTAAATTCAATCATAGCGTCTCCATTAGTGTGCCCTGCACCAAAATAATGGGCCTTAATAGTTTCTTTATTCACTTTTGTACTCCAGCCTTCCTGGCCAAAAGTAATATCGGGTACATGAAATTTACTGGAAAGCATTTTTTGTTCAGCGGCCACTCTTAACTGGTTGGCTTTAGAGTTTACATGCGCAACCACGTGCTCTGCCAGGCCCTTAAATGCAATATTGCCCGCAGTATGATCCCCATGATGATGTGTATTTATCAGGTATTTAAAAGGTTTTGTATTTTTCTTTTTCAGTTCTTCAATTAAATGCCCTGCCGTATCAGGGAACTGGGCATCAACAACCACAATCCCTTTTTTTGTAAGTAAAAAAGCAATGGTGCCGCCTTTTTCGGTAAAAATGCCAATATCATCTGTAAGCATTCTTATTTTCCAGGCCGGATCATTTAGAAATGAGGCAAGCGTATTTTTGTTAAGTAATGCTAAACCTGCAATGGTTAAGCCCGTGTTACGAAGAAATGATCTGCGTTGCATATTGGTGGGTTTTAATAATACAATTTACAAAAAAAATGATAAGCTGGTATTTTTTATATCATTTACTGTGCCGAAAAATTCAGGATGTAATTACAGGTTCTGTATTGCAATTCTTCTTTTGTTTTTAAGCAGCTTAAAATGTGTGGGTGTTAATCCTGTAACCTTTTTAAATTGTGTCGATAAGTGTGCTACACTGCTATAATGTAATATATAGGCTATTTCTGTAAGCGTCATATCATCAAACATAATCAGTTCTTTTATCCGCTCAATCTTCATAGCAATAACATATTGCTCAATAGTGGATGCTTCTACTTCAGAAAAAAGATTAGCCAGGTAAGTATAATTGTAGTTGAGTTTTTCGCTTAGATAGTCTGAAAAATTAGTAATTATCTTTTCTTCGGTGTGGTAAACATAATCAACCACCACTTTTCTTATCTTTTCAATAATGGCACCTTGCTTGTGTTCCAGTATTTCCAGCCCGGCTTTTTTAATCTTATTGTTTAGCTTTTGTTTTTCAGCATCTGTAAGTTCTTTTTTGGTTTCAATTTCTCCCAATTCAACTTTAACGGATTCAATTTTTAATTCTTCCAGGGCTTCTTTTACTACCAATTTACAGCTTAAACAAGCCATATTTTTTACATAAATTTTCATAAGGCTAATTTAAAAGTTGGCTTATCAGCAAATATAAGAATTACTGCTACTTTTTGTACGGGTATAATATTTTCTTTAAGGATGGTAGATTTAAGGGTTTCAATTTTGCCGATACTGAAGGGTTTGGAAGTTTTGGTTTGAGCTTTACAAAAAAAACTAACATACAAAATAATTAGAATTGATAAGATTACCCTACTCATATTTATGAATTTAAAATGAAATTAATATTCCAGCTTTCTCAACTTGGGAAACTTAAGCCAGGTTGCCGTTACAACCAACACAGACATAGCGCCGCCAAAAATAATAGCTGGCAAAGTGCCAAACATACGGGAGGTTGCGCCACTTTCAAACTGGCCCAGTTCGTTACTGCTGTTTATAAAAATCAGGTTGATGGAAGATACACGGCCTCTTAATTCATCGGGCGTAAATAATTGCAATATGGTGCCACGGACTACAACACTGACTGCATCGCAAAGGCCGGCCGCAAGCAATGCTATAAAGCTTAACCAGTAAACTTTTGACAAACCAAAAATAATAATACAAATACCAAAGCCTGCAACGGCAAGCAGCATTTTTAAGCCCTGCTTTTGGCGCATGGGATATTTTACAAGTAATGCAACAATTATCAAACTTCCCAAATCCATTGCCGCATTTAAAAAGCCATAACCAATGGCACCGGTGTGTAAAATAGTTGATGCAACTTCTGGTATAAAAGCTGTAGCTCCGCCAAATAGTACAGCAAATAGATCTAAAGAAATTACACCCAGCAGATTTTTATTGTTGAACACATAAGCAAACCCTTTTTTGATGGAAGTAAACATGGGCTCCTTTTCAACATTAATTACAGGTGGTTTTGGATATAACTGCAAAGCAAAAATACCCGCAGTTAATATTAATGTTGCCGTTACAAAATACGCATTGGAAATGCCGATGCCGGCAATGAGCAATCCACCAACGGCGTGGCCGCCAATAGATGATATTAACCAGGTAGATGAATTGTATGAGATGGCTTTTTGCAATTGCTCACGTGGCACAATGGCCGCAATCATACTGTTGGCAGCAGGGCCTGCGAAGGAGCGTATGATACCGGTGCAAAAAACCACCGATAAAATTACCGAAAGCTGTGTTGTATTACTAAAGTTAAGCCAGGGCATACTAACCAGGGCAAGGGTGATACCGCATACAATATAACAGGCATAAGACCAAACCAGTATATTTTTTTTATTATGCTTATCAATATAATGCCCGGCATACAAAGCTGCAATTACAGCTGGTATAAATTCGGCCAGACCGGCAAAACCAACCATATATGTACTGGCCAAATGAAAAACCTGGTAAATAACAATGGTGGTTATCATGCGTAAACCCAACACAAAAAATAACCTGGCAAAAATAAAATGTTGAAATTCTTTAGGGAGTTTATCGCTGCTCATTTGTAAAGATTAGGGCAAAGTTAAATAATGTTGCCCATCTTCATATTCTTTATCAAGTGCATCGATAATAATTTTTAAATGTTCTTCATTGCCTAAAAAATCGGCATTGCCGGCATCAACATAAAGTGTTTTAACATTGTGCTGTTTTAGGTATTGGGTATAGGTTTCCTGTAAAGTAAAAAGATAATCGTTGGGGATGGATTGCTCGTAATCACGATTACGTTTTTTTATGTTTTCCTGCAATTTTTTTACCGTTGTGTGCAGGTATATTACAATATCCGGTTGAATGATTTGTGGATTGATGATTTCGAAAAGTTTTTGATATAGGCGAAATTCCTCATCGGCCAGGTTTACTTTGGCAAACAACAGGCATTTGGTAAAAAGATAGTCGGATATGGTTATGTTTTGAAACATATCTTTCGTTTGCAAAAGATCTTTTAACTGCTTGTAACGCTCTGCCATAAAAAACAACTCCAGCGGAAATGCATACTGGCCGGGGTTTTCGTAAAATTTAGGCAAAAAAGGATTGTCGGCAAATTCTTCCAGAATAAGCCTTGCATTAAAATGTTTACTTAATAAATGAGCCAATGTAGTTTTGCCGGCACCAATATTTCCCTCTATAGTAACAAAATTATATTTCATGCAGTTTTGTAAATGTCCAGTTCACAGAGCCCGATGGGCGTCCGGTGGAGCGGACTGCAAAATAAGCGCAAACCGCTTTTATGCAATTAAAACTTTTTCACATTCAGCATATCGGGGCAGTGCATAAGCAACTGGTGAACGGTTTTTTTTAGCAGCGGATGTTTTAAGTTAGGTGATAGCTGATTGAGTGGGATCAACACAAAGCGGCGGTTTTGTATCTGAGGATGCGGAATAGATAAATCCGGCAGGTCAATAATTTCTTTGTTGAAAAATAAAATATCAATGTCAATAATTCTGGGGGCATTTTTTACCGTTCTTACACGTCCCATCTTTTTTTCTATAGTTAAAATGGTTTGCATGGTTTGCACAGCAGATAAATCAGTATCTACTACAATAACCTGGTTTAAAAAATCAGGTTGTTTTGTTTTGCCCCAGGCTGCGGTGCTGTAAAGTGAGGATTGACGGGTTACGGAGCCGATTTGCTTTTGAATCTGCAAAATTGCTTTTGCCAAACTGGCTTTGCTGTTG
>JANMBZ010000025.1:0-1773 GCA_031360765.1 Chitinophagaceae bacterium
GATGGGTATGTATGCACTCAATATGATGGAGATGGCTATGGAGATTGCCCAAACCGATAACAGTTTTGAAGACTTGGTTACAAAATTTTATGAACAGTTTATTTTAATTTCCGAATCGCTGAACGAAAAATTATGGAACAAGGAAGATGATTTTTTTTACGATCATTTACACGAAGCCGACGGTACCAGCATTGCACTAAAAGTGCGTTCTGTTGTGGGTTTAAGTGTGTTGTTTGATTCTGCCATCATTAAAAAAGACTTACTTGAAAAGCTGCCCGATTTTAAAAAACGTTTGGAATATGTAAAACAATATAGCATTAAACACGAGAAGGATATGCTTTGCGAACAGGTTAGCGAAAACGGCGATATGCTTGTTTCGTTAATAGATAAAGAAAGGCTGATGCATATACTTGCCATTATGTTTGATGAAAAAGAATTTTTATCGCCAGGCGGCATCAGGGCCTTATCAAAATTTCACGAAGAGCATCCCTTTGAAATACTGCTGGAAGATACGCTGCACTCGATAAGTTACCTGCCTGCCGAAAGTGATAACCGTATGTTTGGTGGCAACAGCAACTGGCGTGGCCCGGTATGGATGCCGTTGAATTATTTATTTGTGCATTCGTTATACCAGTTTCATGCTTTTTATGGCGACTCTTTAAAAATGGCTTTCCCCACCGGTGCCGATAATTTATTAAATCTGAAAGAAATCGGCGATGCTTTGGCAGAAAAAATAATTTCTCCATTTAGAATTAATAAAGATAGCAACCGGCCTGTGCATGGCACTGATAATTGGTTTTATAACCTGCCCGAAAATAAAGACCTCATTTTATTTTACGAATATTATCATGGCGATAATGCAAGCGGCCTTGGTGCATCCCACCAAACCGGGTGGAGCAGCCTGGTGGCAGAACTTATCAGTAATCACCTGCCATAATTTTATTTTATAATTACAAACGACTGATTAATTATTTCGCTGTGGTTGTTAATCTTCATAAAATACCTGCCAGCAGGTAAATGAATAACATTTACATCAATAATGTTCATTCCTTTTGTAAGAGGCTGCTGCATTACAATCCTGCCGGAAATATCTGCAATAAGCATTTGACTGTTTTCAGTTAAAGGCTGTTGCAGTTTTACAATTAGTTTTTCTTTTGTGGGGTTTGGGTAAACCAATGCGTTAGAAAAATTATTAGCAATACGTACAGATAAAATTTTACTGTTACTGAATTTGCCATCAATATCAATCATTTTTAAGCGGTAAAAAACAGTGTTTGCATTAGGCAGATTATTATCTGTAAAAGAATAGTTTGCCAGATTTCTGCCGGCAACTTCTCCAATTTTATAATAGTTAATACCATCGGTACTTCTTTCAATTTCATATTTTTTAAAATTGGTTTCAAAAGTGGCATACCATTTTAAAAGTATTGATTCGTTATTTTTTTGAGCCGTAAATTCAGTTACAGTAACGGGTAACACACCGGTACATTGCCAAACTGCCAGCACGTACTCCGGGTGGTCAATATATGGATTACGGTTATTTTGCTGAGAATAAACAAGATTGTTTCTGTTTATTTCTTTTGCATCAACAGGGTCAAGATTATTCCAGGCGTACATCATTTTTAAATACGATAATTGGAATGATGGATACAAACCTCCATTGGTTGTTCCATCTGCCACCACACTGATGCTGGTTGCACCATTTAACGAAACCCAGTTCGGTAATTCGTTTTGATATCTTGTTAAAATATAAAAATAGCCACGGGCCAAATC
>JANMBZ010000031.1:0-26564 GCA_031360765.1 Chitinophagaceae bacterium
AAAATTTAGTTACTTATAGTGTACCAATTTTAGAGAACATATTTCAGTATTAAATGAGTGTATTATCTGGTAACTTGATTTAATAGATTGATTTTCAGTTAGATAATAAACTGCTATTAGCCTATAATTAATATTATGTTAAACAGGCCCACAAGGTTTTTGTATTTAATGCACCCGTGCCACCCCACAGCGTAGATTGCGTTTTAGATTGATGCAATTTCATTATTAGCAGTTTCCCTATTTTTTCCCTAACTGCATTCATTTTAAACTATTATTTGTAATGCGAAAAGCCACTCCTTTCGGAATGGCCTTTGTAATTAACGAGTAACAAATTTCATCGTATTACGTCTAAGGCTGAATCTTAAGGCAACCGAAAAAGACCAATGATAGATGAACTGCTCCCTTGTAGATGCTCTGGTATGTTTATACCAGAGCATATTTTTTATGTGCTATTTTTAATTTTGCCGTTAAGCGGCAATGCTCCGCAGCTTCGCATTAAATACAAAAACCGCCAACACACTTTGCCAACGCCACAGCGAAAAAAGTTTGTAACAAACTTAACTTTTTTCTGCCCCGCCACGGCCAACCTGAATAACATAATATAGCGTTATACAACTCCGTTAGCTATTATAATTATTGCCGCTCTTACCTCGCTTTTGCATTCGCTTATTGCGATTTTTATTCAATGTTAGTGCGCTTTACAGCGGTATTGAATAAAAATCGCAATAAGCGAATGAAGGTAACTAACGGTATCGTATAACGTAATTTTATGTTAAATAGATAAAACTGTATTATTCTCCTTTGGTATTATAGATTAGCTATAAGGCAATGCTGATTTAACGAAAAACATACAGAGTATGCTGTGCTTTAGAAAAACCACTTCCCCATTTTTGCTAAAATATATTAATTGCATTCAGTTGCAATTTTGAGGGCAGGTGATAACATTTAATCGTTTGTTTATCTTAGTAGCCTTTTGTGCGAAAATTTAATCACAAACTATTGAAAACTATCAAATTATATAAACCATTATAACAATTCTGTAACAACAGCTACCAGATAAATTGCCATCTTTGTTCTGGTTTTTCATAGGATATTGGATTAAACGGGGCTAAGTTTTTACTTTGGCCCCTTTTTTATGGATTTCACTCAGAGATGGTAAAATTGCTGAGGTGGCTGAGTATTCTCTGTTTTCTCTGCAGCACGTCGAACTCTGCGTAACACTGTAAAGTCCAGTTGCTTTTATTTTAGCGTAAAATTGCCTGTTATGCCTTCGGCAGAGCTGCCGCCTACCATAATATCAAATTCGCCGGGTTCAGTAATAAAAATCCCCTCATTATTATAAAATCCCAACTCTGCAGCAGTTAAAACAAATTCAATGTTTTTAGATTCTCCTGCTTTCAACATAAATTTATTAAAGCCTTTTAGCTCTTTAACCGGTCTTACCACACTGGCAATTTTATCATGAATATATAATTGGGTAACTTCTTCTCCATCAACCTTACCTGTATTTTTAACAGTAACTGTTACTTTTATATTTGCCTGGTCTGCATCGTTTATTGTGAGATTACTGTAGGCAAAACTGGTATAACTTAAGCCATAGCCAAACGGATACAGTGGTTTATTGCTTTCGTCGCCCCAATGGCTCCAGAAAACAAGGTTGTTTGGCCCTGGGCGGCCCGTGCTTAAGTAATTGTAGTATATAGGCACCTGGCCTACACTGCGTGGAAAGGTCATGGGCAGTTTACCCGACGGATTGTAATCGCCATAAAGCACCTGTGCAATTGCATTGCCAGTTTGGCTGCCCAATTGCCAGGCTTCTACAATCGCTGGTATATGTTCATCGGCCCAGGTAATGGCAAGTGGGCGGCCATTCATAAGTACCAAAACTATGTTTTTGTTAACTGCATAAACGGCTTCTAAAAGCTGCTGCTGTACGCCCGGCAAATCTAATTTACTGCGGCTGCGGCCCTCGCCTGTTTGATAACCATGTTCACCTAATACCATGATTACCAGTTCGGAACGCTGGGCTAATTGCACCGCTGCTTTAAACCCGCTTTTATCGGATTCGTTTATTTTTACTTCGTTTATAAAGTCGGTTTTACCAATGGATACATCAGCCCCTTTGGCATAAGTAATATTGTTGCTGTATTTTTTTAAACCTTCCATTACCGACACGGCCGTATTATCATCGCTGCCAATGCGCCAGCCGCCGAGTGGACTGTTTTTATCATCAGCCAGGGCACCAATAACAGCAATTTTTTGCTGATTTTTAGCCATTGGCAAAAGCGCTTTACCACTCCCCTTTATATATGTGTTTTTTAGTAATACAACAGATCTTTTAGCAACATCCAACGCGGCGGCCATGTTGGTAGCGTTGTAAGTAAGTTCCTTTTCACGGGTGGCATCGCAGTATTTGTAGGGGTCATCAAAAAGGCCCAGTTTATATTTTACAGTCAAAATTCTTTTAACCGCATCATCCACTATTTTCATATCAACCTTACCAGCATCAACCAACTCTTTTAAGTAGGCCACATAAGCGTAAGATTCCATGTCCATATCGCTGCCGGCATTGGCACTTTGCTCGGCAACCTGTTTTAAATCTTTGGCAAAGCCATGGGCAATCATTTCGGAGCCTGAGCCCCAGTCGGATACTACAAATCCCTTAAACTTCCAGGCATCTTTTAAAACGTCCCGTTGCAAAAATTTATTGGCCGTAGCTGGTACGCCATTTAGTACATTAAACGAGTTCATAAGCGTAAGTACACCTGCATCTACCGCAGCTTTAAAAGGCGGCAAAATGGTATTGTATAAGGTAGAGGTACCCACATCAACGGTATTATAATCTTTACCCGATTCGGCAAAGCCATAACCGGCAAAATGCTTTACACAGGCGGCAATGGTATTATTGGCCGAAAGATCATCGCCCTGGAAACCATGAATACGGGCTGCACCAATTTTACTGCCGAGGTAAGTATCTTCTCCTGCTCCTTCCATCACCCTTCCCCAGCGGGCATCACGTGTAATATCCACCATGGGCGCAAAGGTCCAGTTGATACCTGCGGCAGATGCTTCAATGGCGGCGGTACGGGCCGATTTTTCGATCGCAGTTAAATCCCAACTGGCAGCTTCGCCAAGCGGTATGGGAAATAAAGTTTTGTGGCCGTGAATAACATCGTACCCAAACAACAACGGAATACCCAGGCGGGTTTCTTTAACTGCAATTTCCTGCAGCTTACGCACATTATCGGCTCCTTTTACATTTAAAACCGCACCTACCATCCCTTTGCGCAGGTGATCGTACTTCTTTTTGGCATCGCCATCTTTTGGTACCGGTCCGGTAACTTCCCAAAAGCCGTTGTACTGGTTCATCTGCCCTACTTTTTCCTCCAGGGTCATTTTTTGCAGCAGGGCATTTACTTTTTCTTCAATAGCAGCTTCCTTTGCATTGTTTTGTGCATGCACAGTAATCTGCGCCAGCATTAAAAAAACAAATGCTGCAAGTTTGGTTATTTGGGATTGAATATTTTTCATCAAAAACTGATTTAGACTTAAATATTGTTTAAAAAAAAGCGGGAGTATCTACCTGGATAAGTGAATACGAGCCGCTTAATTACGATTGCTTATGAGAAAACTAACTGCCTGTTTTCACGCAAAGCTGCATAGATCCGCAAATTTGCATTTACAACTGCGCCTTTGCATCTTTTGCGCCTTTGCGTGAATATTACTGATATACTCTTATATAATCAATTTCAAAAGTGGCACTGGTAAATGCAGGATCAACCGCACCACCAAAATTGCCGCCCATGGCCATGTTTAATAAGATGAAAAAATTTTGATTAAAAGGCAATGCTCCCGTGTTGTTTACAGTATGATACAATTGTGCATCTACATATAATTTTACAGATGTTGCCGACCACTCAACCGCATAGGTATGAAAAGCCGAGGTTGCATCTGGTATCATAATCGTGGCTCCATCAGCATTACCACCCGAACGGCCGGGATAATGCAGGGTGCCGTAAATTTTATTAAGGTCACGGCCCAAATGCTCTACCACATCTATTTCGCCACAGGCAGGCCAGCCAACCGTGCTGATGTTATCGCCCATCATCCAGCCTGCAGGCCAGGTGCCAACACCGGTGGGAAATTTAGCCCTTATCTCCATTCTACCATACTTAAAAGAATATTTTCCTTTACTTAACATCCTGGCCGATGTATATGCACTGCCCAGGTAATTTTCTTTAAGGGCAATAATTTTTAACACACCGCCCTGCACGATCGCATTTTCGGGTCTGCTGGTGTAATACTGCAGTTCGTTATTTCCCCAGCCACCGCTGCCGGTGCCGGTTTCAAAAGTCCATTTGGCTGGGTCTGGTGCGCCACTGGTATTAAACTCTTCGCTGAAAACCAGGGTGGGTGTACCGCCGCCACCTGTTACATTTACGGTAACTGTTATTGATTTGCTGATGGTTAGCCCCGAGCTGCTTTTGGCAGTAACATTTACGGTATAAGTGATGTTGCCGGTGGTAGTGTACCGGTAGGTTATTAAACCGCCGGGTACAATTTCAATAATACCATTACCATACTCGTACGTATAGGTAACAGCATTGGTTGCTGTTGCGCTAAAAGCTACATTACCACTACCATCGGTACTGGGCGTTGCTGTAACAACCAGGTTGGTTGGGGCTATTTGTGTGCCGCCACCACCACCGCCTGTGCCGGAGTTTCCTTTACTGCAACCTGCTGCAATAATGAACAGGAAAAACAGTTTTAAAGCATTTTTAAATAGTTGCATATAGGTTACTTTTTAATGATTGAAAAAGTGTAACTGACAGGTATTTGATAGGATCTTTTAAAAATACAATAGGTCGATGTTATTAAATTAGACCGCCTGCGGCGGCTTTTTATTGGAACGCAGATTTTTATGATGATTATGAAAAAAGATGATCTATCTGCGATTATCTTATTTATCATAAAAATCTGCGTTCCTAAACAAAAGTTACTTTTTAATCAGTTTCTGATACCACGAATTACCATCTGAACCAATATTACGCAAGTGAATTTGTGTAGCTGATATAGATAGTATTTCGTAGGTTGTACCACCGGTACCAAAGTTAATAATTCCGTTGCCGGGTACCGTAAATTGAATACGTGTTGATTGTGCCGGTGTTGATGCAGTGGTAGCATCCATAAAGATCAGTTTTTTATTTCCACCGGTGTTAATGGCATAGCAACCATCTCCCCCGCCAAAACCATAAAAGGTAGTGGCAGCGCCAATTGAAAAGGAAGCGCCCTTATTATCGATTGACATAAACACATTGTCGTTTGCATCTTTGCTAAAAGTGATATCATCATCATAAGCGCATGCTTCACGTGAATTGGGAGATGCAGCGTAATAGTTAGGAAAGAAAGCATTATCAGCCCCTACTCCAAAATGGCCGGGTGCATCATGATCTGTTTGCCACACTTTTGATGTACCGTTTGTAAGGCCGTTTAAAATGGCTACCGGTATGGTAAAGTTTACAAACACTTTTACCTTTTTGGTAATAGTGCTTGTTGTACCTGCAGTGCCAATGGCATTTACTGTAATATTGTACTCAGCGGTGCCGGGTGCTCCGTATTTATAAGTTGTATCGCCGGTTATTACCAAAGCCGGTGCGGTGCCATCACCAAAATCAACTTTATAGGTAAGGGCATTATCGGCCTTAACCGTAATGCGAACTTTGCCGGTTCCGTTGCCAAAAGGATTGGCTGCATCGGCACCAACAACAACCGTTGTTAATGTAAGGTTGGATGGAGCAATGATATCGCCGATGGTATATTCGGCTTTTTTACATGCGGTGAATGCAAATACCGTAATCAGTAAAGCAAGCAGCAATGATTTTTTATTCGTTATCATAATTTTATTTTTAAAAATTAATTAAGTCTGATGTCGTCAAAATAAAAAGTATAGTTGGCAGATCCATCTCCGGCAGTGCCGAGATCGAATATCAACACTATCTTGGAGTAAGAGTTACCCACGTTGATTGTAGAATAATCGAACGTAAGTTCTTCCCATGCATTGGCAACGGTGCTGGTGGCTTCTTTTTCGAAACTGATACCACCATTGGTAGCGTTCTCAACTTTTAAAAGCAGCCTGGCTCCCACCCTTGGAGAATATACTTTTACTTTAAATGTACGCAACACCGAAAAATTAATTGGGTTTACCATTTCTATAAAACTGCCACCATACACTTCTGGCGGACCTTTAACCATTTTACCCACTTTGGTGCTGGTATTAATGCCTGATGCATTGGGATTGGTAACCACACTTGCATTACCACCGCCAAAATTTACAAAAGGATACGCATACGTGGTTGATTGAAAATCTAAAGGCAAAGCCAGGTAATTAGGCGTTGTGTTTGTTGCCAGAAAGCTCACATCATCCCAATAAAACACTTTACCGGTTCCGGCATTTCCAAAATCAAAAAAGATGGAAGCCATGTTGTAAGTGTACGTAAGATTTAATGCGGCCGTACCGGAAGATTGGTTGGCAAAATCAAATATCAATGTTTCCCAGGTATTTGCAGCCTGTGTCATCGCTTCTGTTTCAACCGAACGGGTGTTGTTGTTACGGTCTTCTACTTTCAATCGTATTCTTAACCCTGCAGCCGGAGAGTAAACCCGTACACTCATTTGTGTTTTGGTTGCAGTAAAAGGTAATGCAGTTGTAAAGCCTGCGCCAATTGTAGTACCGGCCCATGTTTGGGCACCATTGGGTTTGGTTGTTTTTTTAACATTGTTGGCGGCGTTGGTCGGGTCAACCGCAGCCACACTGATGTTACCACCAAAATCGGTTACTTCGTAATTAACACCGGGTAAATCAAAAGTAACCGGCAGGTTCAAGATGCTAACTGGCATCTGGTTGGTAAGCCTGATATCATCAAACAACCAGGTAAAATTGGCAGAGCCATCTCCTACCGTACCCAAATCAAAAATCAATACCACTTTTGAATAAGCGTTACCGGTGTTGATGGTTCTGAAATCAAATGCCATATCCTCCCAGGTGTTGGCTAAGGTGGTAAGCACTTCTTTTTCAAAAGAAATTCCACCATTCGTAAGATTTTCTACCTTAAGCAAAACCTTGGCACCCACCCGAGGAGAAAAAACTTTCATACGGAAAACCCGGTTGGCCGAAAAATCGATAGGGCCACCCAGGGTTATTAAACTGCCACCATACACTTCTGGTGCATTTTTTACCATTTTGCCCACATTGGCACTGGTATTAATTCCATTGATTTGCGGATTGGCGATTTTGGTTACTACACCACCACCAAAATTAGTGAAGGCATAATTTACGGTTGATGACTCGAAGGTTATTGGTAGTAAAACGGGATCTACAATATTAACTGTTGTGGTGTAAGATGTAGTGGCAGCACCACCACTGTAAGCTACTACTCTTAAAGTGTAGGCACCTGTGGAAGCATAAATATGGCTTATGTTTTGCCCTTCTAAAAAAGGCTGGCCTGGCTCATTGGCAACATCGCCCCAAAACACTTTAAAAGCAGTTTCGTACAAGGCAGTTGCAGACAGATTTACTTTAAAATTATTGACCGCATCAATGGCCCAGGTTACTACCAGGTTTTCCGGTGCACGGAAAGATACGGTGAGCTTCTGTATCAGCTCGGTTGTTTTGCCATTAACAGCATGGCCTACAATTTTTACGTTGTAAGTGCCTTCAGCATACGTATGTTTGATGTAGTTACCGGCAGGTACATTTGCAGGAGCAGTGGTAGCATCACCATAATATACATCATAGTAAATGGCTCCCTCGCCGTTTGGCGTTATGGTTACCAGGCCGGTGTTATCCTGTGTAATATCAAACATAACCGATAGTTTGGCCGGCGCAGCAACTGCATCCACAAACGATACATCATCGGTATCTACTTTATTACAGGCAGCTAAAATGATAATCATCATCAAACCGCTGAAGAAATATTTTATTGCATTCATAATCGTTATTTTTAGTTAGTTAAAGATTAGTAACCGGGGTTTTGTGTTAAACCTGCCAGGTCAACTTCGCCCTGCGGTATTGGAAACAACTCGTGTTTTCCGGCAACAAATCCCAACGGAGTTAATACAGCTGTTGCTTTACCGGTTCTTACCAGGTCAAAAAAGCGTTCGCCTTCCATGGCCAGCTCCAGTCTTCTTTCCGCTAATATAGCATCGTATAAAGTAGCACCGGTTGCAGTTACATCATGCAACAGATCGCCAAAAGCACGGCGGCGAACCAGGTTTAAATAGGTTTGCGCTTTTACATCGTTACCCGATTTGTTGAATGCTTCAGCAGCCATCAGCAACACATCTGCATAACGTATGGTGCGGAAGTTGTTTGAATAATTCAATTCAACCTGGCCGCTTGTTTCTCCTTTACGTGGTAAATATTTCTGATTGTATAAACCGGTATTTTGATAAGGGGCAACCTGGTATGTAATATTTAATGCCGGGTTTGAAGTTTTATATGCTTCAATATCCAATACGGTTACTGCTTTTCTTTTATCGCCTGCGGCATAAGCTGCTGCCAGGTTTTGGGTAGGTAAATTGGTGCTCCAGCCCGGGTTGTAAGGCATGGCTCCAGATCCGTTCAAACCACGTACACCACATTGCTGTACGGAGTAATTTCCTTGTCCACGGGTTACATGCCCCCAATCGTAGGTAGCCGATCCGTTTGAGTATTGTATTTCAAAAACAGACTCAGGTCCGTTTTCGCCGCTTGGTAGAAATATAGAGCCAAAATCGCTCACCAACGAAAAAACATTGGAATTAATTACATTATCCAGCATGGGGCCTGCAGCGGTAAATTTGTTTTGATACAGATAAACTTTACCCAATAAAGCCTGGGCTGCATATTTGGTTGCTCTGCCTTTTTCGGCTTGTACAACAGGTAATACCGCAATGGCATTGGTAAGGTCAGTTTCAATTTGTTTGTAAACATCAGCAGCAGTTGCTCTTTTAAGAGTGCTAAGGTCAGCTATACCCAAACGCTTATCAGTAAATAAAGGAACGCCGCCAAACATTTTTACCAGTGTAAAGTAATAGTATGCTCTTGCAAAGTAAACCTCGCCATATAAAGCATCTTTACCTGCAAACGAAATGGTTTGGCCTGCAGGATTTTTATCTTTATACTGATACATGTAATTGGCCCTGTTAATGCCTTCGTAAGCCGACTGCCACAAATCGGCTGTAGTGCCGTTTACAGATGTGTGGGTGAAATTATTAATCTGCTGTAAAGACAGTACATCCGATGCACTCTCACCACCGGTTACCGAATTGTCAGAAATAATATCGCCAACAGGTACCACCTGGTTTAGCCATTGCAAAGGTGCATACACACCTACAGCCAGGGAGCGGTAATCGCTTTCGCTCTTAAAATATTCAAGGTCGGTAATTTTAAAATCATCTTTCGGGTCATAATCAACCCATTTATTACAGGCTGTAAGCATAGACCCTGCAAGCAGTACTCCTAATATTTTTATTTGTAATTTTTTCATTTTACTATTTTTTGATGGTTGAATTAAAATTTAATATCCAGTCCTACAGAATATGTTCTTGCCTGTGGGTATGCTCCACGGTCAACTCCTACATCGGATAAGCCTGCTGATATTTCAGGATCGAAACCGCTGTATTTGGTAAACGTAAAGGCATTTTTTACCTGGCCATATAACCTTACACTTTTAAATATTCTTCTAACAGCAGCCTGTTGAAAATTATATCCGAGCACAATATTCCTGATCTTAATAAAAGAACCATCTTCTACATACCTGTCGGATACACGGCTGTTGTTATTGGCATCGGTAAATGAGTAACGTGGGCTGTGTGCATCGTTGGTAGTTCCGGGTCCGGTCCATCTGCTTAACACGCTGCGAAATTTGTTAGTATAGTTTGCATTTCTTTCCAAAGCACGGTACACATCATTGCCCGAAGAAGCGTAAGCTAAGGCCGACAGATCGAAGTTTTTATACTCCAGGCCAAGGTTCCAGCCAATGGTAAACTTTGGAAAAGGATTACCTATTTGTGTCTGATCTTTTGAATCAATTACACCATCGCCATTCAGATCGGCAAATTTAATATCACCGGGTTGTGCACCTGGTTGTGCAGGGCTTGCTGCAATTTCAGCCGCTGTTTGAAACAGGCCCATTGTTTTGTAACCATAATAATAATAAGGTGTTTTACCTTTTTCGAATACAGTTACGGTTTGAGACTGGCCGTTAAAATATCCACCACCCGGTATTCTTGCTGTACCTTCTTCGTTGGTACCGGTTACTAAATTTTTAACACTGGTGAATGTTACTGAGGTAGAAACTTTTAAGTCTTTATTTACTTTGCTGTTGTATCCTAAAGTGATATCAACACCGCTTGTTTTGGTAGATCCGATATTATCAAACGGAGCAGGCAAGCCTCCCAGCAATACTGCCGGCAATGATGCCTGGTAAATTAGTCCCTTGGTGTTTTTCTGGTAGTAATCTGCCGCAATATTGAATTTGTTTTTGTAGAAATTCATATCAAAACCCACGTTCATCTGCAATTGTTTTTCCCAACCAATTTTTTCGTTACCTACAGAACCTAGGGTAGAACCTGAAGCAAAATTATTGCCATAAGTATAACCAATACTGTTGCCAGAGCCATATAACGAGGCCAGGTAATCAGTTTGTATAAAACGATACTGGGGATCAACATTATCGGTACCCAGTGCACCGTAACTGCCACGTATTTTAAGGAAATCAACAAATTTTGATTTGAAAAAATTCTCTTTACTAACTACCCAACCTAATGATCCCGAAGGAAAAACACCCCATTTATTATCCTTACCAAATGAGGTAGAACCATCGCGGCGTGCAGTTACAGAAGCCAGGTATTTTTCTTTGTAATCGTAATTTATTCTGCCGAATAAAGAGGCGTTTCTTTTTTCATACTGATAATAATAACCAGTGCTTGCATTTAGGTTTGTAGCTGAGTTTGTGCCGGTTGCTGCGGTATAATCTGCAAACTCCCAACTATTAAAAGGTACATCCTGCCTGCTGGTGCCAGCTGTGTTACCATTTGCTTTTGACATAGAGAAACCAACCGTGGTTTCAAAAGCATGGTTTTTGTGAAATTTAAAGTTATAGTTACCAAACAACTCATAAGTGTATGAGTTATAGTTTGCTTTTTCCTGTGCTACGCTGTTGTGCTTACCAGTAACGGTAGTGCCATCAAAATTCATAGAATTATCAACGTTGTTTAAGCCATAAAACACAAGTGGTGTAAAGGTTTTGGCATTACCATCGTATTTGGTGTAGCCAAAGCGGGTGCTTACTTTCAGATTCTTCACCAGTTCATACTGCAACTCAAACTTGCCATAAATTTTGTTACCCACATTCTTATTATACGTATTATCCAGTTTTGTAAGCGGATTAAATACTTCTGATAAAAGCAGGTTACTAAAGCCATACTGACCTACTGTGTTTGGCACGTTGTTGTTAACTGAAACCGTAGGATCGTAATTTAGGGCGCTGCCGATAATGCTGTTAAAAGAATTTTCCTGAATACCTTTTGAGCTCAGGTTTACATAATTGGCGTTTAAGATAAACTTAAGTTTTGATGTAAGGTCGAAAGCCACATTGGAGGTAAAATTGATACGGTTAAACCTGGATTTATCTATACCACCAACGATACCGCCCTGGCCTAAATAAGCACCGGATAAGAAATAGGTGATTTTTTCAGATCCGCCCCTTGCAGTAATATTATGCGATTGTATGGGAGCTTGCTTAAAAATTTCTTTCTGCCAGTTGGTACCTTTACCAAGTATTGAAAGGTCAGGAAAAACAATATTTCCTCCGGATAAAGTACTTCCTTCATTTACCATTGCACCGTATTCAGCTGCATTTAATACCGGAACGGTATTGGTAACTTCCTGAATACCGTATGTGCTGATGAGATTGAATTCTGTTTTTTGATTTTTACGACCGCCTTTTGTTGTAACTATTACAACACCGTTACCACCGCTTACGCCATAAATGGCAGCAGTAGCGGCATCTTTTAAAATATTGATGCTTTCAATATCGCCTGGGTTAATTGAATTGAGATCTGCCTGCGATTGAGGCACACCATCCACCACTACAAGCGGTCCGTTATTTCTGTAAGAAGGAATACCTCTGATTAGTATTAATGGTGAGGCACCCGGTGAACCACTTTGTACAACATTTACACCGGCCGTACCCTGAATGGCATCTTCTACCCTTACCGGTTTTAATTTTGAAATGGCTTCGGCCTTAACACCGGAAATAGCACCGGATACTTTGGTAATTTTTTGCGTACCGTAACCAACTACAATTACTTCATCCAGGCTTTTAGAAGTTTCGTCCATTAAAACGGTTACGGAACCTGCCTTGTTGATCTGGATGGTTGATGAAGCATAGCCAATAGAAGTAATAGTTAACTTACCTCCTTTTGGAACCGAAATACTAAAATTTCCGGAGGCATCAGTAGTTGTAGTAGTGGTAGAACCCTGCAGGTTTACGCTGGCACCCACTACCGGATCGCCGGTTGCTTTGTTTTTTACATTACCTGTTGCGGTAATATTTTGCCCATAGGCTTGTTTAAGAAAAAATGTGCTGAGTAAAATACCCATGCACAGCAGTGCAGTTTTTAATTTCATATAGCATTCGTTTTAGTTATCAAAAAAATGGTTAGTTTTTCTAAATGTAAATGTAGATTAGTCCACTACACTTTAAAAATATTTTACCACATCATTACTACATCAGTAAGTATAAAATGCCATATTATAGTACTACATTGGTACTACATTACTACATCATCTAAATTTTGTGTAACTTCATCCATATTATCAGTTATAAATATGAAACGGCTGTTTTTTTTTATTTGTTTGCCCTTGCAGGTGTTTTGCCAAAATACCATTGGCCTGCCAGATATTATTAATTATGCCAAACCCGTTTATAAAGCCGGGCTGCAAAACTGGGATATTAAGCAGGATAAAAACGGCATTGTTTATTTTGCTAACAATGAAGGTTTGCTAAGTTTTGATGGTAAATACTGGAACAATTATCCCTTACCCAATAAAACAATCGTTCGTTCGGTTGAAATTTGCGCAAATGGTAACATATATGTTGGCGGTCAGGATGAGATTGGATATTTTGCACCCGCTGCAAATGGAAGATTGGTATTTCATTCGCTGATTGACCTTATACCGAAAAAAGACAGATCTTTTGGAGATTTATGGGATATTGTAACTTTTAAGGGTAACACTTATTTCCGCTCTCCTACAAAGATTTTTAAATTTACAGATCGCAATGCAGTGGTATTTGATGCGCCCAATGAGTGGGCTTTTTTAGGCATTTGTAATGGTATATTATATGCACAGGATTATAAAAACGGTCTTTTACATTTTGAGAATGAAGTTTGGGTGCCGGTTTCGGAAAACAATATTTTACCTACAGGAGATGCGATAACCGGAATTTTGCCTGTAAATGCAGATACTGCCATCATCAGTACATTAAAAAATGGATTGTTCTGCCTGAGCGGCAGTAAAATAACGGTACAGCCATCATTCAACAATACGCTTTTTAAAAACGACCGAATTTATGCAGCAACAGCGGTTAATAAAATCTGGATGGCGCTGGCTACCAATAACAATGGTGTTTATATAACCGATTTTAAAGGAAATATCATTCAAAGTTTTTCACGTACGGAGGGTTTGCAAAATAATAATGTGTTGAGTATTTTTTTGGATAGTCAGCGTAATTTATGGCTGGGTCTTGATAATGGTATTGACCTGATAACCTACAACAGTTCCATCAAACAAATAAAACCACTGCTGCAGGATGGATCGGGTTATACAGCAATTATGTTTGATAACCGCCTGTACCTGGGCACTTCCAATGGTTTATATAGCGTACCCATGCAAACCTTAAATGACATGAGTTTCAGCAAGGGTAATTTTGCACCGGTAAACAATACCAAGGGACAAACCTGGGGGCTTGCCAATATCAACAACCAGTTATTGCTGGGGCATCACGAGGGGGCATTTGTTATCAGCAACAACAATGCAAACCCCATTGCGCCCAATAAGGGATGCTGGAATTTTGTGCCGATTTCCAACACCTTTCCGGCAACACAAATGGTTGCAGGAACTTACAACGGCTTAAATATTTTCAATTTTGTGAACGGGCAATTCAGCCTTGCAAAAACGATTACAGGTTTTGATGAATCATCCCGTTTTGTATCGCTGGATAAGGATAATAATATCTGGGTATCACACCCCTATCATGGAGTTTTTAAAATTGCTCAAAACACAGATGGAAGTTACAGCACGTTTGCTTACTCAAACACAAAAGGCCTACCCTCTTTATTAAACAACCATATTTACAGCATTAAAAACGAATTGCTGGTTGCTACTGAAAAAGGTATTTATGTTTACAATAAAGAGAAAGACAATTTTGAACCATCTGAATTTTACCAGAAACTGCTGGGCAACCAAAGCATCCGTTATTTAAAAGAAGATAACAATGGCAATACCTGGTTTATACATGAAAAAAGTCTGGGGGTTATTGATTTTTCAAAAAAAGAACCTGCCATTATTCAATTGCCCGAATTAAACAATAAAATGCTGAGCGGTTTTGAATTTATTTATGCCGTTAATGAAAACAATATTTTTTTGGGTGGAGAAAAAGGCTTTTACCATATCAATTATGCCAAGTACCGGCAAAGTATTCCGAGGCTGTTGGTGCAAATAAGAACGCTCAGGATAATTAACCAGGCCGATAGCCTGTTATTTGGCGGTTATTACAGCAATCAAAAACAGGTACAGGATGTTAAGGATATTCCTTCCATCAGCTATCGCTGGAAAACATTACGGATTGAATATGCATCCACCCTTTTTGGATATCAATCAAACCTGGAGTACAGCTACCGGTTAAAAGGATATGATAATAACTGGAGCGAATGGACCAGCAGAACGGAAAAAGAATACACCAACTTACCCGCAGGTAAATTTAGTTTTGAGGTTAAAGTGCGTAACAACCTGGGCAACGAATCGGAAGTGGCAGGCTATACCTTTAATGTTTTGCCACCCTGGTATTACACCAACTGGGCAAAAGCATTTTACCTGCTAATAGGTGCGGCGGGCCTGTATTTTCTGTATAAATGGCAGGAGAAAAAATTTAAGCTGCAGCAGGAAAAATATGAAGAAGAGCAAAAAAGACTGCGCTACATACACGAG
Source organism: Chitinophagaceae bacterium (assembly GCA_031360765.1). Classification (GTDB taxonomy): domain Bacteria; phylum Bacteroidota; class Bacteroidia; order Chitinophagales; family Chitinophagaceae; genus Ferruginibacter. Next base: position 15,254 of record JANMBZ010000031.1, read on the forward strand.
CTGGAAATAGCCAAAACTGAAAGTGAACTGGTTGCATTGCGTAACGAAAAATTAGAAGCCGATATAAATTTTAAAAATTCGGAACTGGCTTCCTCGGCCATGCACCTGGTTAAAAAAGGTGAGCTGGTTTCTAAAATGAAAACAGAGCTGGGGCATGTAATGAAAGGAGTAAGTAATCCGCAGGCAGAGACTGAATTAAAAAAAATAATCAAGTCCATAAGTGAAGATGATAACATGGACCAGGAGTGGGAAAACTTCACTGTACACTTTGATAAAGTACACAGCGATTTTATTAGTGCACTTAAAGAAAAGCATCCCGCCATATCCAATAACGAAGTTAAACTCTGTGCTTACCTGCGTATGAATTTATCAACCAAGGAGATGGCGCAGCTGATGAATATATCAGTAAGAGGTGTGGAAGTTAGCCGCTACCGGTTACGAAAAAAATTAGAGCTGGCTACGGAGGTTAGTTTGTTTGATTACCTGATTGGTATACAAGTAAAGCCTTAGATTTTTTTACGCTTAATTTTTTCTTTCACTTCTATATGTAATTTATCTTTTCCCTAAATTATTTAACAGCTTATAATAATCTTCATCACGAAAACTAAACATACCATCATGGCTTTGGCTAATGTAGTATTTATTATCTTTTTGATTTTGCAGTATGTAAACATAATGAGGCATAAAAAAAATCTCTATAAAATAGAGATTTTCTGTCGGGATGACAAGATTCGAACTTGCGACCCCACGCCCCCCAGACGTGTGCGCTACCGGGCTGCGCTACATCCCGAAAATGATGGGTGCAAAAGTAATTGAAAATTTTCAACTTTAAAAACAGCAACTTATCTTATCTTAGCGCAACTTTTTACTGCATGAATGTTTTAATAAAGCAAGCCACAATCATTTCTCCCTCCTCTCCTTTTAACGGGCAAATAAAAGATATTTTAATTACAGGCGGTAAAATTTCAACTATAGCTGATGCTGTTATTGAAAATGCCGACCAGGTTATTGCACACGATGGACTTTGTGTAAGCATTGGATGGATGGATATGTTTGCCGATTTTGGCGACCCCGGTTTTGAACAAAAGGAAAGCATAGATACTGGTGCAAAAGCTGCTGCCGCAGGTGGTTTTACAGATATAATGCTGATACCAAACAGCCAGCCGGTTATTGATAACAAGGTCCAGGTTGAATACATAGTGCAAAAAGCAAAGCAGGTTGGGGTAAATATTTATCCCATTGGTGCTATGTCAAAAAAAGCAGAAGGCAAAGAACTTTCGGAAATGTATGATATGCGCCAATCGGGTGCAATTGCTTTCAGCGATGGCATTAAACCGGTGCAAAACTCCGGCTTAATTTTAAAGGCACTGCAATACGTAAAAAGTTTTGATGGAACGATTATTCAGTTAGCGGATGATACCGGTATTGGCACAAACGGGCTAATGAATGAAGGGATTATATCTACCCAAATGGGACTGCCCGGAAAGCCGGCACTTGCAGAAGAATTAATGGTTGCACGTGATTTAAAACTGGCAAGATATGCCGATAGTAAAATTCATTTTACTGGCATCTCATCGCCAAAAAGCATTGAATACATTAAGCGATCAAAAGAAAGCGGCATTAAAGTAAGCTGCTCCATAACGCCGTACCAGGCTTATTTTAGTGATGAAGATCTGCAGGGTTATGATACAAATTTAAAACTTAATCCTCCATTACGAACCAAAGAAGATATGCTTTCAATACGAAAAGCCTTGCTTGATGGAAGCATTGATTGCATTGCATCTCATCACCTGCCACAGCATTGGGATAATAAAGTGTGTGAGTTTGAATATGCTAAACCGGGCATGATTGCTTTAGAAACCATGTTTGCGGTGTTAAGAGAAGTGGGATTGAGTGCGGAAGATTTTGTGCAAATGCAAACCATTAATGTGCGGAATATTTTTGGGTTGCAGGTTCCTGAAATTAAAGAAGGCGCAATAGCATCACTCACTTTATTTACCCCTGATACTGAATTTGTTTTTGAAGAAAACATGATACAATCCAAATCGAAAAACTCAGCTTTTATTGGAAAAAAGTTAAAAGGAAAAGTAATTGGTATCATTAATAAAAATTTGATATACTTAAACCAGGCATGAAAAATATATCAGCAACTTATAAAGGTTTATTAACAGGCATTGTAATGATAATTGCCTGCGTGGTTTGTTATTTTGTATTGCATATTCCCTTCAACAGTAAGGAGCAGTTTGTAGTATTTGCCATATATAGTGCCGGCATTATTTGGTGCCTCATCAGTTTTAATAACACCAATAAACAAGAGGCAAAACTAAAAGCCTATTTTCAGGAAGGTTTTAAAACTTTTGTTGTGGTTACTTTGCTTATGGTTATTTACTGTATCGTTTTTTATAAACTGGAAACCGGTATAAGAGATGCCTGGATAACCAATAATAACCAGGAACTTTTAAAAGAAGGAAATCACATGCCTGCCGAAATAGCTGAGAATGCCAGCCAAATGAAAACCATGTTTTTACCCATGATGGTAGGTATTAATTTGTTTAAATACCTTATTATTGGGGTATTGATAACGGTAGTTACCGGAGGCTTTTTAATTTCACAAAAGAAAAACTGATATGGATCTGTCAATAGTAATACCGCTTTATAACGAAGATGAATCGTTACCGGAACTTACCGCATGGATTGAAAGGGTGATGCTGGCTAACAGTTTCAGCTACGAAATTATTTTAATTGATGATGGCAGCACCGACAATTCCTGGAATGTGATTGAACAACTCCGTGTTATCAATACAAACATCAAAGGCATAAAGTTTCAGCGTAACTATGGCAAAAGTGCCGCATTAAACGAAGGCTTTAAAGCAGCACAGGGCGATGTGATAATAACCATGGATGCCGATATGCAGGATAGTCCCGATGAAATACCCGAACTGCGTAAAATGATTATTGAAGATGGATTTGATATGGTTAGCGGCTGGAAAAAGAAACGTTACGATAATACACTCACCAAAAATATCCCATCAAAATTATTTAATGCCGCTGCCAGAAGAAGTTCTGGCATTAAGCTCCACGATTTTAACTGCGGCTTAAAATCGTACCGCAAAAAAGTTGTAAAGAGTGTAGAAATTTATGGCGAAATGCACCGCTACATTCCCATATTGGCCAAGTGGGCCGGCTTCAGAAAAATTGGCGAAAAAGTAGTGGAACATCGTGCCCGTAAATACGGCATCACCAAATTTGGCTGGGAGCGTTTTGTGAATGGTTTTCTCGATCTGGGCTCCATTATGTTTGTAGGCAAGTTTGGTAAAAGACCTATGCACTTTTTTGGTTTGTGGGGCACACTTTTTTTTATGGCAGGTTTTCTTATCTTTTTATACCTCACCATTTCCAAATTCTTTTTAGACCAGACCGGCATGACACAGCGTCCACTTTTCTTTGTAGCCATTTTGGTAATGATCATCGGTTCGCAATTATTCCTTGCAGGATTTATTGGCGAATTAATTGCCCGTAACTCGCCGGAAAGAAATAATTATTTAATTGAAGAAAAAGCTGGATTATAACTCATGAATGTAATAATCATTGGCCCGGCTCACCCTCTACGTGGCGGACTTAGTACATTCAACGAGCGCCTGGCCCGTCAATTTTTAAAGGAAGGCCATCAGGTATCTATCTACTCCTTTTCATTGCAATATCCTGGCTTTCTTTTTCCCGGCACAACACAGTTTACAAATGAGCCTGCGCCAAAAAATCTCAATATTTTTACAAAAATAAATTCGGTAAATCCATTTAACTGGCTGCGTGTTGGTAACGAGGTAAAGAAATTAAACGCCGATATTGTTATCGTAAGATACTGGATACCCTTAATGGGCCCCTGTTTGGGCACTATTCTCCGCATCATCAAAAAAAACAGGCACACAAAAATAATCTGCATAGCAGATAATATTATTCCACACGAAAAAAGAATCGGCGACACCGCTTTTACAAAATACTTCGTTAAACCGGTAGATGCTTTTATAACCATGAGCGAAAAAGTGATGAGCGATCTCCGGCTTTTTAGCTCAAAAAAAGCATTGCTTACCCTGCACCCGTTGTATGATAATTTTGGAGAAAAGATTTCTAAAGCAGATGCCAGAATTCAATTAAAAATTAAAAATGAAGAATTAGTCATTTTGTTTTTTGGCTTTATCCGCAAGTATAAAGGCCTTGATATTTTACTGGATGCAATGAAATTAATAAAAGCCAAACCACAAACAGCAAATATTAAACTCCTGATTGCAGGCGAGTTTTACGAAGACAAAAAGGCATACGATGAGCAGATTGAAACTCTTGGTATAAAAGATAGTCTGATATTGCACACCGATTTTATACCCGACAACGAAGTGAAGCATTATATGTGTGCAGCCGATGTGGTAATTCAGCCATACCGCAATGCCACCCAAAGCGGTGTTACACCACTCGCCTATCATTTTGAAGTGCCGATGATTGTTACCAATGTGGGCGGCTTACCGGCCATGGTACCCGATAATAAGGTTGGCCTGGTTGCAGAACCAAATGCAGCATCGCTGGCCCAAAAAATTGAGGAATATTTTGATAAAGGCGAAAACTATTTTATGCCATATCTTTTAGAAGAGAAGAAAAAATTCAGCTGGACAAAAATGCTGCAAAGCATACTTGAATTGGCCAATAGTAAGTAAATTGCCAACCTAAATATTATGCATGATTCATAGAAGCAAAGCACCTTTAAGAATTGGATTGGCAGGCGGCGGTACAGATGTGAGTCCGTACAGTGATCAGTTTGGCGGCGCTATTTTAAATGCAACCATATCTCTATCAGCCTATGCTACTATTGAACCGCTGAACGAAAACAAAATAATTGTTGAAGCACTCGATAGAAACGAACAGCAAAGTTTTGATCTGTTGCCGAATTTACCCATTAATGGTACACTCGATTTATTAAAAGGGGTTTACAACCGCATTCAAAAAGATTATCCTTCACTTCTATCTGGCTTTCGCTTATCAACTTTTGTAGATGCCCCTGCAGGTTCGGGGCTTGGTACTTCTTCAACTTTGGTTGTTGCTATACTCGGTGCATTTAAAGAAATGCTTAAACTCCCTTTAGATGAATATAAAATTGCGCACTATGCTTACGATATAGAAAGAAACGATCTGCAATTGGCCGGTGGCAAGCAAGATCAGTATGCTGCAACATTTGGTGGGGTAAATTTTATGGAATTTTACGAAGGCAACAAAGTAATTGTAAACCCACTGCGGATAAAACCGCAATACTTACATGAGCTGGAAAACAACCTGGTACTGTATTTCACTTCCACATCACGTGAGAGCGCCGCCATTATAAAAGAGCAGGTAAAAAACGTAAACAACAAAAATGAAAAAAGTATTGAAGCGATGCACCATCTGAAAAATCAGGCAACTATGATGAAGGAAGCATTGCTGCAGGGAAACCTGGATGAGATTGGGCTGATACTGGATTACGGTTTTGAGCAAAAAAGAAATATGGCTGCCAACATCAGTAACAGTGATATTGAGCAAGTGTATGCTGCTGCAAAAACTGCCGGCGCAACTGGTGGTAAAATTAGCGGCGCAGGCGGCGGGGGTTTTATGGTTTTTTATTGCCCGGGCAACACCCGTTACGCAGTTATAAAAACATTAAATAGTTTTGGCGGCGTTGTAAGAGATTATTCGTTTACAAAATACGGATTAACCACCTGGAGTGCCCCCTCCGCCCCCTGAAGGGGGAACTAAAGCGAAGATTGAAGCGATGATTTATGTTTTTTTTGGGGGGACAAGCATTTGATTCTTTGGTCATCATCGTTGTAAATATTATTTTATCCATTTTTTGGCTTTTGATAAAAGCCAAAAAATGGATCTCACTTGTACGGCATACCTTTGTGCAACATTATAGACCTTGATTTAAAACTACTTTTTAAAAATTATGGAACAAATAATAAATATAGTACAATCCTCCATCAGCGTAAAGCAGGATGTTTTGCAAAACGAAGAGTTATTAAAAACAGTAAAGGATTGCATTACAGTAATTGTACAGGCTTTTAAAAACGGTAACAAGGTTCTGTTTTGCGGCAATGGAGGCAGTGCTGCCGATGCACAACATTTAGCAGCAGAGTTTAGTGGCCGCTTTTATACCGATAGAGATGCCTTACCTGCCGAGGCTTTGCATTGCAACACATCGTACATGACGGCAGTGGCCAACGATTACAGTTACGATGTAATTTACTCACGCCTTATAAAAGGTATCGGAAATAAAGGCGATGTACTGGTTGGCTTAAGCACATCGGGCAACAGTGCCAATATTTACAATGCTTTTGAAGTGGCAAAAGAAAAAGGTATGATCACGATTGCCTTTACAGGCCTTACCGGCGGTACATTAAAGTCACTTTCAGATTATCTCATAAACGTACCATCAACTGATACGCCACGCATACAGGAAAGCCATATCATGCTGGGGCATATTATTTGTCAGTTGGTAGAAGCCCAATACTTCGGATGATTAAAGAAGCAATTATATTGGCAGGTGGCCTTGGCACAAGATTAAGAAGCGTAGTAAGCGATGTGCCAAAATGCATGGCACCGGTAAATGGAATACCTTTTATCTATTTTATTATCACCTATCTAAAAAAAGAAGGTGTTGAACGTTTTATATTTTCGCTTGGATATAAAAGTGAAATTATTATTGATTACATCAATAAAACCTTTGCAGATTTAGAAGTAGCATACGTAATAGAAGATACTCCACTGGGTACAGGAGGTGCTATCAAACTTGCGTGTAATAAGGCTAAAAACGATGATGTGCTTGTGCTGAACGGCGATACGCTTTTTAATATTAACCTGAAAGATTTTTCAGAATTCCATCAGAATAAAAAAGCTGATTTTACAGTTGGCTTAAAAGAGATGAGAAATTTCAGCAGATATGGCGCTGTTGAAATAAATAATGAATTTACAATAAAAGCCTTTCATGAAAAAAAATTTTACGAAAAAGGTTTTATCAATGGTGGGGTTTATGCGTTAAATGTACAAGCCTTAATGAGTGAACCATTGCCGGATATTTTTTCATTTGAAAAAGATTTTTTAGAAACGAATACCGGGAAGAAAAAATTCTATGGCCTTGAATGTGATTATTATTTTATTGATATTGGCATTCCGGAAGATTACGACCGGTTTATAAGAGACTTCAATTTCATTTTTGATAAGAGTAAATATCAAAAAGAAGACGGAACTAACGTTGTAGGTAATTTTATAAAGGACATATTTTATGAGGGCCTCTCGTCTATTCTTAATCCATTTACCTAAGGTTATAAAAAATAATCCAATTCGTGTAATTCGTGTATATAATTCGTGAAATAAAATATGATTAACCTAAGCAAAATAGATAAAACCTGTACCCTCTTCCTGGATCGTGATGGTGTAATTAATCACGAAAAACATCTTGACTATATTCATACCTGGGATGAATTTGTTTTTTATGATGGCGTTAAAGAAGCCATTGCCATTTTTGCAAAAATATTCAACCGCATTGTTGTGGTAACCAACCAAAAAGGTGTTGGTAAGGGTGTTACAAAATTGGAGGATCTGAAACTGATACATAAAAATATGGTTGCCGAAATAGAAGCAGCTGGCGGACGAATTGATGCTGTTTATTTTTGTGCCGATCTGGAAGATGACAGCCCTAACCGTAAACCAAACCCTGGCATGGGTTTGCAGGCAGCAAATCATTTTTCGGATATTGATCTCAACAAAGCAATCATGGTTGGTAATACCATCAGCGATATGAAGTTTGGCCGCAACCTTGGTGTGCAAACCATATTTCTGCCTACCACCCGGCCCGAAGTAGATTTGAATGATGAACGCATTGATGCAGTGTATAATTCATTGATTGCATTTGCAAATGCATTACAATCAAAATAACTGTCCCAATTCGTGTAATTAGAGTAATTCATTTTAATTCGTGTTTTTGGTGCCTAATCTTTAGTTAAATTTTGCCTATTACAATAATTCCGGGTTCTACTTGTTTTAAGATTAGCTATTTTTATTGCATGAAGAAACCAGTTATTTTTCTTTTATTGATTTTTATCAGCAGTCTTTCTTTTGCACAAATAGGCAAAGCAGAACTAAAATTGCTCAGGCAAAAAGAAGATTCGCTGCAAACCTATGCTGCAAAAATTATCAGGGGAGATAAATCTGAAGACCGGCTTAATGCCGACAGCCTGTTCACCCGTATCCTTGTGAGAGCTTTAAAAAACACCAACTCTTTTCATTATCCTTTTGATTCGTTGGAAACAATTTCAAGGCTTTATTCACCAGATAGCAGTTTCCGTATTTTTACCTGGCAGCTTGTTATTCCGGCTCTCACTGGTAATACTGTTCGTCAACATGGGGCCATTCAAATGAGAACGCCAGATGGATCATTAAAATTATTTCCGCTTATTGACAAATCAGATGTTACTGTGAATGTTGAAGATACTGTAGGTAATAATTATGGCTGGATAGGTGCCATATACTACAAAATAATTCTGAAAAAAACTGAAACTCAAAAATATTATACATTGCTGGGTTTTGATGAGAATAGTATAAGCAGCAGCCGTAAAATTATTGAAGTACTCACTTTTAATAATGGCGCACCAACTTTTGGCGGCAGTTATTTTAGTGGCGAAAAAGCTGATGGATTTTCTAAATGGCAAAGCCGATATATTATGGAATATAAAAAAGAGGCCGGGCCCAGACTTAATTACGATAAAGAGCTTGACATGATTATTGTGGAGCACCTGGTATCTGAAAGCAACGAACCTAAAAAGAAATGGACTTTAATTGGCGATGGTGATTATGAAGGTTTTGTGTGGAAAGGAAATAAATGGATGCATGTAGAAAAAGTTTTCAACGTGGTTACACCTGATGGTCAGGCACCTGTGCCTAATCCCATACGTGACCCCGCAGGAAATATTGATGAAAAGAAATTAAAAGGAGCTGAGGAAGAAGATGTAAAACCTGCGCCAGCTAAGCAAAAGGGCAAGGGGGAGAATTAAAGATTGTCAGCCTGAGCTTGTCGAAGGCGGGTTAATTATACAAAGCCGGGTTCAACAAGCTACTCCTGACAATCTTCCTGCGGAAGTGAAAAGCCGGAAAGATTTGAAAACTACACTTGCAATATAAAATAACCATACCAGACCCCTGCCGCCAAAATTGGGATAAAATGTTACCCGATGTAACAGGCCGGTACTGTAATAGCTGTAACAAATCAGTTATTGATTTTACTGAAAAGACAGATGAAGAAGTACAGCAGTTTATCCTTAATAATTTTAACCAACCACTTTGTGGACGATTTAAGAATACACAAATACAACGCATTGTAATTGAACTGCCGCAAAATATACTTAACATTCAAATGCCTTCGTGGATGCGGTTTTTAGTAGCATGTCTCCTAATATTTGGTATCAGTATATTTCCTTTCGAAATAACTATTGCAGGTAAAGTTCCAATAACAAATACATTTTACCAGGGAGAACCGATTAAAGCAGATTCAACCAAGAAAACTTCTATTTTAAAAAAGAAGAAAAAGAGATTGAAATATAGTTCAACTATAAATTACCGCTCTTTAAAATTAACACTGGTAAATACAGAAACGATGATTTTGGGTGGCTTTGGACTTCAGGATAATCCAATTATCAAATCAATATTTGATTTACCCGAAAACCCTTTTCATGAATTTGCTTTTAATATTTTACCAAAAGAAACCAATCAGCAAGACAAATCACTGCCAAAAAAAGAAGAGCCCCGACCTACTCCATTCATGCCAACCGAATTTATCCTGCCATCGATTTTATTAATCAGAAAAGAAACCGATAGCCAATCTATGGAATAATTATGCCCGTTGCATCTAAACTATAAAACTACGGTATGATTAAAATCTCCATCCCAACTCCTTGCTACGAAGACTGGAATAAAATGACACCCGATGAAACTGGCCGCCACTGCAGTGCCTGCGCCAAATCGGTTGTTGACTTTACCGGTATGAACGATGAAGAAGTGAAATATTTTTTTCTGAATAAGAAAGAAGATGAAAAGGTTTGTGGGCGCTTTAAACAAACGCAACTGCACAGGATTGTTATAGAACTGCCTCAAAATATTTACCATATTCAAATGCCTTTGTGGAAGAAGTTTCTTGCCGCGTGCCTGATAGTTTTTAGTAACACTTTATTTTCCTGCGAAACAAAGATTAAAGATAAGGAAATGATAAAGACAGAGGTAAGAGATATAAACAATATCCGAAGTGATATTTCAGGCCTTTTCGATTTTCAACCTGATTCAATTCCTGTACCTGTTGAAAACTATACTATTACTTCCGGCAAAATAATGACAACTATCTCAGCAGTGCCAGAATTAAAAGGAATGATAGAACCAATGCCTTTTAACAACAACGATAAAACTAAAATAGATACTGCGCCTAAACAAAGAGAAGAACTAATATTTATTGGAGATAGTATTTATGAAGATATTTCGAAAAAAAAGCCTAAACCAGACTCATTAATCAAAACAAAAAATCCGCACAAGGCGGATTCTATAAATTGCAATACCATCAAAAATTATTATTAACCTTCAATCAAAAATGTTCCCAAATCAACAACTTCGCCTTCACCCATTTTAAATTTTTCCAAACCTTCCAGGTCAATATCACGCATTACCGGGCTTTGAAAAATGAGTGCTTCCCCTTTGTATAAGGCAAAATACAGATCAGGATTTGTTTCGGGATTTAAAAAATCCATATAATCGCCGTGTTTAAAAGAAACTTTGGCCGTACCTGTTTCATCCAAAGCACTTTTGCCGAGGTAATCATCTTCCATCAAATCTTTTTCGAACAAGCGAAACTCGTAATCAGCACCGGTTACAGGTACATCGCTGCCTTTGCTGATGAAGCTGGCTTTTACTTCTATGTTTATTTCGGCATCTAAAGAAAAATTGCTCATGGTGGTTATTTTTTGGCCCCTCCTTGAACTTCGTTCATTACTTTCCAAGGAACCCCTGAGGGGAAGGACTATCGATTTTTATTATTGTTTAAAATTTTCGTTTCTAATTTTTTGAATAAATCTCCGCAAATTTTTTCTCCATTTCCTCCCCTCTGGGGAGGTTAGGAGGGGTTTTAGTCATTAAGCTTGAGCACAGCCAAAAACGCCTCCTGCGGCACTTCCACATTACCAATCTGTTTCATCCGCTTCTTACCTTCTTTCTGTTTTTCCAATAATTTACGCTTACGGCTTATATCACCGCCATAACA
>JANMBZ010000043.1:0-17205 GCA_031360765.1 Chitinophagaceae bacterium
ACGAATTTGACGAATCACACGTAAGAGCATTCTTTACTTAAATAATTCGTGTAATACATAAAAGTTAGTGTTATCAACAGCAATTAGTGTAATTCGTGTTTTATAGCTATATTTATTCTAAACAAAAGAATAACCAAAAGCTGTATTTAACATGATAAAAGCGTTAAGGGAAAAATTCAATGCCAATTTTACCAAAGAGAAATACGAAGCCTACATGGCTAAGCTGGAGAACCTGTATCCCGGATCGCTTGATTTTAGAAATGCAGAAACACCCGTATTTGTACCTAAAGATTTTACGGCAAAAATGCTGAGTGCCTGTGAAGATATTATTGATGTTATTGTTGATCCGAAATTTATAGCAATGACAGACCGTGGCATTCCGGCCAATGTAAAGGTACCCAACGAAAACAGTCATACCGAGTTTTTGGTTTTTGATTTTGGAATCTGCGAAAATGAAGCAGGAGAACTGGAACCACAACTGATAGAAATGCAGGGATTTCCAACGCTGTATGCCTTTCAGGCTTTTCATTCGGAATTAACGGCTGAATATGCTGAACTGCCGGAAAATTTTTCGCCTTATTTAAATGGATATAATAAAGAAAGCTATGTACAATTGCTGAAGGATATTATTGTTGGTGACCTGAATCCGGAAAATGTGATACTGCTTGAAATTTTTCCTGAGCAGCAAAAAACCCGGATAGATTTTTATTGCACCGAACAATTGTTAGGCATTAAAATGGTTTGCCTTACTAAATTAATTGCCGAGGTTGATAAACTCTTTTACATGAATAATGGAGTGAAGACAGCAGTTAAAAGGATTTATAACCGGGTAATTTTTGACGATCTGCAAAAGCAGGGAGGCCTGGGAGAAATTGTTGACCTTACCAAACCTTATGATGTAGAATGGGCACCACATCCAAACTGGTTTTACCGCATCAGCAAATTCACCTTGCCATTTATAGAAAACCCATATGTACCGCAAACCTATTTTTTAAACGAGTTAAAACAAATGCCTGCCGACCTGGAGAATTATGTACTTAAACCTTTATTTTCTTTTGCAGGTATGGGTGTTGTAATTGATGTTAGCATGGCAGATATTGATGCCGTAACAGACCCAGAAAACTGGATACTGCAAAAGAAGGTAAAGTATGCCGATGTTATTGTAACACCCGATGGGCCTGCCAAAGCAGAGATACGTTTATTTTATTTCTGGAAAAAAGAATGGGACAGGCCGGTTGGTGTACACAACCTGGCAAGGTTAAGCAAAGGCAAAATGATTGGTACACGTTACAATAAAAATAAAGAATGGGTTGGTGGTAATGTGGCATTTTTTGAAGCCCCATAATCCCCAAAATGCGAACTATCTAAGCGAATTTTTAAAACAACTAAAATGAAAAACGGCCAGTTAAGATTTGAATACTACCTCACTCAATTAGAGGAACTACTTAAAAAATCTTCTACCCAAAAAAATCCGGCACTCTGGTTGTACCAGAATAATGTGCGTACCCCACTATTTATGCTGGAAGCATTGGCAAAAATGTATGCCGGTATTCATAACAAAAAGAAATTCAGTAAACTTAAAGAACATTTTAAATTATTGGAAGATATGCTGGGGCAGATTGATTATTATGATGCTTTTGCTAAAGAATTTGTTGCCGATAAAAAAATACCTGCCACTATAACAAATTACCTGCAGGCTCAAAGCAGGGAAAAAATTCAAAGCCTTAATGAAATTTTGACCGAAAAAGAATGGCTTGGCAATGATAATAGCCGCATAAATAAAATACGTAAAAAATTATCAAAAGCTGATTGGCAGGATGAAAAGCAAGACATAAAAAGTATTGAGCAGTTTTACATTACAGCCATCAATAAAATACTGGAGTTTATTAATGAAAAGAATTTTCATTTTACCAATGTAGAAAATGATGTACATGAATTCCGCAGGATGTTGCGCTGGCTGAGTATTTATCCGCAGGCTTTGCGTGGCTGCATTCAGCTGAGTGAATCAACAGATGCAGTACCAAAATTTTTGTCAAAATATCTTACCAAAGAAATAACAGGTTCTAAATACAATATTATGCCCGATGCAGCGGCTCAAAAATATTTTTTAATCTTTGTTAAACCCCGTTTTTATGCCCTTAGCTGGATGATTGCAGAACTGGGTAGTTTAAAAGACAATGGTCTAAAAATAGAACTGATTAAAGAAGCTTTACTGCAGACTTCTCCGCAAACATCTCCCACCAAATCAAACGAAAAAGACAAACTGTCAAAAGCTTACAATCTTGCCGGACCGGCACAAAAAACAATTCAACAGGTATTGGATGAAGCCGAAAAATTATGCAAAACCTATTGCAAAGAAAAAAACCTTGAATGCCTGATAATGGGTGTGGCAGCTGTTAAGAAATAATCTGGCAATTACATTTGAAAGCAGTTTGGCTTTTTGCTTATCAACAAAAACATCCAATAAAAGGTTATGAGGATATCTACGTCTCTAAACTTCTATAGAAGTTCGATTATCATTACCATCCCGATAAACCAGGCATCTGCCTAAATTTTCAGGTGATTGCTTGTTAAATTATTTTTGTTACCTTTAATTTATATTTTAGACAAGACTAATTTAAATTTTAGAATCATGATTAAATTTGCTACCCTTCCCATTGCCTTGTTTTGTGTTTCAACTGTGTGCAATGCCCAGGTTGATAAAATAGATACAGACAGGCCCGATCAGACTGAAAGCGCTGTAACAGTTCCCAAAAAATGGTTTCAGTTTGAGATAGGTTTTAGTAGGCAAACCACCAATGCATTCGAAAAGGAATTTCAACATCCAACACTGCTAAGTAAATATGGCATCGGTAAAAGAATTGAATTGAGATTAATTACCACCACACAAACAAATACCTATTTAGTTGCTGCAGATAAATTAAAAGAAACTGGTTTATCGCCTGTTGAGGTGGGGGCCAAAATTGCTTTATGGGAAGAGAAAAAAATGCTGCCAAAAACTTCACTGCTGTTTCATGTTGGCATTCCACAATTAGCTTCTAAAAAATTTAAAGCAGATAAACTTGCACCTAATTTCAGGTTCTCTATGCAGCATACCCTCAATAAGGTTGTTGGCATAGGATATAACCTGGGGGCCGAGTGGGATGGATTTAGCAATACCCCGGCCTGGATTTATACTTTTGCACCTGGATTTAACTTGAGTGAAAAATGGTACGCCTATGTAGAGGTGTTTGGTTCTATATCAAAAGAAAATAAACCGCAGCATAATGCAGATGGTGGCGTTGCTTATTATGTAACCCGCAATTTTAAAGTAGATCTGTCATCGGGTTTTGGTATCAGCAAAGAAGCTCCTGATTGGTATATTGCCATTGGCGCTTCATTTCGTTTTAAAACAGGGAGATAATTATTGTACCAGGCTTTTTACTTTATCAGATAATTCTTTTCCATCTAAATTAATGGCAACAATTTTACCGGTTTTATCTATCAGAAAATTAGTGGGTATGGCATCAACATAGTATTTCTCTGCCACTTTCGATAGCCAGCCATCGCCATCAATTACCTGTGTATAGGTAAGCTTATCCTGGCGAATTGCTTTTAACCACAATGGTTTATTTACATCAAGCGAAACTGCAAATACTTCAAAACCATTTTCCTTATATTTTTTATATAGTTTTTGAACACGCGGATTTTCATTCCTGCATGGGCCACACCAGCTGGCCCAAAAATCTATCAGCACCACTTTGCCATTTAATGATGAGAGTTTAATAAGCGTATCTGCTTTGCCCATCAATTCAATTTCCGGCACGGTTTCTCCAATCTTCAACTGAGCATGTACAAGCGTTGAACATAGCAAAATCAATACAATTAAAAATGAATTTTTCATTTACAGCAATTCTTTTTTTGAAATAATGACAATATGAAAAGCAATATTTTTTTCATAGTTAGTATGCGTTAAAGATATTGTATTCCAGCCTTACAAAATAACCGCCTGGAGCGGTCCGGCTTAAATCTTTTACAAGCGGTATACGGTAAGCTGCATCCAGCCTCATTCTGCTTAAAAATATAAATTGTATTGATGGGGCAATATCTAAATAAGAATACCCTTTGTTAAGATTAGCCTGTCCAAGTATTTCAACCATCAGGTTTAGATTGGTTTGTTTGTAACTGGTATATTCTTTTGGTAACATCAACCTGCCAACTGATAATGTGTAGTTTACTGCATTACGGTTTTTATCGCCATAAATAAATTTTTCTTTACCATTATCCATAGCATGTAAAAAGGATGCAGATGCAGAAACAGCCGTTTTACCGGCTAGTTTAGTTGCAATCATACCGGCCTCAAAACCTGAGTTGTGGCCATTTAAATCAATGGCCGCCTGATGCACATCGCTGTTGTTAAAACTATACCTGCCAAAAGCCGCCATGCGAAAATGATTGTGCACTTCATCCTGGCTGTAAAAACGATATTTTGCATAAAGCGCACCTCCCTCTGCAACAAAACTATTATTGCGGTTGCTTAAAAAAGCTTCGGCATGTAGCATAATATGTTTGGATGCTCCCCACATAATTTCGGGGATTAAATGATAGTTCGTTTTTTTAGTTTCGGTTTCCTTCATCAGGTAATTATTCAACCTTAAACCAAAACTTTTTGCAGCCATATTACTGGCAGGTTCGGTAAAAACAAAAAGCTCCTGTGCTGTTGCCTGTTTAAAACAAAAAACAACCAGCAACAAAATTAGCCGTTGCATATAAAATATTAAAAGCAGTGCAGGTTTAAACCTGCACTGCCGGTTAATTAAATAGTTACATGAAAAATCCTGTTTCCCTCATCCATTCCGGTTTTGTAACAGTGCATTTTAGTAAAGCTGCTGTTCTTTTTAAATTCCTTTGCAGAAACATAGCCTTTATCAAGCAATCGTATTTTCTGATCGCCTGATAAAACAGCATCCTTCACATTTATAAAATGGAAAGTAGTTTTACCAACTGCCACATGCTTATCGTTTGCTACTGCAACCCCATCAAAGTGATAGGTCACCGTAAAGCTGGCAACAAAAAAACCGGCTCCTTCAACCTTAGCCTTCAGTTTATCAAAATCAATTTCAGCCGAAGGCTTAAAAGAAATATCGAAAGAAGACGTTTTGATATTGGGTTCTACTTTATCAACAAAATCCAATGTTTTCAAAGCCTTAAAAATGGAGTTACTGCACATGCTGCAGGTTAGCCCGCTGGCTTGTATGGTTACTGCTTTTACCTGAGCATTCGCCATGCCCGAAAGCAGCACAAGTATTATTACTATTAAATTTTTCATTTAAAAAAATTTTAAAAGTTAGGATTTACAACAGGCTTTATCCTTGCAATCTTTCATATCCTTGCAGGCAGCTTCGTCCTTGCCACATTTTTCTGAAGAGCAGCATTTTGCAGCAGCGTTGTCTTTTTTACTGCAACAGCTTTTGTCTTTGCAGCAGGTTTCACCAGCGCAACAGTCTGCACCGCTTCCACACTTCTCACTGCTACAACATTTTGCATTTGTTCCTGCATCAGCTTTTCTGTCGTATTTGCAGCAACCATGCAAATTATCGTAAGCAGATTTTACGGCTGTAAAATCCTGTGTATCGTAACCAGACTTAGCAACTGACTGCTGTATTTTTGCAGAAGAGGTTTTAGAAACTGCATAAGTAACTTTTAGTTCTTTGCTTTCTTCATCCCAACTGGCTGTTTTTGCACCGCCTTTTTTGGCAGCTTTTTCAATGGTGGTTTTGCACATACCGCAATTGCCCCATACTTTTATTGTTTCAGTTTGGGCTGTTTGTGCCGTAGAAGTATTGATTGAAAATATGCTGAATAAAATTGCAGCAAATAATGATAATGTTTTCATTGTAAATATATTTTGATGTTGAATAAAATAATTATGCATATAGCATTATGTACCGGCAATACTGTTACCGGTGTAAACATTCAAAATAAATTCTAAATTCGGAAAACACTATTCATTATACAAGCATCGGGCTTTGTATAATCTGGCGGAGAGTGATTGTTTATAGCCTGAAAAGCCGGGTTGGCGGGCATTTGCCACTTGTATATGTTATAATCGGTAACTATAGCAACCCATGCCGCGGTAAAGTTTATTTCGTTTGATACGCTTTTATGAGAGTCGCTTAATTTATAAAACTTAAACTCATCATGGCAGCAGCCAGTGTCTTTTTCTGTCATGCCGCATTTGCCGCACTTTTCATTGGTAGATCCAAAAAGTTCCATACCGGCCTTGCTACCCATGCAATAATGAAGTTCCACCGCTATCCCCGAAGAAACAGCCATGTAAATAATTGCCAATATGCCGACATATATCTTTTTCATCTGCTAAACAAAATTACGATAGAAAATTTAATAATCAATAGGCAAATGGCAATAGGCAAAACTTTAACAGCAACCAATACCAGGTATAGAGAAAATATTATTTTGTACTTATTTATTGCCCTTATCCTATTATAAATTGCCCATTAATTAACAAAACCCCATTGAATACCAAAGCGCAACATAAAGCCTTGCGTAGGATAATGTGCGGCAGCAAAATTATTATTGATAAATCCAAAGCCATTTTTAAAGCTTACTGTGTTCAGATTTTCTGCACGTATAAATAAAGTGAAGGATTTTATGCGAAAGTGAAAGAACGCACTGATATCTGGCAGATTTTTTAATTTAAAAGTATCCTGCGGCACAAACTGCCCCATTACCGGCGAATAATTATAAGCTTCAAACGGTGTAAAGTAACGCAACTCCAGCCCGGCACTTACAAATAAATTTTTAAAGAAGTTACCTTCATAAGCCAGGCGGTTACGTGTAAAAATCAATGGCACTTTTACCGGTGCACTGCCATCTGTTTGCTGAAATGTTATGTCGCTATAAAGGTTCCACCTTTTGGTAATTTTAATTTTTTTTGAGGCAAATACCTGCAACAGGTTAATAACCTTACTGCTTTGTGCAGTATGGAAATAATCTGAAAAATAAGCCAGGTTTGTGATGATGTGATTTTTAAAACCCAGGCCGAAGTATTTATTATTTACATCGGCACCAAAAGAAATTATATTTTCTTTTTTAGTAAAACCCGCATTTTTAAAATTAAAACTACTTGCATTATCATAAATAAAAGATGGAGACCGGTTTACATTTTTAAAAAATAAACGTACATCGCCCAGTTTACTATTTAAGTGCCGGCCTATAGTGGCATAAGCACTGTAATCACCGGCATTTAAGCCGTTTACATAAAACTCGCCTTTGGCTAAAACATCCCATAGTTTGTTACGGGTTTTATTGCGGTACTCGCCATGTACAATAAAGTTGTAAAAGTTTTTTGTACCTCCAATAAGTTCACCTTTAATATTTTCAAACTTTACGCCTGCAGATATAAACTGTCCGCTATTTTTTGTATCCGGAAAGCTAAGCAATGTAAAATCGTTGCTCATTACCGACCATTTTTCATTAACAAAAAAACTATCAATAGCTTTTTTTAAAGTTGTATCGTACCAGTTTTTATAAATGGCAGAGTCTGCTTTTTCATCCCTGTACAAATAATTATAAGTGTTGTACGTAAAGCTGTGTTGCGCCCTTAGCTTTGGGTAAAATAAATACTCAGTGGTAGAATCATTTATTGCAACCGAATCTCTTTTACCAATGTCATAAGTCTGGCGAATAAAAACTGTAAAATCTTTATACACATTACCTGTTTTAACGGTTGTATTAAATGGCGAGGCTGTGTACCGGTTTTCATTTCCCAAATTCACATTTACATTAAAACGGTCTTTTAAATTAGGGTTCGATAAACTACTGTCAAACCTTATTCCACCATTTTCAGAATTCTTAATTGTGTTGCCAACCAGAATAAGGGACGCTGCATACCTTTTTCTTTTGCCCTGGTAATTACTAAACAGCCGGTAACCTTTATGGTTTGAGTTTTGATTTGTAAAAAACCCGGGAGCACTAATCAACCGGTAATCAAACCCAAAACTAAAATTGGGCCTTGGGTTTTGCGTATGCAGCACTTTAATCATCTGCTCTTTACCAGATGCAAGCTGATAACTCAGTTGTGTAAATGGCCTGTTTGTTTTGTAAAATTTAGTTCCCTCCAAGGTGTACCGGTAAATATCAAATGCGTGAAAACCTGCATCCCATCCGGTTTTGGTATTGGGGCTATAAATTAATGGGTAAGCTGCTGCGCCGTTGTTACCAAGATAAATATAAGAAGATGGAACAGAAAAATATTTATCAAAATCGTTGATGGTAGAATCTAAAGGAATGTTGCGTATAGAATCGAGATACTTGTAACTGATAGTAATAGAATCTTTTTGCTCATATTTTTTTCGGGATTCAAAACCAATCGTGTCCTTACCGCCAGATGATGAACTACCAATATTTTTTACCCTGCCGCCAATCTGGTTAAAAATATCCGGTTGCTGTGCATGTGCAAACTGAAAACAAAATGCCAGTATTATAACAACAATAATCTGCTTCATCAATAGTACTTATAATTGTGCAATCAGTTCGCAAAATAAAGCCTTAAAATTAGGTTCTGCATCTTTGGCTGCCTGTAAAACTTCTTCGTGTGTTATCACGTTTTCTTCCTCTCTTATACCCACATCAGTAATTACACTCATCGCAAACACAGGCAGGCCCATGTGTACAGCCGTAATCACTTCCTGTACGGTGCTCATGCCAACAGCATCGCCACCCAAACCAAGAATCATTTTATACTCTGCACGGGTTTCAAAAGTTGGGCCGGTAACGGCAACGTAAACACCTTCCCGTACTTTAATATTTTTTTCAGCAGCAATATCTTTTACTTTTTTAATCAGGTGTTTTTTATAAGGTTCACTCATATCCGGAAAGCGGGGCCCCAGCTCTTTATAATTTTTACCAATCAACGGGTTGGGTGCAAGTTGACTGATATGATCAGTAATAATCATCAGATCGCCTACCTGAAAAGCAGGGTTAACGCCACCGGCTGCATTGCTCAACAGTAAAGTATCAATACCCAAAAATTTCATAACTCTTATCGGGAAAACAGTTTGTTCAGATGTGTACCCTTCGTATAAATGAAACCGACCGGCCATGGCAACAACTTTTTTGCCCCCCAATTCTCCAAAAATTAATTTTCCGCTGTGGCCCTCAACAGTGCTTACAGGAAAATGCGGAATATCTTCGTAAGGAATTTCCTTTTCAATATTTATTTCGGAAGTAAAACTGCCAAGACCGCTTCCCAACACTACACCCACAACCGGTCTCAGGCTGTATTGGCTCTTAATAAAATTTACAGCTTCGTCAATTTTCATCATCATATATCAAATAAGTTTTGGCGGTAAAGGTAAGGTAAGATATTGTTAAAGGAAAGTGTATAGTTTTGGGTTACGGGGTTTGGGGTTTGTGTTACCTGCATTTGTCTTTCATGGCATCATCGTTGTGTCCTCACTTGTGCAGCATACCATTATTGGGCTTTTGTCTTAGCGTATCTCAAAATCTCTCAAATTAACTTACTCTAAACCCAAAACCCATAACACAAAACTCAAAACCGTTTCCTATCTTCGCAAAAATTTTTCTTTTATGAATCTTCACGAATACCAGGCAAAAGAACTTTTAAAAAAATACAATGTTCCCGTGCAGGAAGGCATACCCTGTAGTACGCCCGGCGAAGCTGAAGAAGCTTACAGGCAAATACATACACAGTACGGAAGCAAGTTTGCAGTTATAAAAGCGCAGATACATGCCGGTGGCCGTGGTAAGGGAAAAATTGTTGGTACCGAACAACGTGGTGTTGCAGTTGCTAAAAATGCTGAAGAGGTATTACAAATTGCAAAAAATATTTTAGGTGGTACATTGGTTACTATACAAACCGGTGAAGCAGGTAAATTAGTAAGCAAAATACTGGTGGCGCAGGATGTGTATTATGATGGGGTTTCGCCGGTAAAAGAATTTTATCTTTCTATTTTATTAGACCGATCAACCGGCCAAAATGTAATTATGTACAGTACCGAAGGCGGTATGAACATTGAAGATGTAGCACATGATACCCCTGAAAAAATATTTAAAGAATGGGTTTACCCCGGTGGTAACCTGGAAGGTTTTCAGGCAAGAAAAATTGCTTTTAATTTAGGATTGAGTGGCGTAGCATTTAAAAACTGCGTAAAATTTGTAAGCGATTTGTACAAAGCTTATGTAGGTTCTGATTGCGGCATGCTGGAAATAAATCCGCTTTTTAAAACCAGCGATGATAAAATTATTGCAGTTGATTGTAAGATGAATATTGATGACAATGCTTTATTGCGACATCCGGATATTGCAGTGCTTAGAGACCTGAGCGAAGAAGACCCTACCGAAGTAGAAGCCGGACAATACAATTTAAATTTTGTAAAATTAGATGGCAACGTAGGTTGCATGGTTAATGGTGCAGGCCTTGCCATGGCTACCATGGATATGATTAAATTAAGTGGTGGCGAGCCTGCTAACTTTTTGGATGTAGGCGGCACTGCCAATGCACAAACAGTTGAGGCTGGTTTCCGCATCATTTTAAAAGACCCTAAAGTAAAAGCGATACTGATCAATATTTTCGGCGGTATTGTTCGTTGCGATCGTGTGGCACAAGGTGTTATTGATGCCTACCAATCAATAGGTAATATCAGCATACCTATCATTGTAAGATTACAAGGCACCAATGCCGATATTGCAAAAAAATTAATTGACGAAAGCGGGCTGAAAGTACAAAGTGCTATTCAGCTAAGCGAAGCTGCAGAGCTGGTTAATAAAGCAGTTGCTTAATTCAGCCTCTTAATTATATTCAATCCCATCTTTAAAAACGGATGGGATTTTTTGTACCGGTGATTTGAAAAAAGATTTAAATTACAAATAAATTTTTAGCAAATGCTTGAACTTAACTTTTCCCCTTTTCCTGAAATAAAAACAGAAAGACTTTTGCTGAGGAGATTGACAGATGCAGATGCAACAGAAATATTTTTGATGAGGTCCGACGAAGCCGTGATGAAATATATTGACCGTGAAAAACCAAAATCGCTAGATGAAGCAATTGCATTTATAAAACTGGTTAATGCAAATATTGAAAAGAATGAAGCCATTATGTGGGCCATAGCTTTGCAGGAAAAACCGGATACGCTTATTGGCAATATCGGTTTCTGGCGAATTATAAATCAACATTACCGCTCAGAGATAGGTTATATGCTGCAGCCGAATTTTTGGAACCAGGGAATAATGAAAGAAGCCCTGCTGGCTATTACTGATTATGGATTTAACAAAATGAAACTGCACAGTATTGAAGCCCATATAAACCCCGGCAATGCCGCTTCCGGTGCGGTACTTGAAAAAACAGGTTTTATAAGAGAAGCTTATTTTAAGGAAGACTATTTTTTTAAAGGAGCATTTATTGATAGTGCCATTTATTCTTTATTGGCAAAATAGCAGTTGCTTAAAATAAATAGCCCGACTGTAAATACAGCCGGGCCATCATTCATTATAACTCTTAAAACTAACACTTATACCGATGTGATATACTAAGAGTACAAACTCTTTTCTATCGGCATAATACCTTCTAAAATTCCCTCATAGTCCTGCGGACTATTTAGCAAATCAAGATGGTATTACATTTTAGGCAACAATACATGGTCAATTACATGTATTACCCCGTTGCTTTGGTTAACATCTTTAATGCTAACATAAGCAACATCGCCATTTGCATCTTTAATAGCAATTTTTTTACCTTCCATCATCAGGGTAAGATCTTGACCTGCAACGGTTTTAATCGTTGCTTTTCCTTTACCTGCTTTAATTAATTTTGCCAACGCAGCAGAGTTGTACTTACCAGCAACAACATGATAGGTTAACACGGTTGTTAAAGCTGCTTTACTTTCAGGCTTTAATAAATTATCAACCGTACCGGCTGCCAACATATCAAATGCTTTATTGGTAGGTGCAAAAACGGTAAAGGGCCCTTTACTTTGCAAAGTTTCTACCAGGCCAGCGGCTTTAACAGCTGCTACCAAAGTTGTATGGTCTTTACTGTTAACAGCATTCTCTACAATATTTTTAGATGGATACATGGCTGCTCCGCCTACCATCACAGTTTTTTGTTTCTGAGCAAACGATGCATTTACAAACATTACTGCTGTTGCAACTAAAAGGAATTTTTTAATCAGTTTCATAATTTAGAAATTTATTTTTAATGATTTCTATATCATGTACGGCAGATGAAAAGGGTTGGTTTTGTTTTTTTTTATTTATCACAAAAAAAATCAGGCTGCATAAAACAGCCTGATTAAAATATTTATTAAAATTTAGAGAGATTATAATTTACCCATCACCATTACTTTGGAAGGTACCGGTTTTTCCGGCCCTGCATCTTCCAGCGAAACTGCAAAAGCCTGTGCACTGCCAAAACTTTTCATTTTTTGTACATGCACCGTTCTGCCATTTACTTCAGTTGTTATCATACCGCCACTTACCGGCTTTCCATCAACAATGGCCCAAAACTGGTATTGCTTGCCAGACGGTGCTTTTGGCAAATTAGATGGATCAATATAAACCTCTTTGGTATTCTGCATCCAGTAAATTCTAGCAGCGGCATCGGGCACATCGGGCATACCGGCTAATGAAACAGGCATTGCGTTTTTATTGGTCATTACGCCCATATCATTATCCATATTTGCAGCCAGTTCTTTTTGCTGTTGCAGTTCAGATTGTGTTGCTGCAAGTTCTGTATTTGCTTTTTGATATTTATTATAGTAACTATAATTAAGTATGGCACTGCCAATCAGTAATACGATGCTTGCAGCTGCAGCATATTTCCAAACGGGAGAAATTGAATAAACTTTTGCGTGTGCACTACCAGTTGATTTTAAATTTACAACCGGCGTTGTTGTTTGATTATTAATTGAAGCAAAAATTTTTTCCTTTACAGATATATCCGGTGCAACAGCATAAGCATGTGCATAATCTTCCAACCCGGATTGAATTGCTTCAATTTCGGCTGCCACTTCAGGATATTGTACGGCCCATTGGCTTACTTCCGCTGTTTCAGCAGCCGAAGTGAGCCCCATGCTATAGAGCTCCAATGTTCCCGACGATATGATTTCCTGTGCGTTCAACTTAATTGTATTGTAACATTTTTCTTAATTCAATAATAGCGGCTCTCATTCTTGTTTTTACAGTGCCCAGCGGTATGCCCATTTCTTTCGAAATCTCATCCTGGGTGTAACCGTTAAAATAGGCCAGATCTATAATGCTTCGTTGCTCCGGCTTTAAGTTTATTAATTGTTTTCTTATACCCATTGCATCAAAACGCTCTGCCACTTTTCCATCATCAGACAAATTACCTACGGAGTTTTCATCGCTTGAGATTTTTGCCTGTTTTTTATATCCTTTGCTGCGTAATGTATCAATAGTAAGATTTCTGGTAATATTAAGCATCCAGGTAAAAAGGCGTCCTTTACCAGTATCGTAACTTGAAAAATTGTTCCAGATTTTAACAAAAGCCTCCTGTAGTATATCTTCAGCAAGCTCCCGGTTATCTACCATGCGGTAAATAATACCATTTAAGGCAGCTGAATAATTATCGTACAGGTACGAGAATGCTTGCTGGTCGTGGTTTTGCAGCAGCAAAACCAATTCTTCTTCACTATATTTTAATGTATCAGGCAAATTTCAGTTTGTTATAAGTTCCCGAAAATAAATTATTTTTTCTAAACAGTATTAACTAATTGATTTATTTTATGTTATCGTGATAATGTTATAACATCTGAATATTTTTCTTGTTCAGTATTTTTTAATTTACAGGGAGTGAAATAATTTTAAAAATGAATCAGTATAATATAAGAACAATTGAGCCAGGCGATAACAAAGCGTTAGCAAAAATCATCCGTAGCAGTCTTGAGGAATTTAAAGCAAATAAACCCGGTACTGTATATTTTGATGAAACAACCGACTGTTTGTCGGAGGTATTTAAAACCAATGATAGCATTTATTTTGTGGCAGAATCAGCGGGGAATATTTTAGGCGGCGGCGGCATTTATCCCACTGCAAACCTGCAAGCCGGCACCTGCGAATTGGTTAAACTTTACCTGGCGGCAAATGCAAGGGGCAAAGGGATTGGTAAATTATTAATGGAGAAATGTATTGCCGCCGCAAAAGATTTAGGTTATAAAAAGATTTATTTAGAAACCATGCCTGAACTAACAATTGCCATACCCATGTATGAAAAATTTGGCTTTAGATATTTGGAGGCCGCACAAGGCAATAGCGGACATACGGGTTGCGATGTGTGGATGATTATGGATTTGGAAAAATAGTTTTATGGAATTTAATCAGCCTTGGGTCTAATCCAAAATTACAACATGAAATTATTGCTGCTTTTAACAAATGTTCTATCTTTTACCGGTTGCACTTTAAAAGAAAAACAAATAAAACTACCGCTACAAAATTCAACGCATCCAGTAATTGCTGCAACAATAAATTACGACTCCTGCAAAACTGCCATCAAACTAAATAAACAAAAGCTGCATCCAATATGGAGCAGTTTATCCCAAACAGAAAAAGAAAAAATATTTACTACTGCTGTTACCAAAACAATCATCCCTGCATGGATTGGTACAGCGTGGGATTTTAACGGCACCACCGAAAATCCAAAACAAGGCAAAATTGCCTGTGGTTATTTTGTTACAACTGTACTCCGGGATGCAGGTTTGCCTGTAGCCCGTGTAAAGCTTGCCCAATATGCATCTGAGCAAATGATAACTTCGTTGGTACAACCAAAATACATCAGCCATTACAGCAATGTTTTAATGGAATATTTTATACAATCAATACAAAAACAAGGTTACGGATTGTACATTGTTGGGCTTGATAACCACACCGGTTTTATTTATAATGATGGAAAAGATGTTTACTTTATTCACTCAACGTTTATTGGAACCAGGAATGTACAAAAAGACATTGCAGCAACAAATCCAATACTAAAACAGAGTAAATATAAAGTGCTGGGGAAAATAAGTGGAGATGAAAAGGTGTTGCAAAGATGGGTGAATTAATTTGATACCAACTGCACCTCAAACACCGGGTTAAACAAATAAAGCTTCCCCGTTTTTACTTCCATACATTTAAAACGCTTGCGTACTTTTTCTCCTTTTTTAAAAATGCGGCCACCTTTAATAACAAACAAAGCACCTTCGGGCAATTGCTCTACCAAATGCACACCAGCGGGCTTTTCATCATATTGATGCAACACACGTAGTAATTTTTCATCGCCACAACTGCTAGCTGCAGGGTTTTTTAAACTATGCAGCAAAACCTTTTCAATATCGGTTGGAAATATTTTTTTTAGTAGGAACTTGGCCAGTATCTTCCCAAACTCATCTTTCCATTCACGGCCATGAGCCATCACCCGGTGGCCATATTTTTCAAAAGTAAAAAGGTGCGCCAGTTCGTGCAGCAAAGTAATGAGAAATGCATATTTATTAAGATTGCCATTTACGCTGATGCGGTGATTTTTATCAGAATGTGCATGGCGGTAATCGCCCAAAATACTTTCTCTTTTTCTGCTGATGGTAAGGTGTACTTTATGGTGCTGCAGGTAATAAGCAACATCGTCAAAACTGCCAGTGGGTAAATAATCCAGTAACTGTAAAAGCGGAGCTTCCTGCTTAGGCATTTTTGGTTTTGTTCAGTTTCATAATGGTTCTTACTTCTACCACCAGGTAAACAATATAAATAACCATAGAAATATACACGGCCGGTTTATTAAAAGCAGCCTTGCTTATAAAATAATAAGCCACAATAGCAATTACGCAGGCAAACATTTTAATAATCATACCGCCTATTACGCTGCGTATAAAAACATTGGGGTTACTGTTGTACATGGCCAGGTATTGCATACGAAACACAAACAGGCTTACTAAAAAAAACAGGCAGTTGCCGCCCATTACCACAATATAGTTAATGCCTTTATCTGCAAAAAAAACACTGCCTGCAAAACTAAACAGGGTTAAAACCAAAAATGTAATAAATAAAGGAAGTACCGGTTTAAAACTAAAGTTCATTAAAATATTTTTTACTGGTTAACGGCATTGGCCACTTCTTTTTTAAGCTCTACTACATTGGCGCCCATGTGGCAATTACCATTAAAAACGGCTGTGGGCTCTACCTGTAATTTACCTGCATAAATATCGCCATTAACCTGTGTTTTGCCATGTAGAAATAACAGTTCCTGCACTTTAATAGTACCGGTTACATGCCCCATAATATCGGCCTGCAGCCCTTCTACATTACCTTCCACCACTCCACCGGCACCCACTATTATTTTTGCTTTACCCTTCAGGTTGCCTTTTAATGTGCCATCAATGCGTATGTCGCCATTGCTTTCCAGGTCGCCGGTAATAATTGTGCCTGCACCAATCATGGTACTTGCATTACCCGAGTTTGAATCGAAAGATGTTTTGGATTTTGAATTAAACATGTAGCAGGTTTTTATGTTATTGAATTAATTACTCTTTTACATTTTCTACCTTAGGCAGGTCCAGTTTATTGGTATCTAAACTTTTAATATTGCCTTGTAATACTTTCTGCAGGTCATCATAAAATTTCTGATTGTCCTTCAAAGCTTTTTCTATTGAATCGGTTCTAATGGTAAGGGTTTTATATTCTCTCATCTGTTTAACATTGCCATAACCAGTGCCAGGCAAATAATATTTTAAAGGGGTAAAAACGAGTAACGCAATTATCAGCCCTAGCAAAACAACAAATACAGTACTTAAAAAAATATAAACGCTCAGGCGGCTTAGTTTAAACTTAACCACTTCTTCATAAGTATCTTCATTCATTACCACCAGCCGGTAACGGTTTTGCAACCGTTTAAGTGTACTGTTGGCATCAAGTTTGGCCATATTTTTTTGTTGAGGGTTAAAATTAAGAAATACAGGCCAGAAAGCCCACTTATACAAACTAATTAAACTTTGAAGATTCTGCATTGTCTTTAAAACTGCTTCGCAGCTTTATTCTTTGCCACGGATACTTCGACAGGCTCAGTACACAGATTAACACGTATTTTTTTATAACTCTGCCTGCGACAGATTGTGGTTTGCCACAGAGGCACGGAAACACAGAAAAGGAAATCTATTTATTCCCTGTTTCAGTGCCTCGGTGGCAATAAACATTTGCGAA
>JANMBZ010000045.1:0-13421 GCA_031360765.1 Chitinophagaceae bacterium
ATACCTGGGATCGGGCGATGAGAAAAAGTTTGATAAACCGGTTGACTGGCTTGCAATAAAACAGCAGTTTTTTATAACAGCATTAACTACAAAAAGTAAATTTAATACTGCAGATGTAAAATGGACATTACCTTCAGACTCTTTACATATTATTTCTCAAACTACGGCAAACTGCATAGTTCCATTGGGTACAAGCCCAACGGCTAACGTTGCAATGCAATTGTATTACGGCCCAAGTGATTACAATGTTTTAAGTAAGTATAATAATCAGATGGAAAACATTGTGCCATACGGCAGCGGCGTTTTTGCTTTTGTAAAATACATTAACCGTCATTTTTTATTACCGGTATTTGATTTTTTAAGAGGTCATATTGCCAGTATGGGTATGGTAATTTTATTGCTTACACTTTTGATTCGTTTAATAACGTCTCCTATTTTGTATAAAAGTTATTTAAGCGGTGCTAAAATGAAAGCCCTTAAACCGGAAATAGACAGGCTGAAAGAAAAGCATGGAGATGATAAGCAGGCTTTTAGCATGGACCAGATGAAACTGTGGAAGCAAGCGGGAGTAAGCCCGCTGGGCGGATGTTTGCCGGCACTGCTGCAGATACCGATATTTATGTCGCTGTACTATTTCTTTCAATCAAACATATCTTTAAGGGGGCAAAACTTCCTGTGGGCAAAAGACCTGGCAGCATACGATTCTATTGCTACATTGCCCTTCTCTATCCCTTTTTATGGCGATCACGTAAGTTTGTTTACCATTACTGCAACAGTTACCAGTTTAATTATTTCTATTTACAGCATGAGTAATATGCAGGATAACAGTAATCCTGTGATGAAATATATGCCGTACATTTTTCCGGTAATGCTTTTGGGCGTTTTTAATAATTTACCTGCTGCGCTAACCTGGTATTACACGGTATCTAACACAATTACTTTACTATTGCAGATAGTTATTCAAAAGTATATTATCAACCACGAAAAAATACTTACGCAGATTGAAGAAAACCGAAAGAAGCCTGTAAAACAAAGCAAGTTTCAGGAACGAATGATGGCAATGCAGGAACAAAACAAAAAGTTGCAGGACATGAAGAAAAAGAACGCCAAAAACTAACATAAAGTTAAATATTTTACTACCTGCAGACTGTTATAAGTGTTGCAGGTTTTTTTTATAGTTATTTACCCAAGCTTGGCACGGGATTTTATTATCTTTAGTAAAATAAATTGTTACGATGAAAATTTTCAGGATTTTTAATATGGTTACTGCCTTATTGGCTTTTAATATTGCTGCTTATGCACAACGCAGTATTGCAGAAGCAACCATTGTATATGATATTAAAGCAGATGCATTTAGCGGATCGGCATCAAGCACAGTTTATTTAAAGGGTAATAACACACGTACCGAAATGGTTAGTGCTCTTGGCAAAGAAACTACTATTTTTAATTCTAAAACGAACAGTGCAGTTATTTTAAAAGAATT
Source organism: Chitinophagaceae bacterium (assembly GCA_031360765.1). GTDB lineage: Bacteria > Bacteroidota > Bacteroidia > Chitinophagales > Chitinophagaceae > Ferruginibacter. The sequence goes on from JANMBZ010000045.1 coordinate 1,484, forward strand.
CAGCGGGCAAAAATTAATGATTACGCTTACTAAAGAAAACTGGAAGGCAAAAAATATTCAGTACAGCAACATAAAGTTTGAGCTTACTGATGAAACCAGGATTATTGGAGGTTACAATACCAAAAAAGCAATTGGTAAAATGGCTGATGGTAAAACATTTGAGGTTTATTATGCTCCGGATCTGGTACCTTCAAATAAGGAATACGATCCTACATTCAGTAGTTTGCCTGGGCTGGCCATTCAGTACGAAATTGAATCTGGTAAGATGAAGTTTAAATACACACTTTCTAAAATAAATTACGATGCTGTACAGGTTTCATTGTTTGATTTTCCTACATCGGGGTATAGAATCATGACATACGAAGAAAATCAAAACCTGAAAAAAGGAAATTGATGAATAAATGACACAAAAAAAGCTTAGTTTTCTAAGCTTTTTTATTAATGAGTTTTAATGATAAGTTTAATACCTGTATAGCCCTGTTTCATTTCAGGCACTGTGTAAACCTGTTTTTTAGGAATGATATAAACTGTATTACCTTTTTGATAAGTAAGCAAGGTACTGTTTAAATAAGATGTTCCGTTAACCTGTTGGCTGTTCATTAAACTGCCTGTATATTTTAATCCGGTTTTAAGATTAACGGAAATTGACTTTCTGATTGAGCTTCCAGCATTGCTGATATTAAGCGTTATTTTGGTTTTGTTCTTTTTTCCTATGCCCTTGTCAGCCAAAGCACTAAAACCTATGCCGCTAAGCATAAGTATTATCATTATTATTTTGGCCTTTTTTAACATCGGGTATTAATTTTCATAACAAATATATTGAAAAATAATTGGTAATCTCACACCGTTCATCAATTGTTTTTACATTTATTTAACAGTTATATCAAATAATGTTAAAAAAAGTTGATAGTTTCTTCAAAACTGCTTAATTTACAATAACCTACAGCCCATGAGTAAATTTCCTTACCGCCAGGACAGAGAAGAATTAAAAGCATTACTCCAGCAATTTGATAACCTCAGGGCAGGCAAACCCAACTCATTTATTGAAGAAGATTCCTTTGAACGTATTATAGATCATTTTGATGAAAAAGAGCAATTGAATCAGGCTTTGGAGGTCGCTGCTTATGGTATTGAACAATACCCTTATTCTGCAATGTTGCTTTTAAAAAAGGCAGATATTTTGATAGCTTTACGGGAATATAAGGAAGCTTTATTTATACTTGATGAAGCGGAACTGCTGGATAGTAGGGATACCAACCTTTTTATTTTAAAGACAGATGCTTACCTGGCGTTGGATATGCAGGAAAAAGCGGCCGCTGTTTTAGAGGCTGCCATACATGATTTTGAAGGAGAAGAAAAACTTGATCTTTTATTTGAACTGGCTGATGTTTACGATGACTACGAAAATTTTGATAAGGTTTTTGATTGCCTGAAAATGATTTTGGAACAGGAACCCAATAACGAAGAAGCATTATATAAAATCTGTTTCTGGACCGATTTTACAGGCCGCAACGAAGAAGGTATAAAATTGCACCAGCAAATAATTGATGAATATCCATTTAACGAATTAGCCTGGTTTAATCTGGCTGCCGCATACCAAGGTTTAAAATTGTACGAAAAAGCAATTGATGCTTACGAATATGCAATAGCTATTGATGAAAAATTTGACTTTGCTTTACGCAATATGGGCGATGCTTACATACGCCTGCGCAGATATAAAGAAGCGGTTGAAGTTTTGGAAAGAGTTTTAGAACTTGCCCGGCCCGAAGATGTTATTTACGAAGCCATTGGCCATTGTTACGATAAGATGGGTAATTACGCCCAGGCAAGGTTTAATTACCGAAAAGCCAGCCATCTAAATATTGAAGATACACAACTGAATTACAAGATTGCCTGCACTTACATGAATGAGGGCATCTGGGATAGTGCTATTAAAAATCTGGAGATTGCTATGCGCATTCACAAGCTGCAACCAGAGTATAACCTGGCCATGGGCCAGTGTTATATGGAAATGAATAAACTGGATGATGCAATTACTTATTTTGGAAATGTAGTGAGGGTAAGGCCTAAAAATATTAATGGCTGGATAGAATTACTGAAATGCCTGTACAAAGCCGAAATGCTGGAAGAAGCTTTAGAATATGCCGGCTTTGCTTTTGAACAAACCGATGGAAAGCCTATTTTTATCTTTTATAAAAGTGCTTTTTTATATGCTTTGGGTAAATCTAAAGAAGCATTATTGCACCTGGAAACCGGGATGACCCGTAATCCTAAACTGATCAAAAAATTCATAGAAATTAATCCCTCCATATTACAAGTGCAGCAGGTTGTTGATTTAATTGCCCGCTATAAAAAGCGTAATTCACTTTAAGTTATTTCTTTTTCTAATCCTTGATTTATATCATATTCTTAATTGAAATGCATAAGTTATATTTGCATTCCTAAAATAGTTATAAATGAATTTTAATCTTTCTCAAATACCGGAACGTACCACACAACCACGTGAGCATGGCATTACCATGGTTATGGATAAAGGATTAAGTGTAGAAGAAGCAAAAAACTTTATGAGTGCTGCATCTCCGCATGTAGATGTGGTTAAACTCGGCTTTGGTACTTCGTTTGTTACGCCTAATTTAAAAGAGAAACTGGAAGTTTACCGCTCTCACAATATGCCGATTTATTTCGGAGGTACTTTATTTGAGGCATTTTTAATAAGAAATCAGTTTGAAGATTATATAAGTGTATGTAAAGAGTTTGGTGTTAGTTACATGGAAGTGAGTGATGGATCTATTGAAATTCCGCATGCAGAAAAATGTGGTTACATTGAGAAACTAGCCAAAATTGGTGTGGTGTTAAGTGAAGTAGGCAGTAAAGATGCGGCACATATTATTCCGCCATATAAATGGATTGAATTGATGAGAGCCGAATTGGAAGCAGGTTCTACCTATGTAATTGCCGAAGCCCGTGAAGCAGGTAATGTAGGTATCTACAGGGGAACAGGTGAAGTAAGAGAAGGTTTGGTACAGGAAATACTTACACAAATACCCGAAGAAAAAATTATTTGGGAAGCTCCACAAAAAGCGCAACAGCTTTACTTTTTAGAACTGATTGGCTGCAATGTTAACCTGGGTAATATTGCGCCCAACGAAGTAATTCCGTTGGAAACCATGCGTATCGGTTTACGTGGCGATACTTTTCATTTATACCTGGATAAATAGTCGGTGTAATGAAAACTTACGGCATTATCGGTTATCCTTTAACGCACTCTTTTTCTCAAAAATATTTTATGGAGAAAATAGAAAGAGAAGGAGTTGTTGATGCTGTTTTTCACACATTTCCTTTAACGATAATTGATGAGTTGCCTGCATTGCTAAGCAACAATCCTTCATTAAAAGGGCTGGCTGTTACTATTCCCTACAAAGAAAAAGTGCTGCAATATGTTAATTATTTATCTGAAGAAGTAGAGCAGATTGGCGCTGCAAATTGCATCAGGATAAATGGCGATGAACTGACTGCCTTTAACACAGACATCATCGGTTTTGAACAATCATTTGTAAAAAAATTACAACCACAACATAAAAAAGCATTGATATTGGGTACCGGTGGCGCATCAAAAGCAGTGCAGTATGTGCTTAAAAAACTGGGAATTGAATTTTTAATTGTTTCAAGAAATGCATCTGAAAATTCAATACGATATGCCGATATAACTGAGTCAGTTATTAAGGAACACAACATCATTATTAACAGTACACCTTTAGGTATGTCGCCTTCTGAAGATACCTGTCCTGATATTCCATATCATTTATTAAATACCGATCATTATTTATACGATCTTGTATATGCACCTGCTAAAACTTTATTCTTACAAAAAGGAGAGGAGCGTGGAGCTCCCATTGAAAATGGATTTGAAATGCTCATCATTCAGGCAGAAGAAAACTGGAGAATATGGAATGAGGATTAATTTTCTATCCTTCTAAAATGCTTTTTAATTTTCCGGGAATGGCCGCTACTTTTCTTTTTTCATAATCAAAACAAACCATACCGGTTTTTGCATTTGCCAGTAAAATATTTTCATTGTTTCTTTTTGCAAAGAGTTGATAGTACAGGTCAAAACCTACACGTGTTATATCATCGGCTCCCAGCTTCACTTCCACCACATCGCCATAAAAAGATTCGCTTTTAAATTCAATGGCAAGATCGCTCATGATCAAGCCAATGCCTTCAATCTTTAATTCGGTATAATTATATTGTTTCAGCCACTGTATCCTTGCTTCATGTATAATGCTTACAAAAGCATCATTGCCAACATGGTTGCCGTAATTGATATCCGTTATGCGAATGGGAATAACAAATGACCCGATAACTTTTTCGGGAATGTCTATCTTAATTCTTGCCATTTTATTTATTCAAAAAATTTATCAACTTCTCCATCGCCTTTTTACGGTGACTGAATTTATTTTTTTCATCCATATCCATCTCTGCAAAAGTTTTATCACTTCCATCAGGTATAAAAACCGGATCATATCCAAAACCATTATTGCCTTTTCGTTCGCCGATAATTTTACCGGTGCACATGCCTTCAAAAAAATATTCTTTATCATCTAATATCAGCGATATCACTGTTCTAAAACGAGCCGATTTGTTTTCAAAAGCTTGCAGTTTGCCTAATAACTTTTCAATATTATCATCAAAACTTCTTTCTTCACCGGCATACCTGGCGCTTTTAACGCCCGGCTCGCCATTCAACGCTTCCACCTCCAGGCCAGTATCTTCACTAAAACAATTTTGGTTTGTAATTTTAAAAATGGTTTTCGATTTTTCAGTAGCATTTGCTTCCAGCGTATCGTGCGGCTCCGGTATGTCAATATCAATACCGGCTTCTTTTAAAGTGATGATGTTAAAAAGCTTACCCAATACAGCTCTTACTTCCTGAACCTTATTTTGATTATTGGTGGCAAAAATTATGTTGTTCAAATTGTGTTGTATTATTAAATTGAAAAAATCTTTTTCAGGCAATTCCATAATTTCATCTTCTCTTCTTTATTGGCCTGCATTTCACTTAACGAAACCGATGAAAGATAAACCTGGTTATTAAACTGCTGAACCTGGTAATGCGGAAACTGTAATGGCAACTCAATGCTGGCTGCATTCAACCCAAATAAAAATACTTTTTCTGATTTAAGTTGCTCAGCCAAAACTGAATAAACCAAATCGATATTTTTAGCAAGATTTACCAATGCAATATCTGCCATGCTTAATTTACAGGCGGTTAAAATGCCCAGTAAAAAATTAAGATCATCATCTGGTAAATAAATAGCGGCTTCAGCATTTACTACAACCGTGATTTTCTTTTGATTGTTTCCTAAAAAACTGATGTTTCCTGGTTGTATATTATCTAAAGTTGATTTGTTCGTTTCTAAGTCATACAGGCTTTTGCTATACAAACTTTGCAAAACCATATCCGGAAGCAGAATGTTATCTAAACTCATAATCTTGTAAATTAAACTCTTGCTTTTTTCGTTTCTTTGCTGTAAAATTAATGAATATGATTGCTGCAGAAAATATTAATATCACAAAAGTAGAACATAGTAAACTCAATGATATAAATCTTGAAAATATCCCCTTCGGAAAATATTTTACTGACCACATGCTGGAAGTGGATTACGAAGACGGCGAGTGGAAAAATGCCGAAATAAAACCTTATCAACCTTTGTTGTTAGACCCTTCATTGGCGGCTTTGCATTATGGCCAGGCAATTTTTGAAGGTATAAAAGCTTATAAAAATGAGGACGGCGAAGTATCTATCTTCAGGCCCATAGATAATTTTAAACGTTTTAATATTTCTGCAGAGCGCATGCAGATGCCGCAAGTGCCCGAAGAAATATTTATGGAAGGTATGCGAATGCTGGTAAAAATGGATAAAAACTGGATTCCGCAGCAGGAAGATCATTCTTTATACATTCGCCCTTTTATGTTTAGCAGCGATAATATGATAGGGGTTAAGCCGAGTGAGAAATACAAATTCATGATTATCCTTAGCCCTACAGGCCCGTACTACAATACGCCCATGCGTATATATGTGGAGGAGCATTATGTACGTGCCGTGCCCGGTGGCGTTGGTTATGCAAAAGCTGCCGGCAACTATGGCGGGGCCATGTATGCAACTGCGCAGGCAAAACTTAAGGGCTACGACCAGGTTTTATGGACTGATGCCTTTGAACATAAATATGTGCAGGAATGCGGCACCATGAATGTGTTCTTCATTATTGGAAACACGGCCATTACGCCCGATTTAAAAGAAGGAACCATATTGGCGGGTGTTACCAGAGACAGCACCATGGTTATGTTGCGTGATATGGGCTTTAATGTAGAAGAAAGATCTTTAAGTATTGATGATGTGATGGAAGCCTATAATGCCGGTATTTTATACGAAGTTTTTGGTACTGGCACAGCCGCTACCATTTCTATGATAAAAGAACTCCGTTACAAGGATTTTGTGATGAAGTTTGATGTAGATAGCTGGAAAACAGCACCTGAAGTAAAAAGCCGCCTAAATGCCATCCGTTACGGACAGGCACCAGATAATCATGGTTGGATGCAAAAGATTTAAGTAAACTGACAAGAATTTCTGCAAAAACAGGCTTATAAAACGGGCTTTTTGTGGAAATGTTAATAAAATTTGATTTTTTTTACTTTTAAGTTTCCAAAATCAAATCATAAATCCTACCTTTGCCGTCCGAAAATTAAAAGCACATAATGCCTACAATTCAACAGTTAGTAAGAAAAGGAAGAGAAGTAATTAAAGCTAAAAGCAAATCAAGAGCTTTGGATAGTTGTCCGCAGCGTAGGGGTGTATGTACAAGAGTATATACCACCACACCTAAAAAGCCAAACTCTGCTTTACGTAAAGTTGCTAAAGTACGTTTAACCAACAAAATTGAGGTTATTGCCTATATCCCGGGTGAAGGTCACAATTTACAGGAACATAGTATTGTATTGATACGTGGCGGAAGGGTAAAAGATTTACCAGGTGTACGTTATCATATTGTACGTGGTAGTTTAGATACTGCAGGTGTAAAAGACCGTAAACAAAGCCGTAGCAAGTACGGAACTAAAAAAGCTAAAAAGTAAAACATAATCTTCTCCTCGATCAGTTCCCCCTTCAGGGGGCGGAGGGGGTAAAATAAACAACAATGAGGAAGACACAACCGAAAAAGATACCATTAGCGCCAGATCCAAAGTTTAACGACAAACTGGTTACCCGTTTTGTAAATAACCTGATGTGGGAAGGCAAAAAAAGTGGTGCATACATTATTTTTTACGATGCTTTGGATAAAGTAAGCAAGCAAACCGGAGAAGAAGGATACGAGGTTTGGAAAAAAGCGCTTACCAACATCACGCCTGGTGTAGAAGTACGCAGCCGCCGTATTGGTGGTGCTACGTTCCAGATTCCTGCTGAGGTTCGTGCCGATAGAAAAGTTTCTTTAAGCATTAAATGGATGATCAAATACAGCCGTGACCGAAACGGACGTAGCATGGCAGATAAATTAGCCAACGAAATTGTTGCAGCAAGCAAAGGTGAAGGAGCTTCATTTAAAAAGAAAGAAGATACACACCGTATGGCAGAGGCTAACAAAGCATTTGCTCATTTCAGAATCTAACTATAACCGATAATAATATTAAAGCCGTTCTTTTAAGAGCGGCTTTTTTTATGTGCCTCATAAAACTCAATCTGATTAGAAAAAATAAAATCCCTGTAGCTTCTCAGTTTTTAATTAAAATTATATATTACACTATATTTCATCTAAATAGAAGCATATTTTTTCCATACAGATTTAACCTCCGCTTTCTGTAAAAATGCTTCTGTGTAAATTGAATTAATAAAATACAAAATACCCAGTGGAGGGTATTAAAACATATCCATAGTCCTGCTATATTTATAAAAAATTACTATTATGAAATTACAGAAGTTAATTTTACTGTTTACTTTATTGTGTGCCTGTTCTGTATCCAGCTTTGCCCAGCGCAAATTTGCCATGGGCGAAGTGATTGACATGGCCCTTATTTCCAAAACTCCGCAAAAAGTAAGGGTATCGGAGCGTAGCTTCCGAGGTATGCCAACCAGTTTTTCTTTGGAAAAATATTGCCCTACACCCGGCGATCAGGGCGACTATGGTACCTGCACAGCCTGGGCAAATGGTTATGGCATTGCAACTATTTTGTATGCTCAAACACATAACTTAACTGATAAAGCACTGATTAATAAATATGCATTTTCGCCCACTTTTTTATACGAACAGATAAAAGATAGCAAAGATTACAAATGCCAGTTTGGTAGCAGTATTATTAATGCGTTGATTATGCTAATGGATAAAGGAGATGCAACTTTAAGAACAACTCCATACGGTTGCGGAAGTGTAATTACAGAAAATGCAAAGAACGAAGCAATAAATTATAAAATAGCCGATGCTAGTTTTTTATTTGCAGCTAAAGGATACTCAAAAGACGATGCTTACCTAAAAACAAAAGATGAATCTATTGAGCTTGCAAAAAAGGCATTAACGGAAGGTAGCCCCATTGCAGTTTCGTTTACATTGCCACAAAGTTTTTTAAATATAAAATCTGCTGTGTGGAATCCTGATTCAAGAGAATCAGTTGTTGATACTGCGTGGAAGCATAACAAACATGCCATGTGTGTAATTGGTTACGATGATAATAAGGCTGGTGGTGCTTTTCAGGTTTTAAACAGTTGGGGTGCAGATTGGGGCGATAAAGGAACCATCTGGATAAAGTATAATGATTTTGTGAGCTGGTGTAATTATGCCATACAAACATTTGCCAGTCCTTACACCAAAGTGCCTGATGAGAGAAAGGAAGAACCTAAACCAGCTCCTGTACCTCCTGCTCCGCCTGTGCCAGATCCTAAGCCAGTGCCTGTACCTGATCCAAAGCCAACACCTGCACCAGTGCCAGACCCTAAACCAACACCTGCTCCAGTTGCAGTTACCGGTTTAAGCGGCAGTATCGAATTTAAACTGAACAGTGGAACCGATATGCCGGTTAACAGAATAAGCAGCAGAAACCTGGTTGTAGAAGAAGAAAAATCGGCCAAGGAAGATTTGGTTGCTTACACAATGATGGAAAGCTACACCAGCGGCACAAAATTCCGTTTTTATATGAACATTGATAAAGAAGCATACATCTATGCTTTTGCAACTGATCTTACCGGAAAAATAAATAAGATTCTTCCCTTTGATGATATGACCAGTACGCATGTTGGTGCCAATACAGTAGTTGCTTTCCCGAGCGATACCAAAATAATTAAGATGGATGAAAACAAAGGAATTGATTATTTATTGATCCTCTACTCAAAAGAAAAATTAAATATGGATGAGATGATAAATACCATGGGAAATAAACAAGGTGGTTTATCAGCAAAAATTATGGCTGCGTTGGGCAACAAATTAATTAAGAAGGAAGATATCAGTTATACCGGAACACAGGTTGGTTTTGAAGTAAAAGCAAATGCAACAGGTAGCGTAGTTCCATTGATGGTGGAGATAAAGCACAATTAAATTTTATAAAAATGCCTGTTAGTTTCTTAGCATCTGAATTACTGAGACTTTAACAGGCATTTTTTCAAATTGGTACAATGAGAATACTTCTTTTTATAACCGCAGTTTTTATAACTGGACTGTCTTTTGCACAGGCCCCTCAATTGGTGATACCAAGAGGGCATAATGCTGATATAAAATCGCTGGCAATATCTCCTGATAAAAAATGGCTTGCCAGTGGCGATGATAAGGGCGCAGTAAAATTGTGGGATATGCCTACAGGGAAAGAAGTAAAAACTTTTGATAATAATGCTGACCCATCTATTTTAAACGGTATTAATGACCTGGCATTTAGTCCGGATGGCAAAAAATTGTATATAGGTAGAAGTGCTACTTTACTCATTGCCGATCTTTCAAATGGCGGCAGAGAAATATTCAACAAAAAAATTCATGACAATAGTATAACGCAAATACTTGTTAGCACCAATGGTAAAATATTTGTAACGGCAGCAGATGATGTAGTAAAAATTTGGGATGCAGATAACCTGGCATCGCCAAAAGTTGTAGACATTAAAGGCAAAAAGCCAAAACTTGCTTTTGATGATGCAAATAATTTAATTGCCGTAACAACAGGTAATTATATGCAGGTAAGTGCTTCTTTCGATTTTACTGATATCATTACAAACAAAGGCTACGTCACTCATATAAATACAGCTACAGGTCAGGTTATTGCTACAGATGAATTTGAAAATTTAGACAAGGATAATTTTTATGTGAGCTCAAACGGAAAGTTACTGGCAATTACACGATATGAGGATGATGCAGGCACTGTTCAGCTTTTAGATATTGCCAGCAAAAAGGTTATAAAAAAATTTACCGGCATACAGGATAGTTCTATCAACACTTTAAGCTTCAGTAAAAATAGCCGTTACATGGTTACCAAAGCCGGAACAACTTTTAAATTGTACGACTTGGTAACATTACAATACATAAAAACTTTTTATAGCAAAGATATTTTTACCAGTTCGATTTTGTTTAGTGCAGATGATACAAAACTATTTCAGGGTATTAACTCAGACGGTTCTATTGCGCTGTGGAATTTAAATGAAAGTAACGTGGAGAAAGTATTTGGTAGCCCGGCAAATTTTGTTAAGGATTTAGCTGTAACGCCAGATCAGCATTCGCTTGTTTTGTTGTATGGCACCAGTGATTATCGCAGCGAAAAATTTCTTTTACAAAAACTTGATTTGAATGGTGCTACATTGTCTAATATAAAGAGTACAGGTGTTATAAATAGTATGCAAAATTCCGACATCGCTTCAACAGGCGGCGGCAGGTTATTTGAGCCTGATATTGTAAGTAAGTTAGACGCTATTTTATCCGATCAAACTGTTACATCTTTTTCCATTTCAAACGATAACAAAATGCTGGCTACTACCAATCAGTATGAGTCTCAGCCAAAACTTTCAATTTATAATGTTGAAGATGGAAAAAAAATCGGCAATGTAATGCTACCGTCATCCGCATATTCTTTACTGTTTACAAAAGATGATAATACACTTTATGTTGGTTATAGTAATAATAAAATAGATAAGGTAGATATAAATACCGGCAGAATATTAAAAACCTTTGAGCATATTGATAGTTATAGCAGCGGTAGAAAAATAAATTACATGCTGCTTAGTAAAGATGAAAGTACAGTTATTGGTGTAAATGATTTTCGTAAAATGTATAGCTGGAATACAGTAACAGGCATAGAATCTAAACTAAATATTTCAGACCCGGAAATGGGTTTTTCTTTAAAAAATATACCCAATACAAATTCATTTGTGTACGGAAATGGAGATAAAAATATAGAAACCTACGATCTTTCTGCAAATAAAATAACCCGTTCGCTTACAATTAATTCCAGAACAATAGGAGCTATGGATATAACCAGCAATGGTAAATTTATTTTTTACAGCAATGCTGATAAATCAATCAGCATCTGGAATTTAACAACGAAAGCCCTGGTAGCCAGCATGGTATTTTTTGGCGAAAAAGATTGGGTTATTGTTGACAAAGCCGGCCGCTTTGATGGAACACAAACCGGCATGCACAACATGCATTATACAAAAGGTTTTGATGTGTTACCCTTAGAATCGGGATACGAACAATTTTACACGCCTAATTTATTGCCCAGGATTTTAGAGGGAGAAAATTTTACGCCACCGCCTGTCAATATCGTTACACTTAAAGATGCACCAAAAGTAAAAATAACAGCAGAGCAATTACAGCGTAACTTATCGGTTGAGGATGATATAGCTGTTTTTAAAACTGAGAACGAACAGGTAAATATAAAAGTGCAGGCTGATTGCCCCAATGATGGTGTTACAGAAATTCGC
>JANMBZ010000046.1:0-3429 GCA_031360765.1 Chitinophagaceae bacterium
CCAAAAGTAAAAATAACAGCAGAGCAATTACAGCGTAACTTATCGGTTGAGGATGATATAGCTGTTTTTAAAACTGAGAACGAACAGGTAAATATAAAAGTGCAGGCTGATTGCCCCAATGATGGTGTTACAGAAATTCGCTTATTTCAAAATGGTAAACTGGTACAAACTACCCGTAACCTTACTGTAGAAGATGAAAAGAGTTACGAAAAGTCATCCATTAAAACATTTGCAGTTTCCCTTTCGCCCGGCGAAAACAGATTTAAAGCCATTGCTTTTAATACCGAAAGAACAGAAAGTAAACCGGTGGAACTGATTGTAAATTACAAAGCACTTGATATTAATGTACCAGTGGCATTAGCCACCACCTTGCATTTGATTGTTGTGGGTATCAATAGTTATAAGAATCCCAAATACAATTTAAATTATGCAATGGCAGATGCTACATCCTTCTCTGAGGCTATAACAAAAGGTTCTAAAGAGCTGTTTTCAAATACAAGTATCAGCTTTATAAAAGATGGCGAAGCTACTAAAGAAGGGATGACTGCCGCATTTGAAAAAGTGAAAGCTGCCGCAAAGCCCCAGGATCTGTTTATATTCTATTATGCAGGTCATGGTGTTATAAATGATAAGAACAAATTTTTTTTAGTGCCTTATGATGTTACGCAATTGTACGGTAATGATGGTGCATTGGAACAAAAAGGGTTTAGTGCGGTTGAATTGCAGCAAATGAGTAAAGACATTAAAGCACAAAAGCAATTGTTTATTTTAGATGCATGCCAAAGTGCAGGCGCATTAAACTCTGTAGTAAGCGCAAGAGGTGCGGCAGAAGAAAAAGCAATATCTCAATTGGCAAGGGCAACCGGTACTTACTGGCTTACGGCAAGCAGCAGCGATCAGTTTGCCTCTGAATTTTCGCAGTTGGGTCACGGTTCATTTACGTATTGTTTGTTACAGGCTTTCAAAGGCGATGCAAACCCAGGCGATAACAAATTGACTGTAAAAATTCTGGATGCATATCTGCAAACAAAAGTACCTGAGGTTACACAGAAATATAAAGGAACCGTGCAGTACCCCGTAAGTTATAGTTATGGAAATGATTTTCCAATCATAATGATAAAATAAAAAATGAATTCCATTTTTTAATCAATAAGGCAGATGAAAAAAATTCTTTATTTACTCTCGCTGGTTTTTGGGCAAACTTCGTTCGCTCAAACCCCGCAACTGGTAATACCACGGGGCCATGCGGGCGATGTTTCTTTAACTACCCTTTCGCCGGATAATAAAATGCTGGCAAGTGGCAGTTGGGATAAAACAGTAAAGCTGTGGGATATGGCAAGCGGAAAGGAACTGTTAACCCTCTACAATTACCCATCCTGGGTTAGGTCGGTGGCATTTAGTCCCGATGGTAAATTATTGGTAAGTGGAGCTAATAAAGAATTACGTATAAATAACATCAGCCTTAACGGGAAGGAGATTTTTAAAAAAGCAATACACACAAATGATATAGATGCTGTTGCATTTAGTCCCGATGGTAAATTACTTGTTACAGAAAGCGCTGTTGAAAATCCTACTAAAAATGGCGATATGTTCGAGATAAAATTCTGGAATGTTGCCAATATGGTATTGGTAAATAAACTACAGGCAAAAGGTAGCAGCATTGAATCAATTCGTTTTGAAAGCAGTAATGAACTGCTGGCTATAGGAAGAAAGCAAATCGTTCATATCAATGTTAACACTGCAACGCCAACCTCTACAGAAAAGTTTGATGATTTTATTTTGGAAAAATTAAGTCCCGATGGAAAGTGGTTAATAAAAACAGCATTTGAAAACAGCAATGTTACCATGGATATTGTTGATCGCAAAACAAAACAATCAGCTAAAAAATTTATTGTTGGTCCCAATTCAATAAAAACAATCGCTTTTAGCCCCGATGGCCATACACTGGTGGTAGGCGCAGATGGTGTCATCTCTATTTACGACCTGATGAACATGAAACTTTCGGGAAAGATCACAGAGAAGATGTCGTACCCCGCAGGACTTTTGTTTACCTCAGATGGGCATAAACTGATCAGCGGTAATTATGATAAAGTGATCCGTATCTGGAATTTTGAAGAAAGAAAACTTATAAAGAAATTAGGTGGTGAAGCTAACATGATTTTGAACATGGCACTTGCCCCAAATGGAAAAACGCTTGCTGTGGCAGGATCACCGGGCTATGGCGGGGGTGGTTTTATACAAATGCTTGATCTTACAAGAGGTACTGTTGCCTTGCGTTATAATGCAGATGAAATTGGCGATATTCAATATTCACCAAACGGTGAATATTTGGTGGCCGGAGTTTTTGGAAAAGAAATAGGTTTGTGGAATACTGCTGAACCTTCTGTACTTAAAACTTTTGAAGGTCATGAAAAAGCAACGGTTTTTGCTATATCGTCCGATAGTAAGATAATGGTCAGTTCAGATCGGAATGAACCATATCCCGATTTAACTGTATGGTCATTACCCGACGGTAAAAAACTTAACAGTTTCAGTCTTCCCCATACTATTCACTCAATTATTTTTTCTCCCGATCAGCGTTCTGTATATGTGGGATTTAGTGAAGGAGATAAAATTGACAGGATCAATATTGCGACTGGTAAAAGCCTCAAAACATTTCACCACGAAAGCGAATATAACAATGTCACTTCCATAAAAAAGCTGATGCTTATTAACGATGGTAATATTTTATTGGCGGGAGATTATTATTCGCATGTCCGCTGGTATAACGTAGCTACAGGTAATGAACTGGGAAGCATAACCCCACAGAGCGGAACAAACTTCAACGATATGATCATGCTGCCAGGTTCAACTGAAATGATCACTTGTGCCGGCGAAAGCTCGTTTGCTGATTCGGCAATCACTTTCACAGATATTAATACAAGAAAAAATATCCGAACGCTATACGGACACAGTAATGCTGTAACTAGTTTGGTAACAGATGCTGCAGGTAAATTTTTATTCAGCGGAGGAATTGACAGAACGGTCCGTATCTGGGATATGAAAACTTATAAGCCCATTGCCTCGCTCGTTTTTTTTGGTGGTACCGATTGGGTGATCGTAGATAATGCCGGCCGGTTTGATGGCACGCCTGAAGGCATGAAAAAAATGTATTACGTAAAAGGCCTGGAAACCATTCCGCTTGAATCTGGATACGAACAATTTTACACGCCTAATTTATTGCCCAGGATTTTAGAGGGAGAAAATTTTACGCCACCGCCGGTCAATATCGTTACACTTAAAGATGCTCCAAAAGTAAAAATAACAGCAGAGCAATTACAGCGTAACTTATCGGTTGAGGATGATATAGCTGTTTTTAAAACTGAGAACGAACAGGTAAATATAAAAGTGCAGGCTGATTGCCCCAATGATGGTGTTACAGAAATTCGC
>JANMBZ010000053.1:0-2967 GCA_031360765.1 Chitinophagaceae bacterium
TTTTGAATACCGGTATAAAATACGCCGCAAGTCGTACAGCTATATTCCCAGTTGGAATTTTCAGGAGGATATACCCGTAAAATACAGTGCCTACAATTTGGTGATACCCGAATATTTTCAATTTACTTTATTGGTAACCAAACGGCAGGAAATTGAGAAAAAACCCAGCAGCGGCATTAAAGAAGGCACATGGTACATCATGCGCAACATCCGGGGCATGAAGGAAGAGCCATATAGCTCTGGCAAAATTGATTACATGCAAAGAATAGATTTTCAGCTTTCAACTATAAATGCCCCGGGATATTATAAAGAGCTCAGAACAACCTGGCCAAAAATTATTGAAGAGTTGAAAGAGGATGAAGATTTTGGACTGGCACTCAAAAAAAATTTGAGGGGTATTAATGATATTTTGGCTACCGCAATGACAACACAAAAAACAAGCGAAAAAATAAGGCTCATTTACAATTATGTACAGCGCAACATGCAGTGGAATAAAAAGTACAGCATTTACTCAGATGGCGGAATTAAAGAAGCATGGGATAAAAAGAACGGAAATATTACCGACATTAATTTTATATTACTCAATATACTTAAAGAGGCAGGCGTGGATGCAAAGCCGCTGCTGGTAAGCACTAAAGACCATGGTGCCGTATCGGCATTTTATCCATTTTTAAAAAGGTTTAATGCTGTTTTGTGTTATGTAAAAGATGGAGATGTTGAGTACATCATGAATGCTGCTGATAAATACAATGCATATAACCTGGTGCCTTATGATGTAATTAATACCAATGCACTGGTGGTTGATAAAACGAGCGAAACTTTAATTGAGTTAAAGAACGATGATAAATTTACCAACAGTATTTTTTTTACCTGCAGTATTGAAGCTGATGGTAAAATTGACGGTCATAGCATGCTTAAGAGCACCGCTTATGCAAGAAACGTGCGTTTGAATACTTATAAAAAAGATAAACTGAAAGAAATGATTGAGGAAAATGCCGGCATAACCATAAAAGCAGATTCCATTACCGTTAATAACGAAAACGACGAATTACTTCCGCTGGAGCAGGATATACAGTTCAGCGGTAACCTGCAAACCGGCGGCGATTATTTTTTTCTGCCCTTTAACCTTTTTACCGGCATGGGTAAAAATCTTTTTATTGAAGAGAACCGGGTGATGGATATTGATTTTAATTACCCAAAAAATTATACCATCACCGGCACATATTATTTGCCCGATGATTTTGTAATAAATGAACTGCCAAAAAATACCAAGTTGATAATGCCCGATACCAGCATCATACTTACCCGAAAAATACAACAGGATGGAAATATCATCTCCTTTAGGGTTACGCTTGATATGCTGTACGCCGATTATACGGCAGAGGGTTATCCGTATTTAAAAGATTATTTTAAAAAGATGTATGCCATACTGGATGAAAGAATAGTGCTAAAGAAAAAATAAACTGCATGAAAAAGATTTCTGTTTTTTTTGTTTTATTACTGTTTACCATGCATTGCTTTGCACAGCTTAATATGTATGCAGCTTTTACAATACCCGATTCAATGAGGAAAGATGCAGATGTTGTAGTAAGAGAAGAAGTAACAAAATTTACCATTAAGGATGTAAACAGTGCAAAGTGTGAAGTACACCAGGTAATTACGGTTTTAAATGAGCAGGGAAAAAGTTATCTGAATTTTTCAGAATTTTCTTACCAGTTCCGGGGGCTGGATGATGCAGAAATAAAAGTGTATGATGCGTTGGGTAATAAAAAAAATACCTTTTCAAAAAAAGAAATGACCTCTTTAAATTATGGCGAAGGGCTGGTGCCGGAAGGAAAGGTTACGTATTTTAATGTATCACCACCATCTTATCCCATCACCATTGAAATTAATTACAGTATAAAATACAAAGGGTTATTCAGTTATCCGGGTAACTATTTTCAATACGCAAACCAATCTGTACAAAATGCTGTTTTTGATGTGGAAGTGCCTGCTGAACTATCTATGCGCTACAAAATATTAAACTGCAATTACCAGCCTGCAATTACCAAAGAGGGCAGTAAAGAAGTTTACCATTGGGAGGTAAAAAATCTAAAGGCTTTTAAAACAGAAAAACATGTTGGCGCCAGAGAAAATTATCTGCCGCAGGTAATGCTTGCCCCAAACAAATTTGAGTTGGATAATTATGATGGTGATATGACAAGTTGGAAAAATTTTGGCACCTGGATAGATAACCTCTATGCAAAAACAACCATCCTGCCCGATGATAAAAAACAGTTTTATCAGCAACTGGTAAAAAATGCAGTAACCGATAAAGAAAAAGCTGCCATACTTTATAATTACATGCAGAACAATATGCGGTATGTAAGTATCCAGTTGGGTATTGGAGGCCTGAGGCCTTTTCCGGCAAGTTTTGTTGATGATAAAAAATATGGCGACTGCAAAGCCTTGAGCAACTATTTAAAATCGGCACTGGATGCTGTGGGTGTAAAATCGAACCTGGTAATTATACAGGGAGGAATGAACCCCCGCAATGTGCTGGAAGATTTTCCGGCAAATTATTTTAACCATTGCATACTCAATATTCCGCAACCAAAAGATACCATCTGGCTGGAGTGTACCAGCACCACGCTGCCATTTGCACAACTGGGGCCCTTTACCGAAAACCGCAAAGCCATGATGATTACAGCCGATGGCGGCGCATTGGTAAACACACCCATTAGCAACTATAAAACAAACACCGAAAGTATTAACACGTTTATTGAAGTAAATGAAGAAGGCGGTGCAAAAGTAAAAACCAGTTATATTTTATCGGGCGATGGCAGGGATGAAATGCTGATGCGTTACCACGATTTAAAAGATGATGAAAAGCGCCGTTATTTTATAACACAAAAAGAATGGAAGCAGCCCGATAACCTGGATATCAGCAATTCAAAAGACAAAGCCAACCCTTACCTGGTAAATGCA
>JANMBZ010000069.1:0-4070 GCA_031360765.1 Chitinophagaceae bacterium
GATTGAGTATTTTTTATTTTTGGCAGAAAAGAAGTTTTTTAAACTGGATGCAAAAACAAAACAACATCTTCAAAAAGCAGCTGATGAATTTTCACTTGATAATGCCGCTGAAATTAAAAAGACAGAAACCATTACCAATCATGATGTAAAGGCAGTGGAATATTTTATAAAAAATGTATTAGATAATTGTAAAGCCGGCCATTTAAAAGAATGGGTTCATTTTGGATTAACCTCGCAGGATATTAACAACACAGCTATTCCTTTGCTTTGGAAAAACAGTATTGAGCTGGAATACCTTCCGGCAGTCATCAACCTGCAACACACGATTGGCAAACTGGCGCTTGCCTGGAAAGAGGTGCCCATGCTGGCCCGTACACATGGCCAGCCTGCCAGCCCTACAAGATTGGGAAAAGAAATGATGGTTTTTGCAGAGCGTTTGGAAAACCAGATCCAGTTGTTTAGTTACATACCGTTTACTGCAAAGTTTGGTGGTGCTACCGGTAATTTTAATGCACACCTTGTTGCCTTTCCAAAACACAATTGGATAAAATTTGCCAATGACTTTACCGAAAACAAACTGGGTTTACAACGCCAGCAATACACAACGCAGATTGAACATTTTGATACGCTGGCTGCACATTTCGATGCAATCAAACGCATCAACACCATCATCATAGATTTTTGCAGAGATATGTGGACCTATATCAGCATGGATTATTTTAAGCAGCAAACCAAGAAAGGCGAAATTGGCAGCAGTGCCATGCCGCATAAAGTAAACCCCATCGATTTTGAAAATGCCGAAGGCAACCTGGGCATTGCAAATGCTTTGCTGGAGCACTTTTCGGCCAAATTGCCCATTTCCCGTTTACAAAGAGACCTGACAGATTCTACCGTGTTAAGAAATATTGGTGTGCCCATTGCACATACCATCCTGGCTATAAAATCAACCGAAAAAGGAATTGGTAAGCTGGTTTTGCATGAACCAAAACTTAAAGCCGACCTGGAGAATAACTGGGCTGTGGTTGCCGAAGCCATACAAACCATTTTAAGAAGGGAGAATTACCCAAATCCTTATGAAGCTTTAAAAGATTTAACAAGGGGCAAAACCGCTATTGATAAAAAAAGTATTCACCACTTTATTTCTACTTTAAAAATTTCTGCTGCTTTAAAGAAAGAATTGAAAGCAATTACGCCTCATAATTATTTGGGAATATAATAAAGGTTTATGTAATTTCAATTTCATTACCATCCCTATAATAGCTGTTATGAAGAAAACAATTCTACCATTATTATTATTAATTGCCAGCACAAGTTTTAGCCAGGTAAATTTGAACTTAGGTTTAAGGGCTTATTATCCTTTTAGCGGTAACGCAAATGACATTAGCGGTAATAATAACAATCCCGTTTTCAATAATGCTACTTTAACAGCAGATAAAGCTGGTAATCCCAACAGTGCCTACCATTTTAATGGCACTGATAATTTTATGCAGATACCAAACAGTGCCAGTTTAAATATGCCAAACAGCATGTCGGTTGCACTTTTAGTTAAGCCTACCGGTTATTATACCGGGCAGTGTTACAATAATATGCTGGTAACAAAATCAGCTACTACAACGTTGCCTTCCAATTTTTATGTTCGTTTTGGGGATATTTATAATGGCTGTAGCACCCCAACAACTACCGATGAGCGGTTTTCAGGAAATAATACAATAGCCCCAACTCCTATTGTACAACTAAATCAATGGTACAGTGTAGTGTGGACTTCTGATGGAGTATTGGAAAGGATTTACGTTAACTGCGTACTAAAAGTAACTGCTGCCGCCAGCGGCGTACCATTTTCAAATAGTCTCGATATGTTTTTTGGCAAGCAAAATAGCGGAGCTTTTCCATACTGGCTAAATGGCGATCTGGATGAAATAAGAATATATGACCGGGCCTTAAACCAAGATGAGGTGAGTACGCTTGGGGGATGTACGCTCACCACATCTTGCAATAACTGGCTGCGTACCCAGTCCGTTGGCCAAAGCGTTACCGTGGGAGACCTTGATATTAGTGGAAACCAGGTAACTGTTGAGGCAAATTTTAATTGCAGTTCGTTTCCACTTACCAGACCCGATAAACAGGAGGATATTGTTTCCAAACATGCAAATACAACGGATATAAACTATGTTTTACGAATGGATCTGGCTGGTATTACCACTACAAACGGGCAGTTTATAACACCCCTTCCCTGCGATAATCTGGTTACAAATAAAACGTACCATGTAGCCATGGTATATAATGGCAGCAGCCTAAAATTTTACAGAGATGGTTTTTTAATGAGCCAGATTGCAGCCAGCGGAAACCTCATTTTAAACAATTGGTTAACTACCATTGGGGATTATGCCGTTAACAATCCGGTAGGTACAAATTTTTTAGGTTATATAAATGAGGTAAGAATCTGGAATGTAGCAAGAACCCAAACCGAGATAAAAACCTACATGAATGCTTCCTTACCCAACCCAACAACACAAGCAGGCTTACTGGCTTATTACACATTTGATAACCTGGTAAATAAACAGGGCAATGCCTCCTGGAATGGTACATTAAACGGTGGGGCAACAATAAATAACAACAATCCTAATTGCACATTTATTGCCGATTCATGTGCTGTAACTGCAACATCTGTTATCATCAATACCTATACTCCCGTGTTGGCTTTAAACCCCTGCGATAATAAACTTATTGTAGAAGATGCATCCACTTTCAATGTGGGCGATACCGTTTTATTAATTCAAATGAAAGGGGCTATAATTGATTCAACCAACACTGCAGCATTTGGTACAATCATCAATTATAACAATGCAGGTAATTACGAATTCAATTATGTAAAAAGCAAAACTGGCAATAATATAGAATTAAAAAATACACTCACCAGGCAATATGATATCCCTGTTGGTAAAGTGCAACTGATAAGAGTTCCCTATTATGCTGATATTAACGTAACTGATACATTAACCTGCCTCCCCTGGGATGGAAGCAAAGGTGGTGTATTGGCTTTCAATGTGCAAAACACATTAACACTTAATGCTGATATTAATGTAAGTGGCAAAGGCTTTAAAGGCGGCCCAGGCTACAACCCCGGTAACGGAAGCCTTACCTGTGCAGAAAATAATTATAATTATCCCCCCAATACTTTACTGGCAGGTCAAAAAGGAGAAAGTATAACAACCATTTCCAGCAATATTAGTTGTGGCAAAGGTAATCCTGCAGGCGGTGGTGGTGGCGGTCTTGGTCACAACAGCGGTGGCGGCGGAGGTGGCAATGGAGGTATTGGCGGCTTTGGTGGCTACCAGTTAGATAATTGTGGCAATGCTCCTTTTGATAACAGGGGCATAGGTGGCCGGCAATTAGCTTACAGCACCGCAGCCAATAAAATTTATATGGGTAGCGGTGGGGGTGCCGGCCATGCAGATAATCCCGGCAATATTCCTCCCGGAGGCGGTAGCGGTGCTGGTATCATTATCATCAGTGCAGATAAAATTCAATCAAACACAAAAAAAATAATAGCGAATGGTGCAGCCGGGGTTGCTTGCTCAACCCCTTCTTCTCCCGATTGTCATGATGCGATGGGTGGTGGCGGTGCAGGTGGTACAGTTTTATTATCTGTTAATCAATATTTAGATAATTCTATTATTGAAAACAAAGGGGGAAAAGGAGCTGATATAGTTGCTGGAAACATTGCTGCAGCAGGCAGAATTGGTCCTGGTGGCGGTGGTGCTGGTGGACTTGCATTTTTAAAAACAGCATCATTACCTGCAAACGTTAGTATTGTTAACACAGGAGGTTTAAATGGCGTACTTACACAGGATGCAAATAATGCCTGGGGTGCTACACCTGGCACAGCAGGGCAAAATCTTTTCAACCTTATTTTACCGGTTGATATTACTCCGTTTCAAAAAAATATTGATTCAGTTAGAATTAAAGACAGTTTACTAAACTGCAATGGTTTTGATTTTAAAGGAAGAGCATATTACAATACAGCTGCCATTGCAAGCTGGCAATGGTATTTTGGCGATGGTGCTCAGGCC
>JANMBZ010000082.1:0-1840 GCA_031360765.1 Chitinophagaceae bacterium
GGCATTGCCTTTTCCATCAATCAGCAAACCATTTTTAAAAACTGTAACCGGGTCGTTGTATTCAATATATTTTTTTGTTTCATCGCTGAATTTTATTTGCGAAAAAGCAGGAGTAGCTAAAAAATATGCGACTATAAAAAAGAAAAATGTTTTTTGCATGATTTTTATTTTGATTATTGAATTGTATTGGCTTGCTTTTTAACTTCGTTTAATTAATGTTGAATGCAGGTGTTTTACTTTCCACTGTTTTTTTTCTTTAGCTAAAATTATTGTTTCCAGCCATTGCACCGTTGCCTGTTTGCCATCTTTTATTATTACTGATTGAAGACGATAAGTAACCCATGCCGTAGATTTATCTACCGTGGTATTTATAAACTCAAAACTATTGGTACGTTTAAAATCTGCTGACTTGTTAAGTGTAATCGCCTTCAAAATAAGTGTATCCATATTCCATATCTGACCGTATTCATACAATGTAATGTCGGCTGTGCTGTAGGATTTTAGGCTTACAGAATCCCGGTTTGATAAAGCGTCAAATAGTTTAATGACCGTTTGCTGTACTGCCTGCTGGCTGTTTGTTAAAGGCTGCTGTGCCTTCAGCAATCCGGAAAATAAAATTGCAAGCAGGGCAAGTGCTATTTTGTTCATCTTGTTTATTTTTATTAATGCTTTTTTAAAAACTATTTAATCTCAAACAGTACCAGATTAATTTCTTTGTTACCACTAAAGGAAAAATAAAAGGAAGCTTCTGGTTCTATATACAAATACTTTCCCGTTTTTATTTTTGTAGATTTTTTATTGATGGTGTCATGATATATCACCTGATCACCTGCAACCAACTCTGCTACCATTGGCCCACGGCCTGTAATATATGTATTGTTAAATGAGGATGCTGTAATTCTATAGGCAATTGCTTTTTCATTATCAAACAATACCGGTAGAGCCAGTGGTTTGATGGGGTTGTTCGGTTTATAAACCTCTAGCAATTCAATATCGGTAACATGAAAAGGTACCGTATCGCAATTGCTCACCCTGTGTACCAGGGTATCGTTAACGAAAGAGTTGTAAGAAGCATTGCCTGCCGTATTTCTATTTTTTATCCATGCTTTGCCTTTTAGTTGAACGCACACATCTGTGTTGGTAAAGTGAAGAAACAGCGATGGGGTGGAATGAATATGCAACATACTGGTATCACCCGGCTTCATCCATACATCCAGCAGTCGGATGTATTTATTTTCTAAAACATTTTTATGGCGTGGCTCTTTACTTACCTGTACCTGTGCTGTAAGAACAGCAGTGTGCATGCAGAGTATTGTAAGCAGCAATTTGGTTTTACGGTTCATTTTATTTTTATTGATTCTTTGCCGAGGTTCATGTTTCTATGGATATTTGATTGAATTAGTTTTTAAAAGTTCTAATCTTGCCTTGCATTTAATCCAAAAGTATTTTGTACAGCGTTGTACCAATCCTCATCAGTAGCTGCATTCCAGTCCACGTATTCTTCATCTGTCATAGATGCCCGCCATTGCAGAAATGCTAATGCATCTGGGCCCACCGGGTACCGCAATTGCCAACTGTTGCTTTCTGCTATTTCCAGTATCTTTTCTGCAACCATAGAAGGATGCGTTGGTGTTTTAAGAGAGGCAGCAAAAAGGCCCGCAAAGCGTTTTGATTGTGGGTAAATTGAATCTTTGCCTGTGCCGATATCATTGGCCATTTGGGTATTGATGATGCCGGGCTCTACAATGGCTATTCTTATATTGTGTGGCTTAACTTCCTGCGCCAGGGATTCTGTAACAGCTTCCAACGCATGTTTACTTGCAGCATAAGCACCTAATGG
>JANMBZ010000091.1:0-9163 GCA_031360765.1 Chitinophagaceae bacterium
GGCGAAAGCACCCAGGGAATTAATGTACGTGCAATTAAAGAACACCTGGCAAAAGATGCACCGGTTGTAATTGGCATGATGGTTGGCGGCAGCTTTATGCAGGGCATGATGGGAAAAGAAATGTGGGCACCAACCGATGAAGACCACACACAGGCCGGCTTTGGCGGACATGCCATGTGTGTGATTGGTTATGATGACCGCAAAGGAGCTTTTCAGATTATGAACAGTTGGGGACCTGAGTGGGGCAACAATGGTATTGGCTGGATTCGCTATGGCGACTTTAAAGAGTTTGTACGGGAAGCTTACGGTGTTGACCCAATGCCCAAGCGTGGTGCAGCTACAACTATTGGTTTTGAAGCGGCTATTGGTTTGGTAAAAAATGATGACAAGCAATACATTCCTTTAAAATTAAAAGCAGGCAATATTTTTGAAACCGTTAATATAGTTGCGCCCGGTACCAAATTTAAAATGGAAATAAAAAATTCAACCGAGTGCAATATTTATATTTTTGGGCAAGAGACTGATGGCAGCAGTTATACTTTATTTCCTTACCCATCTAAAGAAGATGCAACAAAAACTGCTTTCTCTCCTTTTTGTGGCATTACCGGTTACCGGCTGTTTCCACGTGGTAAAAGTTTAGTGCCCGATAATGTTGGTAATAAAGATGTATTTGCAATAGTGGTAACAAAGCAACCCTTAAACTGGTTTGCAATAAACAGTTCTATCAGCAAAAGTACCGGCGCAGATTATGGTGCTAAAGTGGCGGCAGCATTACAACAGAATGCCGTTGACGGTGTACAGTTTGCAGCAAGCAGCAGCGGCACCATAAATTTTAAAGCAAATAATGCATCACAAAATGCGGTACTTTGTGTGGTAGAAGTTAAAAAATAACAGATGAAAAAAATAATGGTGATTGTATTTTGTTTTATAGGCTATTTAAGTAATGCCCAAACAGATACAAATAAATTGTACCACCCAAATGCAGATGCAGCAAAGGATATAGCGGCTGCTGTTAAAAAAGCTAAGGCCGAACATAAGTATGTTTTGCTGCAGGGCGGCGGCAACTGGTGTAGCTGGTGTATTGAGTTTGCCAGGTTAGCGAAGGCTGATCCAAAAATTGATTCAGTAATAAATGCAAGCTTTGTGTGGTATCATTTAAATTTTAGTAAAGAGAATGAGAACAAAGCTCTATTTAAAAAATATGGCTATGCCCAGCGGTTTGGTTTTCCTGTCTTCATCATCTTAAACGAAAAAGGCGAACGCATACATACCCAAAACAGCGAGTACCTGGAAGATGGTAAAAAAAGTTACGATCATCAGAAAGTACAATCCTTTTTAGAGATGTGGAGCCCGAGGGCGCTGAATCCTGAAATGTATGGAAAGTAAAAATTTTAGATTGTAGATTGACGATTGTAGATTTGCGAAGAGTCTGTAATTTAAGAAAATCTAAATTCGGCAATCTAAAATCTAAAATTTCATGAGTAACACTTCCCAATTCCTCCAACTAATAAAGCATCCGTTTAAATTTAAACTGTACATGCTTTCCAAATTACCCAGCGCTTTTTTTTGCGGGGTAAGGGTTGTGGATGCAGATGAAAATAAATGCCTGGTAAAAGTTCCTTACAAATGGTTTAGTCAGAATCCTTTTAAGAGCACCTACTTTGCCTGCCTGAGTATGGCTGCAGAAATGAGTACCGGCTTGCTGGGCCTTATACATGTGCATAAAAGACAACCATCGGTTAGTATGCTGGTGGTAAAAATTGAAGGTAATTTTATGAAGAAGGCAACCGGCATAACCGTATTTACCTGCGAGGATGGCCTGGCTATTAAACAAACGATTGAAGATGCAATCATCAGCAATGAAGGAAGAATAATTACCACAAAATCTTACGGCCGCAATGCAGCGGGAGAGATAGTTGCAGAATTTGCGATTACCTGGAGTTTTAAAGTTAAACGCTAATATAACCTGATATAAGTTTGCTATCCCCATATTTCCCTAAATTGCATCTCCAAGTTCATATCATTACCGCTGTACAAGAGTGCGACGCCAATGAAGCTGAACAGAATTACAAATGCTTGTTACAAAAAAATTAAAAACATAATCTCCACCATGTCCCTTCCCCTCGGGGGAAGGATAGGATGGGGCCCTTTATTATGGCAAAAGACTTACGTAAACAGGAAGCTTTAGATTATCATTCAAAAGGCCGTCCGGGTAAAATAGAAGTGGTACCCACCAAAGAGGCCAAAACTCAAAGAGACCTTTCACTTGCTTACTCGCCGGGCGTGGCAGAGCCTTGCCTGGAAATTGCAGCCAACCCAGAAGACGTTTATAAATACACTGCAAAGGGCAATCTGGTGGGTGTTATAAGCAATGGCACAGCGGTTTTAGGTTTGGGAAATATTGGCCCCGAAGCCGGTAAACCGGTGATGGAAGGTAAGGGAGTACTGTTTAAAATATTTGCAGATATTGATGTGTTTGATATTGAAATTAACGAAACCGACCCCGAAAAATTTGTTCAGATAGTGCAGGCGCTGGAGCCAACTTTTGGAGGTATTAATTTAGAAGATATAAAAGCACCAGAGTGTTTTTATATTGAACAGGAATTAAAGAAGCGTTGTAAAATACCCATCATGCACGATGACCAGCATGGTACGGCAATTATAAGTGCTGCTGCTTTGCTGAATGCACTGATTCTCCAAAAAAAGAAAATTGATAAAGTAAAATTTGTGGTAAATGGTGCCGGAGCGGCCGCTTTTGCCTGCATACAGTTGTACGAATCGCTGGGTGCAAAGCACAACAACTTTATAGTTTTTGACCGAAAAGGAATTTTGTATAAAGGCCGCCCTGATGTGGAAGACATGAAAGCAAAATTTTGTGTGGATGTAAAATATAAAGATTGGGATTTAACCAAGGCCATGAAAGATGCTGATGTATTTATCGGTTTAAGTATTGGCAATGTGGTTACGCAGGATATGGTAAAGAGCATGGCAAAAAATCCTATTGTTTTTGCGATGGCAAATCCCGACTCGGAAATTAATTACGAGCTGGCTGTTGCTGCCCGTAAAGATATTATTATGGCCACAGGCCGCAGTGATTACCCTAACCAGGTAAACAATGTGTTGGGCTTTCCTTACATTTTCCGAGGTGCGTTGGATGTAAGAGCAACTGCTATTAACGAAGCTATGAAACTTGCTGCCGTAAAGGCTTTGGCAGAGCTTGCAAAAGCACCGGTGCCGGATATTGTGAACCTTGCTTACAACGAAAAAACAATTTTATTCGGGCCAAATTATATTATTCCAAAACCATTAGATCCCCGTTTACTTTCAACCGTGGCACCTGCTGTTGCAAAAGCTGCTATGGAAAGCGGTGTTGCAAAATATCCGATTATTGATTGGGATAAATACATTGAAGATTTAAACCATCGCTTAGGTTTGGATAACCAGTTAAGCCGTGTTATCGGTAGTAAAGCACGTAAAGATCCAAAGCGCATTGTTTTTGCCGATGCAGAAAATATAAAGATTTTAAAAGTAGCACAACTTGTGATGGAAGAAGGTGTGGCGTATCCTATCTTATTGGGTAAAGAAGATAAAATAAAAAAGCTTGCCGAAGAGAATGGTATTGATTTGGAAGGCATGCCGATTATGAACCCGTCGGATGACCAGCATGAGGATTTGAGAAAAATATACGGTGATATATTTTTTGAAAAAAGACATCGCAAGGGTATAAATAAATATGAGAGTTACAAAGCGATGAAAGACCGCAACCACTTTGGTTGCATGCTGATTGAAAACGGCGAAGCCGATGGTATGATAAGCGGACTGAGCCGGAATTACCCCGATACCATCCGCCCCGCATTACAGATTATTGGTACAGAACCCGGTGTTAAAAAGATTGCCGGTATGTATATTATGTTTACCAAACGTGGCCCATTATTTTTAGCCGATACAACCGTAAATTTTAACCCAACAGCCGAAGAACTTGCCGAAATAACTTTTTTAGTTGCTAAGGAAGTAAGGCAATTTAATATTAAGCCAAGGATTGCCATGCTCTCCTACTCTAACTTTGGCAGCAGCGATTCGCCGGAGGCAAATTTAGTACGCAGGGCCAGGCAAATTGTAAAAGAGAAAGATCCTACATTGATATGCGATGGTGAAGTACAGGGCATTCTGGCGTTTAACAAAGAAATTTTAAGAGAGAATTATCCCTTTACCGAATTGTTGAATGGGGATGTAAATATCCTCATCTTTCCAAATTTATCGGCGGGTAATATAGCCTACAATCTGTTGCAGGAAGTTGGTGGAACGGATTCTATTGGTCCTATTTTATTGGGATTGAATAAACCGGTGCATGTGTTGCAATTGGGAAGTTCCATCCGTGCTATATTCAATATGGTATTGATTGCCGTTGTGGATGCACAAACCAAATGCAAAACAAATACAAAGGAAGAGGTTAAAAAAAGTAAATGGTGGAAACGAAAAAACAGAACCGGACAAGCTGTATAATTTACAGGCATGATGTTTGTCGTGCAATGCACACTATCATCAACCACGTAAATAATCTTACATTCGTACAACTAACATACTAATTAAAAATGCTTTTTTTCAATCACTTTGGCCGGTATATTTTAATGCTGAAAGGCATGTTTACCCGGCCCGAAAACATGCGCATGTATTGGAAGGAGCTGATGCACCAGTGTGTGGAAATCGGCATCGGCTCTCTGGGCATTGTAATCATCATTTCGGTTTTTATGGGTGCGGTAAGTGCGGTGCAAACATCGTATCAGTTGGTTAGTCCGCTGATACCCGCTACCACCATTGCACAAATTGTACGGGATACCGTGATACTGGAATTTGCACCCACTGTTGTTTGTATTGTACTAGCCGGTGTAGTTGGCAGTAAAATTGCCAGCGAACTGGGCAACATGCGGGTGAGTGAACAGATAGATGCACTGGAGATAATGGGTATCAACACAAAATCTTATTTAATATTACCAAAAATTGCGGCCTGCTTAATTACTATACCCATGCTGGTGGTTTTATCAATGGTGCTGGGTATTGTTGGCGGCAGGCTTGCGGGGGCTGCAACGCATATCATATCAACCGATACTTTTGATATGGGATTGTTGCTGAACTTTGTACCCTACAATGTATTTTTTGCATTGGTAAAAGCTTACACATTTGCATTTATCATAAGCACCATACCATCTTACTACGGTTATTTTGTAAAAGGTGGTGCATTGGAAATTGGCCGCAGCAGCACAAAAAGTGTGGTGGTTAGTTGTGTAATGATTTTGTTTGCAGATTATATTTTGGCGGCCTTGCTGCTAAACAAGTAGCAAAGCTACAAGGGAAGTAGCTACAAGGGTGTAACTTAAGCTTTGAAAAATCTTTTAATTTTTTAACCTTAAATAATAATAAGATGAAAGATTTTAAAAGATTAATTGTTTGGCAAAAAGGTTTTCAGTTATTTATTGATTGCCATAAATTTTGCAGAAAGTTACCGCCCGAAGAAAAGTACGAATTGGGTTCTCAGTTAAGAAGAGCAGTTTTTTCAATACCGGCAAATATTGCAGAGGGAAGTGCGAAAGCTACCAATGCCCATAAAAGATTATTTCTTGAAAATTCTTTGGGTAGTTATTATGAAGTTGAAACAGCATTACTTGGTGTGATTGAACTGTACCCTAACTTTAAAGCAGACTGTGAAAGCTACCTGAATATTTGTATGGAAGTACAAAAAATGTTGAATGCGTTGATTAATAAACTCTCTTGAGCAATAAGGGAAGGAGGGGAAGAGCCACGAGGGAGAAGCATAATGAAGCGAAATAAAATTAAGTAAAATTAAATAAATAAAAAGGAGTTAAACCTGCATATTTGTCCCTTGCAGCTATTCCCCTTGCAGCTTTCTATGATTGAGTTTAAGAACATAAAAAAACAATTTGACGATAAGGTTGTACTTAACGATGTTAGCCATATTATGGAAACAGGCAAATGCAATCTGATAATTGGTACCAGTGGAAGCGGAAAAACAGTGTTGCAAAAATGCCTGGTTGGTTTATTTGAACCCAATGAAGGCGAAATTATTTATGATGGCGTAAGTTTTACGGATATGAATGTTGAGGAACGTAAAGAATTGCGCCAGCAGATCGGTATGCTTTTTCAGGGCTCGGCTTTGTTTGATAGTATGACGGTAGAGCAGAACATCATGTTTCCTTTAGACATGTTTACCAAAAGCAGTTTTACTGAAAAATTAAAAAGGGTGAACGAAGTTTTAGAACGTGTTAATTTAAAAGATGTAAATAAAAAATACCCGGCCGAGTTAAGTGGAGGTATGAAGAAACGGGTGGGCATTGCACGTGCTGTAGTGCTTAATCCAAAATATTTATTTTGCGATGAGCCCAACTCAGGACTTGATCCGCAGACATCCATGGTGATTGATAAACTCATTCTGGATATTACCCGTGAGTTTAACATGACCACAGTAATTAACACCCATGATATGAATAGTGTGATGGAAATTGGTGAAAATATTCTCTACATGTACCAGGGGCAAAAAGAATGGACCGGTAATAAAAAAGATATCATCTTCTCAAAGAACGAACGCCTGAATGAATTCATTTTTGCATCAGAATTTTTACAGGATGCCAAAGACATGCGCATGCTGGAAGCAAAAGGAAAAATAAGCAACGACAGGGATATGGATGCGATGCTGAAGGGGGATAAGTTGGATTAGCAAAGATTTAAAATATTGGCTTCGCTAAAGGCCCAATCAATGTTCCGCTCCTGAATGGAGTCCTTCGTTCCTCAGGATAAACTCTGCCACTTCCGCACCATCATTGCCTCCCGATAGCTATCGGGACCGGTAACCAAAATATCCCTTTCGCCAATCACCTCATCTCCCCTATCTTTGCGGCAATTCTTAATTATAAATTCCTAATTAAAATGGCTGTTTTAGTTAATAAAGATTCCAAAATTATTGTACAGGGTTTTACCGGTACAGAAGGCACTTTTCATGCTACGCAAATGATTGAATACGGTACCAATGTAGTGGGTGGTGTTACGCCCGGTAAAGGCGGCAGCACACATTTAGACAAACCCGTTTTTAATACCGTGGCCGATGCAGTTAAAAAAACTGCTGCCAATGTGAGTATTATTTTTGTGCCGCCTGCTTTTGCGGCCGATGCCATTATGGAAGCTGCCGATGCAGGTATTGCCCTGGTGGTGTGCATTACAGAAGGTATTCCTGTGCAGGATATGGTGAAAGTAAAAAATTATTTAACAAACAAACACACACGATTGATAGGGCCAAACTGCCCAGGCGTAATTACTGCAGATGAATGTAAAGTGGGTATTATGCCCGGCTTTATTTTTAAAAGAGGAAGGATTGGGATTGTTAGTAAAAGTGGTACGCTTACGTACGAAGCTGCCGATCAGGTTGCAAAAGCGGGCCTCGGTATTTCTACGGCTATTGGTATTGGTGGCGATCCTATTATTGGCACTACCACCAAAGAAGCCATTGAATTATTTATGAACGATGATGAAACAGATGCCATAGTTATGATTGGAGAAATTGGTGGCGGCATGGAAGCAGAAGCTGCCAACTATATAAAAAGTACGGGCAATAAAAAACCAGTTGTTGGTTTTATTGCCGGACAAACAGCGCCTCCCGGACGCCGTATGGGCCACGCAGGTGCAATTGTTGGTGGTGCCGATGATACAGCAGCAGCTAAAATGAAAATTATGGGCGAGTGCGGTATTCATGTGGTGGCAAGCCCCGCAGATATTGGTAAAACAATGGCGGAAGTGATGAAGAAATAATAAATGACTTATAAAACAGAAACCCCCGAAATTTCGGGGGTTTCTGTTTTATGAAAATTAAAACCACTAATTATCATCATCACCTTTCCTTTCATTTTTGTTCCATTGGTTATGATTATTTCCATGGTCATCGTGATCGCACTTATTTTTTTTGTGCTTATTCTTTTTTCTTCCATAACCATAGCCAACACCATTGCCATTGTTATTATAACCGCCCTGGTTGCTGTTATCTGCATACAACTGTCTTTCACTAATGTTAGTGTGTCCGTAGGCATCCACAAAAATATTGGTCTCGTAGCCTGGCTTAAAATAAAGGGAGCTGTTGTAAATAACTTGCTGTACCTGCTTACCCAAAAAGCCTCTGCGCCATTGAGAAATAACCACATTGTGATTACCCGCCTGTAACTGCCCTACATTAATATTGTTACCATTACCGTTGTTGCCATTAACCTGGTACTGGTTATTATCAACCGAAACAGTTAATTGCTGCTGCAATCCGGAGCTTATGGTTAAAGCACTGTATTGATTATAATTATTGTTTTGTTGCGGATAGGTTTGGTTTTGATTTGGATATTGATTTGGACCACCCTGTTGCTGCCACTGTGCAAAACCTGTAGCCATGCTGCAGGCTGCAATAATAAATGTGAAAATCTTTTTCATAGTTAAAATTTTTAAGTTTAAAAATCCGTCTTCCGGTTTATGTTTTAACAGTTGATAAATTCCAAATGCTGTGCCGCATATTTTTTTTTCCGCTAACAAAAAGTTAAAGAAATAAATCTATTAAAAATATGCAAACCGGTTTATAATTTCATCTTACTGTTTAATCAGGTAATTTATACAGCAGTGCAACTGCTCATCAACAAATTGTATCTTGTAAATCAAATAATCCGATTATGTTTATAAAGAAAATGCTTCTCGTTATTTTTCTGTTAACAGGCATAGCAACCACCAATATGGCTCAAACAAAAAACGATTACGCAAAAAACTGGAAGCAGGTTGAAGCCCTTGAAAAGAAAGGTTTAACCAAATCTGCTTTGAAGGAAGTGCTGGTAATTTACAACCTGGCTATTGCAGCTGGCAACGATGCACAGCAGATAAAAAGCTGCATGTACCAGATAAAATATCATAACATGGTTGATGAAGACAGCCAGGAGAATAATATTTTTTTTGTAGATACACTAATTGCAAAAGCAAAGGCACCTGCCAAAAATATTTTACAAAGCATGCAGGCCGAAATGTTTTGGCAATACCTGCAGAACAACCGCTGGAAATTTTACGACCGCACTAAACTTGCTCAAGAAAAAAATAAAGATATTACCACCTGGAGCATAGATAAACTATATGCAAC
>JANMBZ010000109.1:0-137459 GCA_031360765.1 Chitinophagaceae bacterium
AAATTATGAAAACATTTTATCTTAACAATAATTTGGATAGCGCTAGCAATTATTATGATCGAATAATAATTGATTTAATTAGTAATAATTCCATGTCTTTGGATTCAAATTATTTGACCTATGCAGATGAACTTATGGGGCTGGTCGAAATTGACAAGCGTAAAAATAAACCGTATAGAAAGGCTAACTATATTTTCAGAACGCTTAATCCCAACTTTAAAAATTATAGCAATTCATTGGAAGAAGCTGTATCTTATTATTTATTAAATAACAAAATAATGGCAAAATCTGTTGCCAAAACTAACACTGAAAATGTTGAAGATATTTACAAACGTATGCTAGAACTAGAAGGTATTCATTATAGTTCATTTTTTATCAAAAAACTTAAGGCAATGGTGGATGAAATTGGACCAGAGTTTTTTGCCTATCCACTAAAAGAGGCTAAGTAATCAGGTTGCCAAGTTAAATTTCCCAATTAGCTAAGTGTTTGGTATTCCAAACGCAAAGTTCAAATCGAAAAAAGAGTCATAGAGGGATCACTCGTGACGGCTAATGCTATCGGTTTGCAACCGGATCTTTAATAATCATAAATTCCCTGGCACACAAAAAGTAAGTATTGTAAACTGTTTAGTATGCTACAATCAGGGGCTACTTTTACTGAAAACATTTTTAAAAAGGTGTTTTAACCATTGGCTGTTACGCATGGTAGTGATACTTTGCATAAGTATTTTATTTTAAAAGCTTAAAACAATAAAACCTGCACCATGAAGTTAACTTTTGTATTCTTTTGTTTTTTAATGATAACTGTCTTCACAGGTCATGCACAATTAACTTTTCCTGTACCCGGAAGGCCTGATAATTTATCGCAGTTGCAGGTTGATCAGTTACTGGCTAATGGCCAGCTTAATTTTGATGGCCTGCGTTTCGACAATAAGCGGATGGAGTTTATAAATTTTGATAAAGGTTCTTTCAGGGGTACAACTTTTTATACCTGTACTTTAAACGATGGAATAGCCCGCAGAAAAATGTCAGAACCCGACAGGCTGGATTTTGAAGATGCCAATTTTATAGCCACTAAATTAAAACGTGTGAGTATTTATAACTGGAAATTTCTACGTACTACCTTCCTTGCAGATTCCATCACTGATGCCGAGTTTAAGAATTGTATGTTTACCGAGAACAAATTCTACAGTTCGTACCTCATTAAAGTTAAATTGAATAATGGCTTACGGATGGCTTTTGATAATGTGCAGTTTTACGCAACTGCTTTTGAAGGTTGTACAATTGACAGTATAAAATTTAATGGTGGAGCTTTTAGCAATGAAGTGAAATTTACCAGTACTAATTTTAATGCTGTGGAATTTTTTAATGTAAATTTTATGAAAGTGGGTTCACTCAGTCCGGTAAAGTTTACCGGAGGATGTAGTTTCAGGAATGTAAAATTAAAGTCGGCCAATCTGGAGTCGGTTATATTGGGAGATGCCCCTGCCGGCATGTGGATATCAAAACTGAGTTATGAAAATACGATCTGGAGAAATGGAATGGCTACAGCATCATTTAACGACAGTTGTATATTTTCAGGGCAAGCTGCACAGCTGCAGAATATTAATTTTACCACTTCGTTTTTTAACAGTGCAGTGTTTGGCGTACAAAACGCAGTATATAAATTGCCCATAAAACAATGCCGTTTTACTAACTGTTCTTTTGGCCCGGTTACCTTTTTTAATTGCGACCTGGAAGGCACTACTTTTCCACCGGTAACAGTATTGCAGGCTGCTGGTGTAAGATTTATCAATTGCTTAAATGCACCTTATAATTCAACACCTTAGTCTATTATGCTTTGCTTAAGTTCTACCGGTTTGCAACCGGTGCCAAAAACCGACAATGCAATAAATGATCACCAACAATTTTACCAGAATCTGTTCCAAAGCAAAGTTTAAATTTAAAAAAGAATCATAGTTGGATCAGCTGCCGATAGTGATCGGGACAAGCTGTGTTTTTTTAGTTCTACCGGTTCTCCGCCTGCTGCGGGGCAAGTATTAACCACATTTAATAAAATGAGATGTTTTAAAATGAGTGATTTAAGATAGATTTGTATATCCACATTTGTTTAAAATTAATTAATACTTAAAACAAATTGAGCAGGCAATCTTGATCTGATATACGTATTTTTAAAACTATTGTTTAATGTTATACTTACCCAAAAGCCGGATGTTTACCAGGTTTGTATTTTTATTTTCAATTGTTGCCATTAGTTTACTGGCCTGCAATAAGCCGGATGCTGTTACCGCTATTGGAAGCGGCGGCGGAAGTGGCGGCGGCACTGGTGGTGGCGGTGGCGGTAGCTTACCTCCTGCATTACCTGATCTTACTACAACCATTCTTTCAACTGTAAGCGGGTTTGTTACCGACGAAAACGATGCAGCAGTAAGCAATGTAACCGTGCAGGCCGGAACGGCTGTTGCCAGCACAGATAAATATGGTTATTTTACTATTGCCAACGCTACGGTTGTGCAAAATGCAGCTGTGGTTACTGTAACAAAAACAGGGTATTTTAAAAGTATAAAAACATACGTTGCCATTGCGGGCAAGCCTGTCTTTTTCAGGATAAAAATGATTCCCAAAACAAATGCAGGCTTTATAAATGCTGCAACAGGAGGCAGCGCAGGTTTATCAAATGGTTTAAGTATTAGTTTGCCGGCAAATGCTGTTGTTAATGCTGCCACTAATATTGCCTATGCTGGCACCGTTAATGTTGCCGCCAAATGGATAGACCCTACTGCTGCCGACCTGGAACGTGTAATGCCCGGAGACCTGCGTGGATTAAACACAGATGGGTATTTGCAATTACTTGCCAGTTATGGTATGTGTGCTGTAGAACTTACCGGCACAGGCGGAGAATTATTACAGATTGCTGCAGGTAAAAAAGCATCCTTGTCTGTTCCTGTACCTGCAGCTTTATCATCAACAGCCGGGGCAAGCATTCCGTTGTGGTATTTTGATGAGGTAAAGGGATTATGGAAACAGGAAGGAACTGCTGCAAAATCGGGCAATGTGTACGTTGGTGAAGTAAGTCATTTTTCATTCTGGAATTGCGATGTGCCCAACAGTTTTGTTCAGTTTAGTTGTACCATTCTCGGTGGAAATGGTCAACCCATACAAAATGCCAGGGTAAAAATATCGGCGGCAGCTACGCCCTGGTATGCGTCATACGGGTACACAAATGCAGATGGTTTTGTAAGCGGGCCTGTGCCAGACCGCTCTCAACTGGTAATGGAAGTATTCAGCAACACTGCCTGCGGTACTGCTGCCTATGCTCAGTCATTTACCACTACCACACAAACTGTTTCGCTGGGTACCGTAAACATAAACTCCGGTACAACTGTTGCAACTATATCCGGTAACGTAATCAATTGTAATAACACGGCTGTAACCAATGGTTATGTAATTGTTCAAAATGGTATTTTATTAGAAAGATATCCCTTAACCAACACAGGTACTTTTAGTTTTACCCAGTTAATATGTGGCGGAGTAACCAATAGAATTACCCTGGTGGGAGAAGATATAGCCACTGCACAGCAAAGCATTGCTGCTAATTATACAGTTACATCCGGTAATAACACAATCCCCCCAATTACTGCATGCGTGGTTCGTGAACAGTACCTCGATTTTACAATAAACGGATCAAATTATTCTTATTCAACCCCTGCAGATCTTTTCCAGCCACAGGCGGTGGGGGGAGGCTCCAGTTTTTACTGGTATTTTGTAAACAATATTATAGAGCTAAGCTTTACCAGGGCAGGCATTGCGCAGGGGAGTACACAAAGTCTTTTTAAATTTACATGTCCGCAAATACCATATACGCCAACATTCGTTACGGTTGCCCCAATTACGGTAAATATTACGGAATGTGGCCCTGTGGACTCTTATATTTCCGGCAACTTTACAGGGGTAATTATCGGGCCGTCAAACAGCCTGTATAATATCACCTGTACTTTCAGGGTAAAGCGTGCATATTAAACAGGGCTGGTAACTGGTTTTAATTACTTAGATGTTAAACCAACCGGCTTAACTGTTTACCACATATAATTCTTCCAGTATCCTGAATTAAAACCCGCAAAAATATCTTTGGATAGATTTAAAGGTTGCTCTAATATTGTGTTGATTGAAAATTCTTGATCCTAATTCATATTCAAATTGAAAAAGTTTACAATTGCGTTCTTCGTAATACTGTTTTTGTCTATAAACATACAGGCACAGGAAATTAATTTTAAAACCTTCACAACTGACGACTTTTCCCTGTCATACCCTGAAAACTGGAAGACACAAGGTGAAGGAAAGGTTTATAATTTTTACCTGGATATAGAACTGGGTGATATTTCAATTTCGGTTTATAAAAATTCGAATTTCTCTGATGAAAAAATAGAAGGCGCACTGCTCGGTATCAATGAAAAGCGCAGCGACACCGATAAGGTAGAGAAAAAAATAAAAGACGGAACTACAGAATACATGTACACATACACGCAGAACGGTATTAAATGGATAGGAAAGGGTATAAGGAAAGGTGTTGATTTTTATTTTATTACACTTAACTGGAAACTAACGTCGTGGGACAGTTACAGTAAGCAGTTTACAAAAACATTTGATTCTTTTTCTATTAAATAAAATTTACTTCAGCCCCGGTTGCCACCTGCTTATGTGTTACCCAAATGTACCAACTGATTTATTTGTAAGGCAACAAAGAGATTTTACATGAAAACAAAAGACATTTTTAAATACAGTGGAATCTTACTAGCCATGATCGGGTTTATGTATGGTGCTAAACTATTTATTGAAGCAAGTCAACCATGTTCAAGCGATGGGTGCATGATTCATTTATTGTACATAGTTGCAGTACCAATCATGTTGATATCAGCAATTTTAGGTTACATAATAATCAGATCAATAAATAAAGCCCGCCAAAAAGATTTAAATAGCAGCACAAGTAGCTTAAGTATTTGGCGTCCCGATAGCTATCGGGATTCCCAACCCAAAGTTTAAATTTAAGACGGAACCTTGGTGGGATGACCTTCCTATTGCGGGGCAAGTACCAACCAGGCTTATAAAAACAAAATGTTTTATTTTTGGTAAACAATGCTAGCAATACTCTTTTGAAGTAATGACCTGTTATTATGTAAATAGAAAACCTTTTTTATGCAGCTACATGAAGACATTTTTGAAGAAGACGAAGACTATGAAGAAGCGCCTGATTTCCGAGAAAGTCTATACAACAACATAGCTTGGCCCATAAAGCAATTTTTAATTAATTATTTGGGTGATGCCCTCAATAATGCACCGGCCCAAACTTTTCGTGATATTGAACAAGTGATAAAAGATGATATTTTACTGCATGCCGTAATGATACCCGAATACCTGTACAAATACCGTACTATAACTGATAGCAATAAATGGGATGAAGCCCTTGATAATTTTAAAAGGAATGATCAAACTGTTTTTGCATGGCCGCATGAGGAGCAATGGTACAACAGGCCCGGTAATGATGATGATGACGATGATGGGGATTATGATGATTTACCTGCCGAAGCAAAAAATATAATGGATGCTGCCAATGATTTGTTGGATGACCATCAAAAGTTTAAAACATTTATGCAGCAATGCTGCACCGTATTAATAAAAGAAACCCAGTTATATTTAGAAAAGACTGCAGTATTTGATCTGAGTATTTTATCAGCCGATGGCTATATAGCAGTACAAAATGCCATTAACATGTTAGCAGAAACACTTGCCGAAGATTTGCATGCAGTTACTGAAGAACTATAAATTTTAATTCCAATTGGCGCAACCGTATAAGCCGCCGGCTGCTGTAATCACCGCATGTGCAGCACCCCAAAAAAGCTGTCAATTCCACAACTACTAATGCGGGAAAAATATATTCATACCAATAGAGGGTTTGTAACAGCTTAAACTTTAAAAATCATACTGTTTTTGTAGCACATTGTGTGTATATTTATAACAAGTTGATAGTTTTTCACAAACTTACGTTGGTGGCCACCTTATGGCAGGTTTAAGTTTTAAAAAGTTTATTATGAAAGATACAGAAAAAATTAAGGTTGCTGTGGAAAGATGCAAAAAGGCATTTACCCTGAAACCTGCCATGGGCAGGGATACGGCAGTTTCTAAAGTACGCATGGTAAATGGGCTAACCTGCGAAATAAATGAAGGCAAATGGAAATTTTCTGTGGATATGCCTGAAGGAATAGGTGGCAACAATACTGCCCCTACACCCGGTGTTTATGGAAGGGCGGCCTTGGGTTCCTGCCTTGCCATTGGCTACACGATGAAAGCTGCGGAACTAGGCATCACTTTTAATAACCTGGAAGTAGAAGTACAGGCTGATTTTGACGATGGTGCTTTGTTGGGTACGGCAGATAAAAATATTCCTCCTGGTTATCTTGAAGTGCGATATACTATTACCATTGAAAGTGATGCACCGGAACAAAAAATTATGCAGATGCTCGATGACGGAGATAAACTCAGCCCTTATCTTGATGTATTTTCCAGGGCTCAAAAATGTGTAAGAAAAATAAATATTGTCTCCACTAAAACAAATAATTAATGGAACCAGCCTTACAAAGACGAGTGCAGCGATATGGATGGGATAAAGCTGCCGTTTATTACGAAAATGCCTGGCAACAACAACTGAAACCAGCACATGATGCCTTGTTTGAATTTGCCAACATTCAGCAGGGACAAAAAATTATTGACATTGCCTGTGGCACCGGGCTTATGAGTTTTAGGGCAGCAGGCGCAACCGGAAGTACCGGCTTTGTGTTAGGCACCGATATTTCAGACAAAATGATTCAGATTGCTGAAACCACATCGAAAGAAAATAACATCGGCAATACCAGGTTTGAACGGATGGATGCGGAAGAATTAAAAATTAATGATGATGAATTTGATGTGGCCATTTGTGCCCTGGGGTTAATGTATGCGCCAAGTCCTGCAAATGCTTTAAAAGAAATGTATCGTGTTTTAAAAAAAGGAGGCGTTTGTATATCGGCTGTTTGGGGAAAGAGAGATCATTGTGGCTGGGCAGAAATATTTGAAATTGTTGATAAACGGGTTTCATCAGAAGTATGCCCGATGTTCTTCAACTTAGGTAATGACCATGTGCTGGAAAAAAATTTTGAACTCGCCGGTTTTTCATCAGTTACAATCAAAAAAATACAATCTTCACTTGAGTATGACACAGATGAAGCTGCATGCGCTGCCGCATTTGAAGGCGGACCGGTGGCATTAGCGTATTTTAAGTTTCCTGAAAAAGTACAAAAAGAGGCCTGCGAAGAATACCTTTATTCTATTCAAAAATATAAAACAGAAAAAGGCTATGCTGTTCCGGGGGAATTTATAATAGGTGTGGGAATAAAGTAACACGCCAAAGTTTTGTGGTAATCAGTTGAGTATTGACAACATTGAGATCAATAAATATTAATTACCCGGTGGCTTAACTGTTTGGGTCAGGTGTTCCCAAGGTAAAGTGTAAATTAAAATGAAATGATGATGAAACTGTTTGGCAAAATATGTTGAAATCATTATTTTTAAATTTACTTTTTTTAAAACGACCATAAACTAAAACTACAAACCATCAGTTATGAGGCACTTACTTTTTTTTCTGTTATCGCATTCATTTTTTCATGTTCCGGCAGCGCCGGCGGCGGAAAGCCTACCAAAGTAGATGTAACCAAAGCGTTGAAATTAACCTGGGAAAGAGCTGAAAGCACCACGGCTCCAAAGTCGACGGTAACAGTAAATAATATCCAATTTGGTAGCTCAGAAAAATCAAATTATGCACAGGAGTTGGAAGGCGTACCCAAGAACGCATTAATAACAAATGCAAAGATTGATTTTACAGAAAATATATTTTATTCCAATGAAACGAAACATACAAGGCGGATTATGACTGCCTGGATATATAAAGATCAGTTTAACGAATGGGCTATCATGAATACCAATACTGATTATCCAGCTAATTGATTACTGCACCAGTGTTAGTTTTGCTATAAAACTTGCAAGCCAACTGGCGCAACCGTTTACGCTGGCTCCGCCCAACTTAACGTTACATAA
This sequence comes from Chitinophagaceae bacterium, assembly GCA_031360765.1. Classification (GTDB taxonomy): domain Bacteria; phylum Bacteroidota; class Bacteroidia; order Chitinophagales; family Chitinophagaceae; genus Ferruginibacter. The sequence goes on from JANMBZ010000109.1 coordinate 8,125, forward strand.
ATAATTCCCCTTTTTGGCGAAGGGTTCAAACATTAAGAATTAAAAGTAAAATCTTAAACAGGTTGTGCAGAGTAATTAAATATAAAAATATAACCATGAAATTTTCAGATTCTCTTACTAATAATTTTAATATTATTGGTCAACGCTCCCGAACTGGGTTTATGCGATATTATTTATTCTTTCTCGGATTACTTTATATCGTGGTAGCATTAGTGGGTTTCACCCCTAGTTACCAGGCACACTTTGCCAGGCAATACCACATTTTTCCAATAGCACACATTCATGGTGCACTGATGGCGATGCTTTTATTGTTGTTTGTGGGCCAAACTTATTTGGTTGCTTCTAATAACATCCAATACCACCGCAAGTTGGGGATGGCTTCATTGGTGATAGCTCCTTTAGCATGGATTTCAATGCTTCTTGCAACAAGACGCCCATTGGTTGCAGAAGTTCTTCCTGTCGATCACTTTCTTTTTGATGTATTACTTGTTCAGTTAATGCTAATCATACTGTTTCCAATTCTATTCGTTTGGGGAATGCTGGCACGACGAAACCCACAAATACACAAAAGAGTTATGGTCTTTTTGATTGTGATAATACTTCAAGTGGCGATAGATCGTATGCGTTGGCTACCGAGTTTTCATTTACCTAAACACTTTGGATCAGATATTTATGTTTATTTATTATTGTTGCCTTTATTAATTTTCGATTTAATTACTCTCCGTCGAATTCATAAAATCACCTTAATCTGCCTTACAATTCTTGTTGCAGCTCACTTCGGAGTATCTGTTTTATTTGAATCTCCAGACTGGCATAAATTCGCTTTTGATGTTACGAATTCAATTCGATAGGAGTATGCAGATATTTTTTTGTTGATCAATTTGGAACATGAATATGCAAGGACGTTGAAACTTCTGCTGTTTGCATATCCAGGCTTTAGTTTCGGCGGATGGAATTATGCCAAGCTTTTGTTGGTTAACTTTTCCCGATAGTTATCGGGATTTAGTTATAAATTTAGCTTCGGTTCCGGGCAAACAGTTGGTCAATTCCCTAAAAGCACAAAACTCGAAAGTTAGGCACAATTATAAACCTTCCCAATGAAAAAAAATTTACTTATTCTACTGGCTTTACTTCATCAACTCTTGTTTGCGCAAGGACAGACAAAGATTATTGACATGCATATTCATTGTTACACAGACAGTCATTTTGCAAAGCCTTCAAGTGACTATTACGGCAATAAAGGTTCGCTGAATGCAGAAGCACATAGAAAAGAAACATTCGCAGCTTTTAAAAAATTCAACATTGTAAAAGTTGTAGCAAGCGGATCGCCTACCAGTGTGGACAATTGGGTAGCGCAGGACAGCAGCCATCGTATCATTAGAGGAATTACAATGGAATACTCAAATCAATATGGTATTGATACTATCCTGTTTGAACAAATGGTAAAAGATAAAAAGATTGAAGTCTTTGGAGAAATTGGTGCTTATTATGGCGGCACAACACTCAGTGATTCTATCTGGCAACCTTACCTACGCATTTGTGAAAAATATGATATTCCCGTAGCCGTTCATACGGGTGGTGGTGATCCGGGTGGTACTTATTCATGGTCGCCAAAAGCAAGACTGCGATTGTCTGACCCCTACTTGATAGAAGACGTGCTGGTAAACTATCCAAAGCTGAGAATCTACCTTATGCACTCAGGTGAGGATTGGTATGAACATGCACTTAGATTGATGGCTTATTATCCGCAATTATATTCAGACATCGGAGCCATGTTGTGGGTAGAACCGCTTACCCAGAGATATATTACAAACTTTTTAAGAAATGCCAAACAAGCTGGTTACCTTAACAGGGTGATGTTTGGTTCAGACCAAATGAGATGGCCATATGCCATAAAGAAATCAATCGACTTCTTAAACAGCCTGACATTTTTATCAAAACAAGATAAGCAGGACATCTTCTACAATAATGCTGCACAGTTCCTAAAATTAAAATAATAACTGTACGCGCTGATTCTTGTCCCAACTGGCTTGTGCCGTGAATCAAGTACCTACAGATTGAAAGTACAAAGATGCTATATGAAAGATTATGGTAGGTCTATCATAGTTGCTGTGCAGGCGGAGGCTATAAACCGCCCCCGGGTGCTTGTTTAGTGTCTTTTCCTGAAATAGGGTTACCCAAAAAAATTTAAAATCGGCCACAGTAAAAAAATCTACTCCATATTTTTCTGCAACAAAAAAACTAATCAATATATTTATAAAAAATTCTTTTATGTTACGTGCCCTGCTGCTTTTTTTAAACTGCCTGTTATTTCAAATTGTTCCGGCACAAAACTGGCAAGATTTTAAAACCAATCAAACCGATACTTTTTACGGTAAGCCTGTAAGCGATCCTTACCGTATGCTGGAAGATACTGGCAATGCCAAAGTGAAGGCATGGATGCATGCTGAGGCTGATAAAACCAACCGGTTTTTTGCTTCGTTGCCCGGCAGTACACAAATGCATGCACAGGTAAAAGCAATCATGGATAATTATACTTTTGATGAGATAGATGCAGTTAATTTTTACAAAGGAAAATATTATGTAACCAAACGAAAAGCAGGGCAGGAGAACTTTAGCCTGTATGCCATAGATGCAAAAGGTAAAGAAGAATTGGTGATAGACCCACAAAAAGCCAATCCAAAAATAACCAGTAAAAACCTGATGCTGGCGTATTTTGGTTTTGAAGAAAATGCACCCTACATGACTTACCTGCTTATAGCCGGGGGCAACGAGAGCGACCCTAAAATAGTGATGAGGAATATGATTACCGGCCAGGAACAGACAGATACCCTGTATCTTAATAACAACATTGGCATCAGCAGTTTTGATCCCAAAAGAGCTGATGCATTTTATTATACCAATCAGCCAAATTACCGCAAAGCAGGGGTTGACCCAACGCATTGGAACGATAGCAGCAGTATTGGGTATCACATTGTAGGTGCCGACCCCTCAACCGATAAGGTAATTATTGCTGTTAACCCTGCCGGCATTAATAAAGAAATTGATGATATGGTGAACCTGGTTGTACAAAATGGGTTGAATTATGTGTATGCCATTATAAAAAATAAAGTAGCCAACCAGTACCGTATTTATGGGGTAAAAGCAACCGAGTTTAATGGCACAGCAACCCAATGGAAATTAATAACCGATTATGATGATAAAGTAAGCCAGTATGCCTTTACAGGCGATTATCTGTTTGCTATTACTCAAAAAGATGCACCCAATTCAAAAGTAATTCGCATTGATATGCGTAATGGTTTGTTAGCTGATGCCATTACACTGGTACCCAACACTAAGGCACTGGTAAAACAGATAGCGCTTACAAAAAACGAATTGCTGGTGTCGTTATCAGATGCCGGGCAGGGCAGGTTGCTGCGTATTGCCAATGCCGGTACAGTACCGCAAAACATAGCCTTACCACTTAAAGGAAATATTAAATTAGAATGGAGCAATACAAAAGAAAATGACTTTGTTGTTTCCGTTACATCCTGGGTAAAACTAAAAACATACTTCACTTACCATGCAGCTGCCAATAAAATAACTACCAGCAGTTTTGATAAACAAACCGGTACCCAAAATGCAGGCCTTACTGTTGAGGATGTGTTGGTAAAAAGTTACGATGGGGTAATGGTTCCGTTAACCATCATTTACAAAAAAGGGTTAAAGCTGGATGGTACCCACCCGGTTGCTTTACGTGCTTACGGTGCCTATGGTTTTGTAGATGACCCTTCATTCTGGCCCGAAAACATGATCTTTTTCAACAAAGGGGGTATTCGTGCTATTGCACATGTAAGGGGCGGCGGCATCTATGGTGAAGCCTGGAAACTGGCTGGCCAAAAAGCCAATAAACCCAATACATGGAAAGATGTGATTGCTTGTGCCGGATATTTAATTGATAAAAAATACGCTACCAATAAAAATTTAATTGCCGTAGGCGGAAGTGCCGGAGGCATTACCATAGGAAGGTCTGTTACAGAGCGCCCCGATCTTTTTGGTGCCGCCATCATTAGTGTGGGTGCACTGGATATGGTGCGTATGGAAACCTGCCCCAACGGCAAAGGTAATATACCCGAGTTTGGCAGTACAGCTACCAAAGCCGGTTTTGATGCTTTATATGCCATGAGCGCTTACCACCATGTGCAGCCTTTAACTGCATACCCAACGGTTATTTTTACCCATGGTGTTAATGATAGTCGTGTGCCTGTGTGGATGTCGCTGAAAATGGCTGCCCTTATGCAGGATGCCAGCACTTCGGGTAATCCTGTTTTACTGGATCTTGATTTTGATTCGGGCCATGGTATGCAGGAGACAACCAGTAGTATTATTGACCGTGTTGCAAAAAATAATTCTTTTTATTTTTACCTGGCAGGCAAGCGTTAGTTTAGTGGCCCTAATTAGCTTAAGTGTTTTACCTTTTTACATGGCATGTTAGATTAATTTAGTACTTTAAAACACTAAGTTGAATGAGTATTGCGGTTGCTGTACTCAATAACCGAAACAAAACCGCAGCAATTATTTTATCAATAACAGTATGTCATCATTATCACATTTACCAGGCGCAACAGGCTTACCTTTTATTGGAGATACCATTCGTTTTTTAAAAAAGCCACAGGAATTATTTAACAAAAAGCAACAACAATACGGCAATATTTTTAAGTACCGGATGTTTGGCCGGGAGTACGTTTGTATTATGGGAGCGGAAGGCAACCGGTTTGTACTGGTAGAGCAAACGAAACATTTTTCCAGTAAAGACGGTTGGGAGCTCATCAATGAATTGTTTCATGGTGGATTGATGTTACGAGACGGAGATGAACATAAACAGCACCGAGGTATTTTGCAAAGTGCTTTTAAAAAAGAAGCATTACAGCATTACCTGCAGGCCATGAACCCGCTTGTACAGGAATACAGCAAAAAATTAGTACAGCAAACAGGGGTTAAAGTATTTCCCTGGATTAAAGAACTTACACTAAAGCTGGCCGGAAAAGTTTTTTTTGACCTCGATTTTTCAAATAACCTCCAGCATATCAACCAGGCCATTATTAACATGGTTCAGGCATCTATTACGCCTTTACACATTAACCTTCCTTTTACCACCTATGGCAAAGGCATGCAGGGCCGAAAAGTTTTACAGGCTTATTTTTCCGCCATTATAAAAGAAAGAAGGCAACAGCCAGGCAATGATATGCTGAGTAATTTATGCCTGGCCACAGACGAAGCAGGTAATAGGCTAAGCAACGATGAAATTATTGACCACCTTATTTTTTTTATTATGGCTGCGCATGATACCACGGCCAGCTCTTTAACCAGCCTTGTGTACGAACTGGCAATGCATCCAGACTGGCAACAGCAATTAAGGGAAGAATGCCGGCTCATAAACCCGGATACTTTTACCGATGGCAGGTCCATACAGCATAACCTGGATGCACTGGAAAAAATGGGTTGGGTAATAAAAGAAACTTTGCGTTTGCATCCCCCGCTTATTCTTATTCCCCGCAAGGCACAATCGGATATGCATTTTGAAAAAAGTTTTATACCTGCAGGCACTCATGTAACCCTGTTGTTGTATCATAACCACAATAACAGCAAGTACTGGAGCAATGCAGATTCATTTGACCCGTACAGGTTTTCTGCCGCAATCAGCGAACACAAAAAATGCCCGCATGCGTATGCCCCTTTTGGTGCAGGGCAACATTTTTGTCTGGGCCATGCTTTTGCCGACCTGCAGATGAAATTGGTGCTGTATCATTTATTAAAAAATTATACATGGCAGTTACCCCGTAATTATAAACCGGTTTATACCCATATCCCCATACAGCACCCTAAAGACGGGCTGCAGATGAATTTTGAAAAATGTTGATTTTGAAGGTTGCTCACAATTGGGTTTAGTGTTCTGTTCGTAGGGGGTATTTTAGGGAACCTTCTTTTGCCTGTTAAAGCTCTTAAAACTTCATGCACAAAACGGTGCATTTAAATACCCAGATCAGGGTATAATTTTGTCAATCCATCAGAATATCTTTCCAAAATATTTTTTAACTTAATAGTGATATGAAAATACTTGTTTCAGTTTGTTTGGGATTGCTCTCTGTTTCCCTGTATGCTCAAAAAGCAAAACTAACCCTAAAAGCCGGCCACGGAGCCAGCGTTGAGTTTCAAAAACTATCGCCCGATAACCGCTATATGATCTCTGCAGATGCTAACAAAGTTGCAGTACTGTGGGATGTTGCATCGGGCAACCAGGTAGGTAAATTTGAGGATGCTGTTATAGCAGATTTCAGTACGGACAGTAAAACATTATACATCGTTAATGATAATGGCGAAACTTCTAAGTTTAGTTTGTTGGGCTCGTCTCTTGGTAAAATGCCTGCTTCGGCAAATACCCTTAGCAGCTACAATGTAATTTATTACTTCAATGCAAATGATGATGTATTACTAAGGGGCCCAAGGGTACAGCGCATTAATAACGGCAGCATCGCTTACACATCAACAGATAAGATAGGTAGCAGGCGCACTTTTTCATCTACACTCAATAAGGTAGCAGTTTTAGATTACGGTAACATTATATTTTCTGATGCCGGCAGTGGTAAGGAAGAAAGAAGTATGCCCATTGGTTTACCAGAATATGGTGTGGACATTGCCTTTTCGCCGGATGCAAAATTAATACTGGCTGCAGATAGAAAAACCGTAAAAATTGCAGAAGTGCAAAGCGGCAAGATATTAAGAATCTACACCGGCACCACCCAATTATACGGCGCAGCCATAAGTGCTGATACCAGAACATTTGTTGTGTTATCTGAAAAAAAGCTAACCATGATGGAAACCCTCACGGGCAAAAAATTATGGGAGGTTGATCATGGGCTGAAAATGAATGATTATGCAAAAGGGCCGCATGTATCTTTTAGTATCGACGGAAAAAAGTTACTATATGGTGGCGGCTATAGCAAAACCATGCTGCTTGCAAGTGCAGCAAACGGCAATACTGAAAAAAGATTTGAAGGCAGCAGCAGCCGGGAAATAAACCAGCTTTTTGTTGATGAATCCAATAACAGGTTACTGTCTAAAACCGACGACCAGTATGCCATTACCTGGGATCTGGATAATGGGTTTATGCAAAAACCCTTTTCGTTAAAGGTTAATTATGTAAAGAATTTTTTAGCCGTAAAACAGGATCGTATTTTTTTATATGGAGGCAATGATGAAACCCTTAGGGAAGTAAACGCCAAAGGTGAGGAGAAATTAAGATACCCGGTTTTAAAATATCCCCAAAGTCCGGCTATAATTAAGGCAAGCAAAGATGGGAACTATATAGTAGCAACAGTTTATTCCACTTCTGAGGGCGGTTGCAATAATGGCTTTACGGTGTATGATACCAAAACTGGAAAAATGCTGTGGCAGAAAATGTGCGATAAGTATGGGGGGGTTGCTGTAAGCCAGTTCTCCCCAACGCTGGCAGCAGCAAAAGATGCAGGCGCCGGGGGTAAAATTCACCTGTACGATCTGGTTACCGGCACTTATAAGGATGAGATAAATACCAGCAACCTGCCGTATACACCAACCGCTTTACTTTTCTCCCCAAAGGAAAAATACCTGTATGCAGAAAACAATTCAGTAATCGAAGTTTTTGAACTGCCTTCTAAAAAAAGTATGCTGATAGGTAAAGACATGCCCGATGGCAGCAACGTGAGTGCCGTTAATTTTAGCAGTGATGATAAATATCTTTACATAGCAACCTACAAGGGAAACGTATATTATTACGACCTGGCAAATCAACGGTATGAAGGACAGCCCATAAAACCAACCAATGGAAATGTACGTGGTATTAATTATGTGAACGATGGTAAATACCTGCTTTGCAGTTCCACCGATAATACCATCACGGTGTGGGACAGTAAAACAAAAAAACTGCTGGCAACCATGTATTCAAATGCTGCAACCGGCGAGTGGGCCGTAGTTACACCCGATGGCAGGTTTGATGCATCGCCGGGCTTTCAACAAAATATTTATTATCAAAAAGGGCTGGAAATTATTCCGCTTAAATACGTGTACGAAAAATATTACACACCCAGGTTATTAGCCAGGTTGCTTGCCGGTGAGCAGTTTGATATCATACCCGAGATAGACATCAAACCAAAACCCAAAGCAAAAGTTATGTATGCCGAAACGCAGCGCAATCTTGAAGTAGGAGATGATATTGCAACCTATAAGAACACAACCGGCAGCGCAGAAATTACGGTTAGTGCAACCGCACCGCAGGATAAGGTAGATGAAATACGTTTGTTTCACAACGGTAAAGTAGTAAACCTGGCTACCCGTGGGCTTTTTGTAACAGATAACGATGGCAGCGACAGTAAAAAATATACCATAAAATTATTGCCGGGTAACAACAGTTTCCGTGCTATTGCATTAAACAGCCAACGTACCGAAAGTGATGCAGATGAAATAGTGGTTTCATATGCGGCGGCCAGTGGCAATCAACCGGCACCACAGCCCGTTGTTAATAACAATACCAATGTAGTTATAGCCCCTGTAGATAAAACAGCTACCATGTACCTGATGGTGGTTGGTATAAATGCATACAGCAATAAAATAAGTCCGCTTGCGTATGCACTGCCCGATGCAACTGCTTTTAAAGAAGAGATAGAAAAGGATGCAAAGAGCCTGCTTGCCAATGTAAAAACGTATTTTATTACAGATGCAAAGGCAGATAAAGCAGGTATCATAAATGCATTTGACCAAATTAAAAAAGAAGCCAGGCCGCAGGATGTGTTTGTGTTTTATTATGCCGGGCATGGTTATATAAACCCCGCCAATAAAGAGTTTTATTTAGTATCGGCCAATGTCGCTGATGGGGGAGAAAGCCTGTTGCAAAACGGTATTGCAGCAAAAGACCTGCAGCAATATGCCGTAGATATACAGGCACAAAAGCAATTATTTATTTTAGATGCATGCCAAAGCGCCGGCGCTTTTGAAAAAATGCTGCAGCATGATGGTGAACAACAAAAAAGCCTGGCATTGGTAGCCCGCAGCACGGGTACGCATTGGATAGCCGCCAGCGGCAGCAGCGAAACAGCCAAAGAATTCGGGCAGTTGGGCCACGGAGCTTTTACCTACGTATTATTGCAGGCATTAAAAGGGCAGGCAGCAACCAATAAAATGATCACCGTAAATGGTATGAAAGTTTTTTTACAGGTGCAGGTGCCGGAACTGGTGAAAAAATATGGAAGTAGCAACCAATTACCAGCAAGCTATGGTTTTGGTAACGATTTTCCGGTGGAGATTATAAGGTAAAACATTGGGTTGAATACACAGCATGTCCAATTTATTATCTTATCCAATCAGCAACTGTTGCGTGATACGCTAGCCATAGCCAAATCAAAATTTCAAAAAGATAATGGGCTTACCGTAACCGGCTAAGGGCTGCATAACCATCGCAAAAGCGAAAGCGTTTTTTGGTGGGTGATTGAGTTTTGTTACTGTTGCCCGGAAACCGGCAGGTAAAAAATAATTCATATTTTTATCCCCAAAACCAGCATCATGAAACCTGCCCTTATCATCCTGTTTACTTTACTCGCTACATATACAATGTCTCAAACAATTGGCAATTACCCAATATATACCGGTACCAACCTGGGCCTTACCTTTAACCCGCAACAGGCAACTTTTAAAATTTGGGCACCTACAGCAGGCAAAGCACAATTAAAATTATACAGCCAGCCAACAGGTGGCACGGCCACGCAAACCATCAACCTTAAAAAATCGGCACAAGGCACCTGGACGGTAACCTTACCCGGCAACTACGAAGGCAGCTATTATACATTTTGCATAGAGTACAACGGCAAGTGGTTAAACGAAGTGCCCGATCCCTACGCCAAAGCCGTGGGTACCAATGGCAAAAGGGCCATGGTGGTTGACTTAAAAAGGACAAACCCGCCCGGCTGGGAAAAAGACAAACAACCGCTTTTAAAAAATGCCACTGATGCCATCTTTTACGAACTGCACATACGTGATGCCAGTATTGCCGCCAACAGCGGCATTATGCATAAGGGTAAATACCTTGGCCTGACAGAAACAGGTACAAAAAATCCCGCAGGACAAAGTACCGGGCTAGATCATTTGAAAGAACTCGGTGTAACTCATATTCACCTCTTACCTTTTTTCGATTATAATTCGGTGGATGAAAGCGACAGCAGCAAAACACAATACAATTGGGGTTACGATCCATTGAACTACAATGCTCCTGAAGGCAGTTATGCCAGCAATGCGGCCGATGGGACCGTACGCATTAAAGAACTGAAACAACTGGTGCAGGCTTTTCATAAAAACGGACTGGCGCTGGTAATGGATGTGGTGTACAACCATACCGGGGTTACGCAACAAAGCAATTTTAACCAGTTGGTACCCGGTTACTATTACCGGTACACTAAAGACGGGAAGCTGAGCGATGCCACCGCCTGCGGCAACGAAACGGCCAGTGAAAAAGCCATGTTCCGCAAGTTCATGATAGAGTCGGTATTGTACTGGGCAAGGGAATACCATATTGACGGGTTCCGTTTTGACCTGATGGGTGTGCATGATATTGAAACCATGAACGCCATCAGTGCAGCGCTGCACAAAATAAATCCCAACATTTTAATTTACGGCGAAGGCTGGACAGCCGGTGCCAGCACCCTGCCCAACAGTACCCGTGCCTTAAAACAAAATGCTGCCAAACTAAAAGGGATAGCCGTTTTTAGCGACGATATCCGTGATGGTATAAAAGGCTCTGTGTTTACAGCTGCCGACCGTGGTTTTGCCAGCGGCGATACCAGCAAGGCCGAAAGCATTAAGTTTGGTATTGTAGCCGCCACACAACACCCCCAGGTTAATTACAAAAAAGTAAACTACAGTAAAAAGCCGTATGCTGCCACACCGGCCAATACCATCAGCTATGCCGAGTGCCACGATAATAATACCCTTTGGGATAAACTGGCCATCAGCGCACCCAAAGCCAGCATTGAGCAACGCACACAAATGCATATGCTGGCTTTAAGCATCGTGCTTACCAGCCAGGGCATATCTTTTTTACATGCAGGTACCGAGTTCCTGCGCAGTAAAAAAGGTATTGAGAACAGTTATAATGCCGGGGATAGCATTAATGCCATCGACTGGGATTTAAAAACAAACAACAAAACCGTTTACGATTATGTGCAAGGCCTGGTTGCCATGCGTAAGGCACATCCCGCTTTTAGAATGTCAACCAGTTTATCCATACAACAAAACCTGCGTTTTTTGGATGCACCTGCCGGTGTGATTGGGTACGAGATAAACGGAGCTGCAGTGGGAGATAGATGGAAAAAGATACAGGTATGGTTTAATGGAACCGGTGAAGATCAAATGCTGAACCAGCAAACAATTGCCCCTTTTAAAGCTACAGTAATTAATAATGAAATGGTAAAAGATAGCAGGCCTGATTTGCTGATGAAGGGTTATAGCTGTATGATATTATACCAATAAACAGCCGGTGTTTTAGATTTAAATATCATAAACGAAAACGGTGATCGGTAATTAGCAACCTTTGATTTACTTTATTATTCCTCAAAAAAAAAAGAGGTATTCAATGCAATTTGCAGATTCATGATGGAAGCCTTCGGCTAGTATCGCTTAACGGGTATTTAGAGATCGAAATGTTTTAAGCAAATGCATACAAGCTTATAAGGCCCTGGAATTACAAACATAGCAGCACTATTAATTAGGATACTAATGAGCATGCGTTGTTAGAAATTGAACATCTGCGATCCTGAATCAGGATGCAATCAGGGGGAACTGAAAAGCACGACTTGTCCCTACTATTCTGGTAGTGATCGAAAATCAATCCTGTGTACATAATTGCTGTATATTTGAGCCCTGCGAATTTAACCTGAATGCTATTAAATAAAAGGCTGTAATGAATTATTTTTTTAAGTATGCATCTCTACTAATTGATAATACACATAGACACTTTACCAATAAAAAAAGGGCTGCTGTAACGCTTGACTACGACTATTTTGATGATAAAAAATATAGTCCCCAGGAATTTTATGATTATACAAAACAGTTTTTTGATGCTCCCGAATTGTTTTTCTCTGAGGGCAACCGTCCGGATTTTTCGGAGGTAAAAAAACTGTATTCCATTGAAAAGAATTTTTATACACGGTTTGCTTATCCATCTCCTTTTAAAACAAAATGGGAAGAGAATAATACCGCCTGTTTTGATCTGTTTACAAAAGATACCACATCTGATACTATTTTACTTTTTGCACCCGGTTGGGCACGCCCAAACCTGGTTGCTGAAGCCTGCTTCTGCAAAAAGCTTTTGAAAAGGGGCATCGACACCTGTCTGTTAACCAAACCACTCCATCAGGTAAGAACCCCTGCAGGTTATCAGTCGGGTGAGTTGTTTATTAGCGACAATGTTTTTCTTTCTGTTATGAGCTTCAGGCAATTTGTGGCTGAGATCCTTTTTTTAATTGACTATTTTAAAACAAAATATAAATATGTAGGTATGATCGGGATGAGCAGCGGAGGTTTTCAAACCGGCATTGCTTTAAATATTAAAGAAGTTGATTTTTATTTCCCCCTGATAACCGGAGCTACTTTAGGCAGCATTACCTGGAAAGGTAAGCTTACAAAAAATTTAAAGGAGCACATTAATAAAAAAGGATTGGATGAATCTGATTTAAACAAAGTATGGGCTATCCTGGACCAGGTGCATTTGGGGCATCATTGCAAAGCCAGGCATATTAAGCAGTTCATAAGCCTGTACGACCAGGTAGTGCCTTTAAAGTTTCAGCAGGTTCTTTGGGAAATTTATGATAAGCCTGAAAAATATGAAATGCAATGTGCTCATACCACTTCCTTTTTTTATTTCTCAAAAATTGCAGATGAAATAGCCAGGTTTATAAAAAGCAAAAAAAACAAAAGCACTGTTTGATTTGTACTACTGAATTAATTGTTTGGTGCAGGTATGGAGCACCTAAAAGCAGCGGGCGTGTTGGTATAAAACAAGAGTTATTTCACTGAAAAAATAAGTGTATTGAAGAAATTCTTAACAGTAATATCAGTTCTCCAAAACTATATGTTGTTGAAATTTTTTAAAACAGCAGCCATGTAAAAAACCATTCTTCACAAAGGAACTTCCCTGTATACAATTGTATAAAAGGAACATCCGGCTAATATGGTTTCGGGTATTAATCTTGTTAATGGAGAATTCTGAATTGACAATGATACCTTCACAATAATTTCTTCTAAAGTAAACTATCATAAACCTTCAAAAAACATTACAAACCTGGCTCGAAAGCGAAGGAAAAGAGCACAGAGAATAAACTATTCTAGTAATTAAACGTTGGCTGGTACGGTTTAATAAAAAAACTGCAGAAAAATTTGTCTTATTAAAAAAATTGAGTATTTTGTTATTGCGTTTTTGCAACGTATAGATCAATTTTTTTTTGAATCCAGTTTTCTATCTCAACCCCTTTACTCTGATATCCCCTTATTTTTTTTGTTTACGCTTACGTCCATCCTGTTTACAAACCATTTTACGCTTCTGACGCCTACGCTTTAAATGCAACATGCTATTACCGTATTTTTCTGTGATTGATCACAGGATTCATATTTCTTATTAATTATTATTTAACCAAAACACAAACAAAATGAAAAAGATCACATTAGTTTTAACCAGCTTTATTCTTGTTGGTGGCATGATTGCCATTACTGCTTTTAAATCCTTACCTCCATCCAGGCCTTCGGCCAACGGCCAGGGAGCATTAGACCTTGGCTTAGCCAAAATTCAGCATTTTTCGTTTCACGCCAGCACCGATAATAACGGAAATGTTTCCGGTTCGTTTGAAGTGAAAAGTGCCAGCCAGGATGTAAGGTTACATGGAGATATTTCCTGCCTCAAAGTACTTACTGATGGAAAAACCGCTTTTATGAGTGGCGTAGTTACACAAAGATCAGGTGATGGTTTTCCTGGTGATTATAATGTAGGCGATGTTGTATTTTTTAGGGTACAGGATAACGGAGAAGGATCAAATGCTTCAGGCGATAAGTTTTCTGATGTTTATTCAAACGGTGTAACCCCGATTTGTAGTGCAGCAGTTCAAATTCCATTACTAAACATAGCCAATGGAAACATTCAGGTAAAACCTTAAAGTAATTCCGGGAATTAAAAAATTAATATTTTCTTCTTTTTATTATTTAACCAAAACTCAAACAAAATGAAAAAGATTGCATTGATTTTAACCAGCTTTATTCTTGTTGGCGGCATAATTGCCCTGACTTCTTTTAAAACCCTGCCACCTCCCGGGCCATCTGCCAATGGACAGGCTACACTTACTTTACCCTATCTGAACGGCACACAGCATTTTTCTTTTCATGCCAAAAAAGATGGGGCTGGCAATGTTACCGGTTCATTTGAAACAAAAAGTGCCGGCCAGGATATCAGGGTACATGGCAATATTGATTGCCTGAATGTTTTACCCGATGGTAAAACGGCAATAATGTCCGGCATCGTAACACAGGTAGTTGGAAATGGTTTCCCGATTGGTGTGGGTGACCGTGTTTATTTCAAAGTACAGGATAATGGAGAAGGTGCAAATGCTGCCGGAGACAAATTTTCAGATTATTTTGTGTCTGGCACTACTAGTTGCGGTACAAACATAGGCCTGGTTATGAACACAATCGACGGTGGAAACATCCAGGTAAAACCTTAAAGTATTTACCGGTTTTTTTTCAATATTTTTAAAGCGGTTTGGGTAAATGCCCGACCGCTTTAAAATTTTATTTACACACAAGAATGAATAGCAGGTTTGTTTACATATTGCTTGCCTTAATTTTTTTTGGAACTACTCCATTATTTGCTCAAAATGAAAAGCAGGTTGTTGGAAGGGTGATGGATTCAACAGGCACTGCACTGCTAGGCATCACCATTAATTTATTTGTGCCGGGCTCACCCGATACTTTGCAAACTGTTTCCGGCAAAGCAGGCATGTTTGCTTTTAAAGTAAAGGCATCAAAATTTACGATTGTTGCCACAGCCCCTGAGTACACAACCTTCGCACAGGAATACCGGTTTAATAACGCCTATTCAATTTTTCAACTGGGCGATATTATGCTATACCCCAATAATAAATTGTTACAGAATGTGGAAGTATCAGTTTCTTCTATCGTAGTAAAGGAAGATACCATAGAATACAAAGCCAGCATGTTTAATGCAAAAGAAGGTGCCCTGGTAGAAGATATATTGAAGAAACTGCCCGGCCTGGAAGTAAATAAAAATGGAGAAATAACTGCCCAGGGCAAACCGGTGTATAAAATAAAAGTAAACGGAAAAGATTTTTTTGGTAACGATATAAAAATGGCCACCCGTGAATTACCGGCCAACATTATTGATAAAATTCAGGTCATTGATGATTATGGAGAGCTGGCTGCCCGTACGGGAATTAAAACAGACGAGCCTGTTAAAATAATTAACCTGCAATTAAAGAAAGATAAACACAATGGCGTGTTTGGCAATGCCTTGGCGGGCTGCGGAAACAACAGCACTTACCAGACAAAACTTAGTGCTAATTTTTTTTCCGACAGATCGCAGTTATCTGTTTATGGTAATTCAAACAATACAAACAATGGCAGTGTAATTACCGGCAAATCAGGTATTGCGGCGGCATCCAATGGAAATATGGGTGTGCAGTCTTTTAATAATGGCATACCCGATGGCATCAGCACTTCCTATACCATGGGTACTAATTACAGGGTTGACTTTGGAAAACAAAATTCTTTTTATGGCAGTTATAATTATACCCGGCGAAATTCAAATGGGCTGCGGGAACAGTTCCTTGAAAATATTTATCCTGCAGTAAGTTATTATAATGATAAACACATGAATTATACAAACCGTAATAACAATCACCAGGCTTTTTTAAACCTGGAGCTTTACCCCGACTCTATGAGTTTTTTAAAAATAAGTCCCGAAATATTTTTTACCCGCAGCAACAACATCAGCAATACCGATTATAATTTTTACCTGGATAATGTAAAAACAAGCGAAGGTTTTAACCGTGACTCTACCGGTAGCAGTATGCCGGCCTTCGGTATTTCAATTCAGTATAACCGGTATTTTAAAAAACCGGGAAGAAATTTTTCTGCAAGCCTGAACGGCAATACTAACAAATCAGAACAGGATACAAGAAGGCCGGGTTTTAACAGGATATTCAATACACAGGGAGGGTACAGCGATAGTACACAGGATCAGCAGGTAAAACAAAACAACAGCGGGTACGACTATAGTATTTATCTAACTTATACCGAACCCTTTTTAAAAAATAGCTACATAGACCTTACTTATTTACACGATTTTTCAAGATCGAAAAATAATAGAGATGTTTTTGTACAGCAAACGGGCACTTCATCCTTCCTGTTTAATGACGACCTGAGTGAGGCTTATGCCAACAGGGCTTCCAGCAACCGCATAGGCATTAATTACAGAACGGTTAAAAAAAAATATAACTATACTGCAGGTATAACCATTATACCGGTTAAAACAGCAATAGATATAGAAAAAAAAGACAGCCTTATCAATTCCAAAAGCCTAATTAATTTTTCACCACTGGCCAGGTTCAGTTATGCTTTTTCAAGATCAAAAAATCTGAGTATTGGATACAGGGGCTATAACCGCCAACCAAATTATGTTCAGTTATTACCGGTAAGGGATATTTCCAATCAACAGTTTCAACGGGAAGGTAACCCCGGGCTTAAGCCCGAGTTTACGCATACGGTAACCATTGGTTATAACAGTTTTAACCTGGCAACGGGCAGCAGTTTATTTTCTTCGCTGAATTTTAATACCATACAAAATAAAATAGTGAACAACTGTATTTTGCTCGACAACAGCGGGGCACAGCTTACCAGGCCAGAGAATATTAATGGCTTTTACAGCATTAGTGCCTTTTACACTTACTCAAAA
This sequence comes from Chitinophagaceae bacterium, assembly GCA_031360765.1. GTDB lineage: Bacteria > Bacteroidota > Bacteroidia > Chitinophagales > Chitinophagaceae > Ferruginibacter. The sequence continues at coordinate 25,142 of JANMBZ010000109.1, forward strand.
CCATTTCAAAAAAACAGGTATAAAATAAAATATAGCGGTTCCATAAATTACAATCATGATGCGCTGTTGGTAAACAATAAAAAAGAAAAAGGAAACAATGTATATATATCGCAGGGACTGGGATTTGATTATAATTATAAATGGCTAGAATTCGGGCTGGAAGCCAATTATACCATGGCCTCATCCAGGAACCTGGTAAATGCAAACACCCGTTCAGATTTTTCCAACTGGGTTTTATGCAATAACCTGAGTATGACCTTGTTTAAAAACCTGGTTATAAAATATGATTATGAATTAATTATCAATAATGGTCTTGATGCTTCCATTAACAGGAATGTTAACCTGCTGAATATTACGGCTGAAAAAAAACTATTGAAAAAGAAAAGCCTGTACCTGGCCTTTGCTGCTTATAATGTTTTCAATCAAAAATTTTCGCTCACCAGGCAGGTGTTGGGTAATAGCATAATAGATAGCCGGTCTGTACAATTATCGGGGTACTTCATCTGTACACTTACTTATAAATGGAATAAATTTTAAAGCCTGGCAAAAGTCCGATTTTGGCAATAGTACTGGCCGATCGCCATAAAAGTGCAAAGAGCATACCTGTTCCTATTAACTTCAATTGCTGGCGCATAGGTTGTTGCATAAGCACTTATTTAAAGAAAGATATATAAAATTCTGTTTTGAAATTCGAAAACTCAATAAGCGCCGGTCCCCGTTAGTTAGTATCACAACAGTATCACAAGAGTATTGAAACAGTATTGAAACAGTATTGAAACAGTATTACAACAGTATTACAACAGTATCAGGTAAGTATCAACAGGGTATGCTACCAGTACGGGAACTGCTGCTGGTATATATGATACATCCCAACCTGAGGCATACCTCAGGCATTGGAACAGTATTAGGTATATATCGATGCAGTATCTAATGCCCATCGTATGTATGTTTTTATCTCATTTAGCGTAAGTATGTTATTAAAATTGAGCATCATTGAATAAGAATTGGATAATCTTTTAAAAAAAAAGACCGCTTGGTATAAACGGTCTTTTCATGTATCTTAAAATTAAATGATTACTGTTTCACTATCTTGGTGCTGAAAGTTTTTGACTTCGTATTTATCTGAAGTTCATACATGCCAGGGCCCAGATTGGAAACGTTATTAACCACAATGGTATTTACACCCTTTTTAATTTTTTCATTTTGTACCCGCACTATTGCACCTGCGTAATTGATCAGGCGTATTTGTATTTCTTCTGCGTTTTCCGATTCAACTTTAACCTGTACTTTATGGCCAAACGGATTTGGATAGATAAGCAACAGGCTTATGCCAACTGCTTCTGAATTCACAACCACAATCTTGCTGTAGGTGAACGAGCCGTCAACATCTACCGAACGTAACCGATAGTAATTTAAACCCTTAGCGGCTAAAATGTCAATATGCTCGTAGTCCGTCCTCGTGGTAATATTCCCTTTAGAGCTCACCTTACCGATACGGCTGAAATTACTACCATCGGTGCTTCTTTCAATTTCAAAAAAGGTGGTATTATACTCGGCACTTGTAAACCACTTTAACTGGGTGTATCCGTTGCTGTACACAGCATTTAAATCACCCAGCACTATCGGTAGCGTAAAAGCAGTTTGTACACTCGTATTTGCAGTATCCTTACAACCATTGCGGGTTTCGGTCAATTCAAGCATATAGGTTCCTATCCGGTTGGCTGAAGGATTCCTTACGTTGGAAGTGAATCCCGTTGGGCCTGACCAATTCCAGTTTAAACCTACCGATCCGCCATAAGGTGTTGAAAAGTTGCTGAGGTTAACATCGCCTCCCTGTAGCGTAACGGTTGAAGTAGGATCTGATGGATTAATTGCCCCGATAACTGAGGCAGATGCAACAGGTTTGTAATAGTCGCCCATCACGTTTGTGCTGTCTGTATTTGTAGGGCATCCGGATACAATTGCTGATGTTAAATAATATTTACCCACTTTGTTTACGATGATAGTAGTGGCATTGGGGTTTGAAGTTATATTCCCGTTAGATGTGCTCCATTGATAAATTGCGCCTGGTACAACTACAGCAGGAGAAAGTGTTACGGTGGATACATTACATTTCAGGTTTGCTGGTGCAGCGATCTGCGCCGGAGCTTGTGGCGCATCCAGAAATTCATAAGGGCCGGTAAAATCCTGCAGAGCAGAGGTAAAGGAAGCTGATGATCTTGTTTTTGCCATTACCCTGGTAAACGGTGGTACACAGGGGTTGCCGCCAACAGATAGGGCCGGATCGATACCCAGGCTGGTAAAATCAATGGCAATTTCTGCAAAATCGTTTGCGGCGTATTGCGATGAATAATAATTTGTAGGCGAACCACCCAACGCTTTTGAATTGGTTCCCCAAGGTGTAGCGTTGGCATTAACAGATGAAACACTGGCCCAGGTTCTGAAGGGATTAGCCGGCTTGGGCACAATTCTGGCATATCCAAAAGCAGGACTGTTAGAGGCTCCGTAAAACTCGCCTGAAACAAAATTAAATCCTGTGGGCACTAATGAGGTATAAACGGCCTGAGATACCCATATATAAATAGCAATTTCGGTTACACCCGCTGTTCCAAAAGAAAAGGATACTTCCATATCACCCAGTTCCCTTATCGTTCCGTTGGTATTAAACTGCCATTCGCTGTGGCCTCCTGTAGCTACCGGACCAGAATTGCTGAATGCCCCAGTAGCTGGATTATATACAACCCGCTCTTTAAATAATTCAAAATCCACATACCGGATACCAGTGTTACCCACTGTATTTACAGCCATTGCCAGAATAAGCGGACTGGGGTTTGTATTATTTATAACAGTGCCTTCTCTACGCATATGAATATAGGTATCTATAATATCGGCTTTATCAGCAACGGTTGCACCACTTGGGGTGGTAGACCAACTTACCGGATTATCACCGTTTTTTGAGCCATTGGTATAGGTCGTAAAGTCTCTATTACCTGTTGAATTGGAATAACCAAAATTATCACGGGCATAGCGGGCATCCAGCAACAGATAACCATTTACGGCAGAGTACCGGGGAAATGCCATTCCTTTGTTAAAAGTTACATTGGTTCCCGCTGCAACCTGGGCGTTGTACACAAAGGTTCCGGAGGTATCAATAATGCCATAACCGGTATTTGGGCCGCTACCGGTTTTTCGAAACCAGTCGAAACTACCCAGCGGACCAGAGCCGGAAATATTCTGAGACTGCCCGGACAGTACATCGCCATCAATACCAAAAACAGCTGGTAAGCCGGGAGAAAATTGTGCAAGCCCGTTTAAAGGCAACATAAGAATAGTGAAGATCAGCAGTTTGCCGGTTAGGGTAAAATTAGTGTTCATTTTCATTGGTTTAAGTTGTTAAATATGCTGGAAGTACATAGAATCAATATGTAATTCTCAGGTATTTAATAAGTAAATGTAAACAGTACAGCCTTAGGCTGAGTAGGGAAGATAAAGTGTAAGTACGTTTATGAATGCTGTTAGGGACCGTAAATTTACTGTTTATTTTGTAAAAAACGCAATTGTCTAAAAAAAATTGTTTAGAAATCACAATTAGTCAAATTAAGCTCATAACTGGCTTAAGTGTTCCGGAGGCATTCCGAAAGCAATCATCAAATTAAAAACGTACTACCGGCAAGAACAGCTCCCCACAACGGTAGGAAAAGGTGGATCTATGCTGTTCTGCCGGTTTGTAAACGCAAAAAATTATTGTCTCTATAATTCACCTACAGGTCTGACTCAATGGCCTGTCAGTCTAAATAACTACAATTAATTCGAGTCATAACGCCTGAATACTAATTAAATTAGTATTTTTGTTAGCTAAACAACCCTCTATGTGCTATATTAACGGCGTAAAAGTAAGTCTCGAAACTTTTATCAGGTATAAGCAGCACGAAAAGCAGGTGAAAGAGTTATCGGCTGCAAAGTTTTTTAACCAGCCTGTAAAAAAGTGCTTTGATTATACCGAATGGCCCATCATTATAACAGACGGGCATGGCGATTGGGATGCCGTAGCCATGGAGTGGGGGATTATTGCTCCCTGGATAAAAACCCGGGCGGAAGCCAACCAGTCAAGAATCATGTATCCTACTTATAATGCCATTGGGGCTGAGGTATTACAAAAAAGGAGTTTTATTACCCCTGCCCGTAAATACAGGTGCCTGGTACCATCAACCGGGTTTTATGAATACATGCATGTACCCAAAACTGGTAAAAAAGGCCAGCCCTTAAAAGCGGTTGACAGGATACCTTTTTATATCACAGTGGACAACCAACCATTGTTTTATATGGCGGGTATCTATTCTCCCTGGTTCGATCACGAAAAGGATGACTGGATCAATACTTTTTCTATCATTACAGCACCAGCAGGCCCGGTAATGGCACAGGTTCACAATATTAAAAAAAGACAACCCACCATACTGCCGCCGGAACTGGCAGAAAAATGGACTGATACAAGTTTAACAGACCATGAAATAATTGAGATTGCTACTCACCAGTTTGATAACAGCCTGTTGAATGTACATCCCGTAAATCAACAATTCTGGAATGACTCAGACCCTACCGCAGAGGTACATTACGATAATGTTCCTGAAATAATTTACTGATGCAGGCCGGAGACGAATTTACCATACGGGCACAGTTAAGGGGAGGCGACTTTGAGTTTGCGTGTACATGCACTTATGCCAGCGTACAGGTATTAAGGTTCAGCCTTACCTGCAAAACAATGGAAATGGAAGTGCAAAAGATACTGCTTCCCAAAGCAAGATTTCCGTGGAAACTCACCCGCTGCAATTTTCAATTCACAAAAAAACATGCCGGGGAAAACTTGAATATCCTCTTTAACCACCTGGATGCAGCCATTAAAAATCCGCCTTCATTGCTTGAGTATTTAAAAAAGAAAAAGTCGTGGTGAAAATATACCGGTCCTGTTTTTGCGATCCGAATAAGTAAACATAAAAAATTTAGTGAAGACAGTAAACCATATTGGCTTATGTGTTACGCCCATTTTTTAATACCCTGTCTTCAAAATATTAACCAGGCATTCCCTGCCTTACTTAAATATAATCAGCAATTCTTTCTATTAATTATTAACTTCATCACCAGTTTTTTTATCCCGGTAATTTCATCAAACAAATAAAATAATGGAAAGCAGGAAAAATTTTCGAAGATACTTTTTCAACCTTTCATTTCTACTATTGCTTTCCTGCAAAAACAACTTTCATCAATCACAAACAAGGTTACAAAAACAAAAAGAAGCCATACGCCATTATATCAATGCAGAAGATAGCAGAGATAGTGTGATATTAAAAAACCTGCTGGCCGATACCATTACCAGGTATTGGAATATGGAAGATCCTACCAGGCAAAAAATAATCAGTTTTTATAAAGATTATTGGACAAAAAATAAATTTTCAAAAAATATTATCCAGTCAGTTTCTGCAATGGCAATAAATACTTACATGGTAAAAACATTTTTTACCGTACAAAGAATACATGCCGATACGGCACTTCATTTTAAAAGTATCATTGTTTACAAATTGAATACTAATGATAAAATTGTTTATGTGGCAAAGGAATAAATTATTTTGCGGCGTGGTTTTAAAACAAATTAATTTAAAATGGCACTGCAATATTTGCACATTTGGCAAACCGCCTTACACTTATAAATTTGCAATAACTTTAGCATAAATTATAAAGTTGAAAAATAATATCAGTAATGTACCTTTTGAAATAATTGATACAGAAAAACAATTGGCAAAGATTGTTGAGCATGTAAATTTATGTACCGATATTTTTATTGATACAGAGTTTGATGATTTTAATGCACAGTACGGCCTGCACCTGCAGCTTATTCAGCTGTTTGATGGGGCAACCTGCTTTTTAATTGACCCCATTAAAATTAAAAACCTGGATATTTTATGGGCGGTTTTTGAAAATGAAAATATCTGCAAAGTGCTTTACTCCGGCGCCAACGATGTGGCCGTTTTAAAAAAGTATAATTGTAATACCAAAAATATATTCGATATACAGGTAGCTGCGCTGTTGTGTAACAGAACAGCCAATTCTTATTCAGATCTGATAAAGGCTGAATTTGGGGTAGAAATTGACAAGTCGCAGCAAAGATCAAAATGGGATAACCGACCGTTAACTGCCAGCCAGCTAACGTATGCCTGCAACGATGTGATATATCTGCATCGTTTAAAAGAAATTTTTTCCGGAGAGATCATTAAAAATAATGTGCTCCATATTCTTCAACAGGAAAATATTTTAATTGAGGCTGCCACTAAAAAAGATTTTGAACCTAAACTAAAGCCGGTTCAAAAAAGAATATTTAACAGCTATGCCAAAACAAAACTGATGGAATTTAAGATGTTGATTAATAATTATGCAAAACTGCTGAACGTGCCGCTTTATTACATTGTACAGGATTCTGTACTGGAAGATATCATTAAAGATAAAAGTAAGTTTCTTGCAAATCCTTTTGTTTCGGGTTTTCATAAAGATGTTTTAAATAATGATCTGTTTAAAAAACAATTTTTAGAAATAGCTCACTCAATCAACATAGATAAAGGCTGGGAAAATATAGCTAAAGAAAAAATCAGCAGAGATAAATCGTTAACTAATTACAACGATATGGGTGTGAACAAAGAAAGTTTTTTATCTTTTAAACAATTTATCATCAGTAGATATGGCGAAGTGGCCGGCACGGTCATACTTAAAGGGCTATCAAAAAAAATGTCGGATGAAGTTATTGAATGGGAAGGTACTACACAATATCAGAGAGATTTGTACAACGATTTCCTGGCAAGCTCATGAAGATTTTTTGCTGTTATTGAATATCTGTAAAGCGTCGCAAATACGTATTTGTTTTACCCCTTAAACTGGTAGTTATAAAACCTTTATCAAATCATTGTAATTTTTCCCCGCTTATTAACCAATCCAAGGAAATCTTTCCCCAATATGTAATTAATTTAAGCGCAACATAATTGGCTTGAATTTAGCTTGAGAAAAAAAAGAGTTTTACATCTTATTTTCTTTACTCAAAAACTATTTACATGAAAGGCAATGTTGCAAAAAAAAAGCCGGCCGGTGGAGAAACCCACCAGGGTAATGACCAGTCGCATCCAATGCTAACTACCAACCATGGTGTGCCGATATCCGACAATCAAAACAGTTTAAAAGCCGGAGACCGTGGGCCGGTATTGCTGGAAGATTTTGTACTTCGTGAAAAGATTTTTCATTTTGATCATGAGCGTATACCAGAACGTATTGTGCATGCAAGAGGATCTGCGGCGCATGGTTTTTTTGAACTGTACGAATCGCTGGCTGATATTACTAAGGCAGATATTTTTCAGCGTGCAGGAGAAAAAATACCATTGTTCACAAGGTTTTCAACAGTAGCAGGCGGAGCAGGATCGGTAGATACACCCAGAGATGTACGTGGCTTTGCCGTTAAGTTTTATACAAAGCAGGGCAACTGGGATCTGGTGGGAAATAATATTCCTGTTTTCTTTATACAGGATGCAATTAAATTTCCTGACCTGGTACATTCCGTAAAGATGGAAGCCAATTCAGGTTACCCGCAGGCGGGGAGTGCCCACGATACTTTTTGGGACTTTATTTCGCTGATGCCCGAATCAACACACATGATCATGTGGGCTATGAGCGACAGGGCCATACCACGATCTTTACGTATGATGGAAGGATTTGGTGTGCACACATTCAGGCTGGTAAATCAAAAAGGCAAAAGTACATTTGTGAAATTTCACTGGAAACCCAAGCTGGGCTTACAATCTACAGTATGGGATGAAACACTTAAAATACAGGCCGCCGATAATGATTATCACCGGCGTGATTTGCATGAAGCAATAGAAAACGGAAATTTTCCGGAGTGGGAGCTGGGTATGCAGTTATTTGATCAGAAAAAAGCAGACTCATTACCGTTTGATGTACTGGACCCTACCAAGCTGATACCGGAAGAAATGGTGCCAGTAAAAATTGTTGGCCGTATGGTTTTAAACAGAAACCCGGATAACTTTTTTGCTGAAACTGAACAGGTAGCTTTTCTGCCATCTAATGTAGTGCCTGGTGTTGATTTTACCAACGATCCGCTTTTGCAGGGCAGGCTTTTTAGTTACCTGGATACACAAAAATCAAGATTGGGTACTACCAACTTTCACCAGATACCCATCAATGCGCCTAAATGCCCGTTTATGAACATGCAGCGTGATGGTATGATGCAAACGGCTGTGCCAACAGGCCGTGCAAATTATGAACCCAATAGTTTAAATGAAGCTGGTGAGGAAGCTGGAGCAAGAGAATCCCGTACCAAAGGATTTACCAGTTTTGCCGGCCGGCCGGATATGGATGAGCAGGGCGATAAGTTGCGTATAAGACCAGCATCTTTTGCAGATCATTACAGCCAGGCAAGGCTTTTCTTTAATTCGCAAACCGAAAATGAGCAGGCACATATTGCTTCTGCTATTGTATTTGAATTATCCAAAGTTACACTGGCACATATTCCGCCGAGGGTAATATCAAATCTGCGCAATGTATCAGATGATCTTGCTGCACGGGTAGCAAAAGGATTGGGAATACCATTACCTGCAAAAGCAGCCGCCGCACAACCGGTACAGGAGCTTAAAAAATCACCGGCCTTATCTATTCAAAAAAACATGAAGCAAATTTTAGACGGCAGGTGCGTAGGTATTTTAATTGCAGATGGAAGCGATGCTGCAGCCATTGATAAACTTAAAAAAGAAATTAAGAAAGCTGGAGCTACCTGTAAACTGGTTGCACCAAAACTAAACGGTATAACACTCAGCGATAAAACAAAAATAAAAGCTGATGGACAACTGGCAGGCACACCTTCGCAGATATTTGATGCAGTTGCTGTAATCCTCTCTGATAGCGGAACAGCGGTGATGCTTAAAGAAGCTGCTGCTGTGCAATGGGTGATGGATGCCTTTGGCCATTTGAAAGCAATAGGATATTCAAAGGAAGCACAGCCCTTGTTGGATAAGGCACATATTACTGCAGATGCTGGTGTGGTGGAATGGAATAAAGGTTTTGTGAAAGCTGCAGCTAAAAGATATTTTGAGAGAGAAGCCCTGGTGCGTAATCTTGCGTGATTTTGTAAAAATCAGTATTTTAAAAAGCCGGTAATCACCGGCTTTTTTTATAAGTAGTTTATGTATAAATAGTTTATTATCCCGCAAAAAAAATAGACTACAGAAACATGGTTGTTGATTAAATGGCTTGATTTTTTTTTGAATTTATTAAATCAGGCATTAGCATAAAAACATGATTGCCTGCAGCATTATTTAATTAGTTTATCTACCTGTTTGCTTCACTTAACCAGTGAAATTGTTTTTCGGCCAGTTGAAAATGGCGGTCCGATTTTTTAAGCTCAATAAATACAGAATCGTTTCTTTGCTTACCCCATAGCACTATTGTATTGCTGTCGGGTAATTGATAGTTGAGCGAAAATATATTGGCTGTATCCTGCTGCATTTTTTTAAAGTGGATGATGGGCTGCAAAGTATCTACCTCAAAATTAAAATATCCACGGCCATATCTTTTTCTAAAAATGGTATCATGTGTATTGATACTGCCCAGGCCCTTGTTTTCAATAATAAAATCTTTCCAGCGAATGGTATCTGTTAACAAGGCTGGAAGTGTATCGCTGTTAACTGCATATCTGGTTACATCATACACACCAGGTTTAAAATCTTTATTAAATTTGATGGCGTTGTTATCACGTGCATAATCCGCCGTTTCGTACAAAGATTTACCAAGCACAAATACAACCGCAAGTTTTATGATTACCCTGGTTATCCGCATCCATTTTTTTATAAATGGATAGTTATATACCGAACAGTTTGATGCCGGTTTATTTAAAACAAAAAAGCACGCAATTCTTCGGTACTCATTTGCCAGCAGATATAAGCACAATAGAACCAGGTTAATAGAATATAGCTTTACCGGTATATCGTAACAAAGGTTCAGCATCATTACATTGATGAAAACTGCTGTGGCTATCATAACGCCCAAAGTAGCCGTACGTCTGTATAATAGCAGTATAGCCACCAATACTTCCATAATGCCGGAGAATACTTCGTAGGGGGCTGAGTAACCAATAAAAAGCCAGGAGAAACGCATGGGCAACAAATCGCCCAGCGGGGTTGCCAACTGGCTAATAAGCGGGAAAGGCATTTGCAGTAAAAATATTTTATTAATGCCATAACCAAATGCAATCAGCGCCAGCGAATACCTGATGAAGAGGCATAGTAAATAATTCAGTTGGCGGTAGCTTTTTCTTTTCCTGTCAAACAGCGACCATACACAGGCGCCAATAGCAGCAAACGCCAGCATAAAATAATTGGCTGCCCATGCAAAAGATGTATCTCCGCTGCCATTAAAAACCTGCTTTACATACTTGATATTAAATACCCGGAAAAAATGTTCGTTGCTTTTAATAACAGCCCATTCAAAAGCATGGTTATACAAATCAATGAGGTAGCTGATGCCAGGTATTATGGCCAGCGAATCCCAGGGGCTTATGTATAAGATGAAATAAATAAAAAAGAAACGGAACAATATTTTCTGTGGCAATGTCCACGGGCTGTTTTGTGGCTGTACTGTCTCGGTCATAAAATTAGTTTTGGCTATTAAATATATCAATAGTTTTTCAGGAATGTTTTATACAATAAAAAAAGCCAGCTGTTTTAGGGTAAGCAAATTTTTTAAAAGAAGGTTACTCCTTATTAGATTTTAAACTTTTCTTCAACACTAACAACCAAAGGCACATTCAATATTTTTTTACCAGATTCAATCTGCAGATGCAGGGGTGCATTTTTCAATTTCTTATCTGTATATGCCAATACTGCAAAAGTATTTTTACCATCAATATTTATTTTATCTACCAATACGGAGTGGGCGCCCATTTTATCTAAAAAATCAAGGTGTTTGTTTTTGGCCAGCTGTGCCTGTTTTTCTGTTGCCATAATTGATAATTTAAAAAGAAGAGAATTACATTAATCCCATTCAGTTACTAATTTTACTTTAAGGGCATCCAGTACTTTTTGTATGGGGTTGCACACACTGCCTTTTGGCCCTCCTGCAAAATGCAGTCCAACGGCCTTTTTTGTTTTAACATCAATTACCAAAGCACCAGAGTCGCCGCTTTCAGTAAAAGTTTTACTTAAAATCTGGTGACGAAATCCTATTGTACCCAATGTACCATACTGCAGTTTTAAATGAAAATCGGCATCAATAATTTTGCTGGTTGTTTTACCGGTTGCCGTGCCAACCTTCATTACACGCATGCCCCGTTTGGCTGCAATAATGCCTTTGGGTAAACCAATATCTTTTATCATCGCAGTAACATCCTGCATTCTTGCTTTAACTGGTTTTGCTATGGCACAATCTACTTCGTTAATAAACTTTTCGGTATTTCTAAATTTTTTAAAAGCAGCTAGTTTTGCTACTACATTTTTTGGAACTTTTCCGCCATCATCAACACTTGGGTAAATAATAGAATCACCTGCTTGTGCTGTTCCGTTTTTTGCAATAACATGGCTGTTGCTTAGCAGATAATAATCTTTTCCATCGGTTACCAGTGCTCCAAGTGTACCATTGCCGTTTTTAGCATGACCGATACTAAAGCCTGGTTGAATTTGTTTTTGCGCAATATTTGCCTGTGGTACAATTGTCCCAATTTCAATTACATCGGTAATAATAAATTTTGCTGCATTTTCCATCTGCGGAAAACTTTTAGGTATCAGATCTTCGGGATGAATATCCTTAAGGTCAATTTTCTTTTCAACATAAAAAATCAACCCTGTTTTACCGGTCTTTTTCCTCTTGCTTATTTTTTCGCTGATGCCGATACCGATAATATTTTGTTGCTTTACCAGTTTGCCAATGGCATCGGTGCTTGTGTGTGCAGCTTCGCCATAAGATTGCATTAAGCTGCTGTTAGGTGCTACCACACAAGATATAAGTTGCCTGATACTTTTTAGGGATGCCATAAGCTTCGTTGATTTTGGTTTATTAAAGTTAGAAATTATTTTATATTAAACTTGCGTTTTAAAAAACTAATATTTATCTTGTTTTACACCTAAACTATATTACCATGCCAACTTTAAAAATCTTCATCTTTCTGTTATTTTATATTACACCTTTCTTAAGCATTGCACAAACCAACAGGGATACCATAGTTACATTAAAAAACCAAACCAAACGTGCGTTTTATAAAGCACCTAATGGAAAAATATACCCCGTAAAGTTTATTGCCGATTCAAATGAGCCTTTCAGCACAGAATCTGCCCAATGCGGCGAGGATGAATTTTCGGGCACAGACAGGGCAAAGGCTAAAACCAGTTTTGTAAGGGGTGTGCCTTTTAAATCTTTTGCTTCCATTGCAGCTTTAGCAGCATCACTTACAAAAGACAGTGAGATGAAGGCAAAATTAAAACGCACAAGCCCCAGGATTGCAGAAGAAAAGAAGAATGTAAGGTTGCGGAATAATATTTTTTTATACGCTATGAAAAAAGAAGGAGATAATGATTACCATGTAATTATTGGCGACAATGCTGTTAAATCTAAAGCTACTTTTTTTAATGTAGAAATTTCGGGAGTTCCCCAAACCGGTACAGCGGCAAACAAAACGGCTATACAAACTATAAGAGATTTTTTTGAAGATAATTTCGTAGAGCTATGTGGTTCAAAATATGCAGTGTTCTCTGCCAAACCAATACCCATTGCTATAGAAGGATCTATGTTTTTTGATGTTGATCACAGTGCCGGAACGGTTGGCCCAAACGGCTTCAGGCCTAAAACTGCCTGGGAAATTCATCCGGTTTCCAAAATTACTTTTAAATAAATGGCAACAGGTTTACCCTTAATAATAAAGGCTCGTAATTTTAGTACCAGCGTTCATTGGCAAAAAAATGAGATGATTTTTAAGCTGAATTATCCTATTTAAAAAATCTGCGTTCTGGTAGTTTCGTTTACGGTAGTGCCGGAGTTTACCAGGTTTATAATGCTTGAGCGTATTACCCCAATGCCCCTTGCAAACCATCTTTCCTCTTCGGCTATCGGTATATCGCCAAGGCCAATAACAGTGGCTGTGTAAGCATATTTTACCCTGATAACATTGGTGTATACAATGGATTGTACCGTTTTTGTTTCGCCCTTACCTAAAATTTCTGCATCTATTCTTATATTAGATAGAGGAAATCCCATGGCTACATTGGGGCCGAAATCTACTCTCCAAGGTAGGTTAACAGCTCTGGTAGAATCAAGTACTAAATATTCTTTGTTGATAGGGTTGGTTAAAACACCGAGGTTGCCATCAATATATTGAAAATAAGAACCACCATTTTTGCGGTTATAAACAGAGTCGGTTGGTACACCCATATTTTTTACTTCAAAAATTTTATAGCTGTTAGGGACAAATGTTTTTGAATTGGCACTTACCTGTATATAGGTTGTATCTGCTGCTGTGCCTCCAACTAATTTCGAACTCCAATTGCTGAAAGATGTTTGCGGCACATAATCTAAATTGGGTGCGGGGGCTGCTGCTGCAACATTAATTGAAAAAGTACAGGTAGATGTACCGCTGGTAACCGTGTAACTATATGGCGGTGGACTGGCTACCAAAGGAGTGCCGCTTGCAGTTAAAGTAACCTGTGTATTGGTAGCAGCGGTAAATGTACCGCTACCAGAAAAGGATACACCATTTACAGCCGCAACATTTATTGCCCAGGGGCCTGGTGTAGTAACCACTACATTTAACGTAACGGTATGCTGTGGCCCAACAGGCGAATTTACAGTGTAAACTCCGGCACCAAATGTAGTAGTGGCGCAGGTAAAGCTATAGGCAGTAGGTGCTGGCGTGGCTACAACCACAGTAACATCTATTTTACAAACGCTTGTACCAAAAGTGATGGTAAAAGTTTTTACACCGCTGGATGTGGGGGTGCCGCTACCAGCCAGATTAATTATATTGACACCCGTATTTGTAATGGTACCAGATCCGCTAAAGGAAAAACCCGCAATAGTATCACTCTTAATTGTATAAGTACCGGTTGTTGTAATATCTGCAGTAACCTGTATAAAGTTTGATGACTTTAAAAGTGAGTCTTTGGTAAAAGTGCCGCTGATTGTACTTGGCAGGCAATTGCCTGATGTTGCTTTTAAAGTGCCAATTGCCTGCCCATTTGTGGGCGTTGTGCCGGTAAGACTATCAAAATTCAATTCCTTCTGGCATGCACCTAAAAAAATAACAAATAATACCAGCATTAGGTAAACTAATAAATTCTTCATACAGTTTTTTTACAGGATTTAAATTTACGACTTTCTTTGCAGCCCGATGAAATAACGGGCACTTTTTTAATTTAAACCCTGGGTTTATAAGATTCAGATAAGAGGTTGAAAAAGGCGGATAGGTTTTCACCCTCATTTATAAACGGCTCAACTATTTTGTGGGGTATTTAATTTTTTGCTGCTTGCAACTGAAATCATATTTACCAATACAACTCATGGTATTTAATAAGTGTTTTTTTCTCAACGAGAGGTACCCATATTTTTAATTCTGGCATTTGAATGAATTTTATTGTACACTTCGAGGAAACCTCCTGTTCTGCATTTTGCCTTTTATCTTTTCTTTACTGGATTGATCCATTTTATAAGTCCTCAGGTTCGCCCTTCACTTTATGAACATAATTTTCATGTTCTTTTAAATGCTCTTCAGGAGGCACTTTTACCGAAAGTGGGCCGTTGCCGATGATTAAAAAATAAATGAGCAGTAAGAGAATGATGATTGAAAGAAACAACTCTGAATAAGGGCTGAATGCATCTTTGGTGGCATTGATGTTTACTAAAACAATTGCTCCCAGCAAAACAGGTATTTGTATTAAACAGGCTGCACGAGTAAATAAGCCAAGGGCTAAAAATAAGCCGCCCAGTATATGTACAAAGGCAATTCCATGAGCTAAAAGCACCACCATAAATTCACTGAAAGGAGAAGTGTTTTTCATCAGGCTGATAAGGTTACTGCTGTTGCGTAAAAAATCAAAACCTTTATAAAAGAGAAAGATACCTAATGCTATACGAATAATATCCAGCCATTTTGGGTGATGCCTGTCACCCCAATTTTGAAATTTTTCGAGGAGGTTCATAACGTATAATTTAGTGCGTGAATAAAGAACTTTTATAAATATAATTCAATTATAAAGGAAATGCAAGTGCTATTTATACACGCTAAAAAGAAGGGGGGCTAAGATGGTATCTGAATTAAGAAATGATTTGAACTGCTGTATCATCTAATAACTGCGGTAGCAAAACCATTTTTGCCTGATAACCTTTGGCAATTCTGCCCAACTCATTATCCATGTGCATTACCTGTGCAGGATACAGGCTGCACATACGTAAGGCCTCACCGGTTTCTATACCACCATGTTTTACCAGGTTTTGTAATGCTTTGTACATGGTTAAGGCAGATCCGCTCAGGATTCCATCGGAAATATATTTATCTCCTTCAGCCTGGTGTTTATAATAACCCTTATTTGTTGTGGTAACTGCATCGGTAATGGCGAAAAGCCGGTGCTGCATTATTTTTTTGGCAATTCTGATGGCTGCATAATCTGCATGAAAACCATCAGGAATAATACTGGCCATAATTTTCGGATGATCTAAAGTGGCACCCACCAAACCCGGGCTGCGGTGTTGCAGCGGACTCATAGCGTTGTATAAATGCGTTACCGCAGTAATGCCATTGTCGAAACTTTGTGTGGCTTCTTCGTAAGTAGCATTACTGTGGCCTGCAAAAATTTTTATGCCAGATGATTTAATAAGCTCAATAATTTCTTGGCTACAAACTTCTGGTGCAAGGGTGATAATTTTTATTACATCTTTACCATACTTCAATAACGCTTTTACTTCTTGCTGGGTAGGGCTATGTATAAAAGATTCTACATGGGCTCCTCTCTTCAATTTATTTATCCAAGGCCCTTCGGTATGCAAGCCCAGTATTCCTTTGCCGCCCTGTTGCCAATATTTTTTTATTGCATCAATACATTTATAAAGTACCTCCGTTTCATTAGTGGCAATGGTGGGCATACAAAAAGCTGCACCGCCATTGTTGCAGTAAGTATTTAATAAATGTAAAGCATCTGTATTTGGGTAAACCGAGAATAATTTTTCATAAGCACCATAAATCTGCAGATCAATAAAAGCTGGTGCCAGTATGCTTTGGTTGAAATATATTTTTTTTATAAGGGGATTTATTTCCGAAACAGTCAACACATCTGTTATTATACCATCTGCAACAATGGCCGCATGATTATGCAGCCATTGTTCACCTGTAAATATAAGTTTAGGGATGTATGCTATTGCTGCCATAAATGTTTATGCAGCAAAAATAACAAAACACAGCAAGCTTACTTGAGTTTAAAAATAATACCGCCCTGAAGCCTAGTAATATCATTACCTACCTCCACATTAAAACCAAAATTGGGGGTTACAAAATAAGAAGCACCTACAAAACCTGCAAATACCGGAATTACTTCGCTTTCTTTTACGTATCCGTTTTTATCGTACTTATAATTGTGAAAGCCTGCACCTGCGGATAAACCGGCATACGTGTCAAGCCCCCTTACTTTCCAACCATAGTGCCAAGCCGAGCGACCTGCTACAACTACTGTATTTGTTTTGTAATTGCTGTAAATACCACCGTTGGAAAAGGATGCACCCACTTCGCCACCAAGCGTTATTACACCCGGACCAGCATTCCACAAACCGGCTTCAATAACGGCTTTGGTACCAAAGGCAGAGTTATAATAATCACTACTATACTCGTTTCCAATACCAACACCGGCACTAAACGTTACACTGCCTTTTTTTACCGGTGCCATAGGGCTTTGGGCGTTACTAACTGAGGCAAACAGCATGGCTGTGCCTAATAAAATTGCTGAGATTTTGATTTTTGTTTTCATAAATCTGCAACTAACAAATACTGTACCAACGAAATTTTTATTAATATTATTCAGCGTTAAATTTTATAAAATGATTTAAAAGCAATTTTAACCTATAAAGATGTATTGATATTTATTTTGGCATCCTGTTCATTTTACAAACAGATTTTCCATAACTTTCATCTATGAAGCATTTTAAATTTTACAGCAAACAGGATATCTTATCGCTAACCAAAGTGCGCCGTTTTGAAACCCGGATGGGAGAGCGTGTAAAATTTTTAAAACCTGATAGCGAATGGCCTGAAGTGTTGAAAGAATCGGAAGCTAAATATGTAATACTTGGTATTCCGGAAGATTTTGGCGTAAAGGCAAATTATGGAACAGGTGGTACTGAAACTGCCTGGCTTGCTTTTTTATCTTCTTTTTTAAACCTGCAGAGTAATGATTATTTAAGCGGGGAAAACGTTTTAGTGCTGGGACATTTTGATTTTGGCGATATAAAATTTCTGATAGAAAACAATGCCTACAATACCGAAGAAAAAATTAATGCTTACCGCCATGCGTTAAATATTGTTGATGAAGAAGTGGAGAACCTCCTTAAAGTAATTGCATCTGCAAAAAAAATACCCATCATTATTGGTGGTGGGCATAACAATGCTTACCCAATTATTAAGGGTGTGGCCAAGGGGTTACACAAGGCTGAAATGATTCCACTATCGCAGATAAATTGTATAAACTTAGATGCACATGCTGATTATAGCGTTGCCGAGGGAAGGCACAGTGGTAACGGGTTTCGCTACGCAGAGGAAGATGGTTACCTGGGTAAATATTGTATGGTTGGCTTGCACGAAAATTATATTTCGCAAAATGTGCTGATGGATATACACAACAATCCGTTTATAGATTATATCAGCTACGAAGAGATTTTTATACACGAACGCAAAAACTTTATACAGGCTGTAGCACATGCTACCGGCTTTACCGAAGACAGTTACACTGGTATAGAAATTGATCTGGATTGTGTTGAAAATGTTTTAACCAGTGCCATTACACCATGTGGCATTACGCCCTTGCTGGCACGTAAATTTATAACATTCACTGCTCAGGATGCAAAACCGGCATACCTGCATATTTGCGAAGGTGCTACGCAATTGGCCGATGGAAGAAAAGATGAAACTACCGGTAAACTTATCAGTTATTTAGTAAGCGATTTTATTAAGGAGTTAACGCAGGATTAGATTATTTTAATTGCTCGGCAATTTCTTTTTCAGTTGCCACACCATCTTTGCGCCAAACTTGTTTGCCATCTTTAAAAACAATAAATACAGGCAGTGCAGTTACTTTATAGGTTTGTAAAATATCCTGGTCGCGGCCGCCATCAACTTTAACCAAGGTGAATTTCCCTTTATTTTTTTCTGTTATTTTTTTCAGTACAGGTTCCATTTGTATGCACGGCGGGCACCAGCTTGCGCCAAAATCTACCAGCACTGTCTTTGTTGCATTAATGGAAGTATTAAATGCATCAACGGTCATTTGTTTTTTTGTGCCGGTACCTTCCAAAGCTTTGCTGGCGGCACGCCAGGCATTAATGCCACCGGTTAATTCGTACACATTTTTGTAACCAGCTTTACGCATTTTATCTGCTGCAGCGGCGCTTCTGCCACCTGCCTGGCAATACACATATACAGGCTTATTTTTATCAACGAATGAAAGCCGGCGTTCAAATTCTGTTTTATCATTCCAATCGGCCTGCAACGCATTTTTTATATGGCCGCCAAAAAATTCACCGGGCGTTCTTACATCCAGTATCTGAATATTTTTTTGGGTGGTTAGTTGTTTTTCAAATTCATCAGCGGTTAAAGCAGTTTTTGTTTGTGCTGTGCAGGAAATGATTAGGGTTGAAAATAAAAGCGTAATAATTATGTTGCTAAAGGATTTCATTATTATAATTTTTTACAAATTTACTTTAATAAAAGTTGTAAGTCGGCTGCGGTAACAGTTAATAAATTCACTTTTGGTAAACGTTTGGTTAACTCACGCCAGTTGGCATCTTTTTTATAAATTTTTTGAAGCAGAATAGCTGCCTCGGTAACTTTTTTATTGTTGGCCAGCGTTATGGCTGTCCAATACTGCATTTCAAGATTGTCCGGAAACATTTTCATGGCCGCACCGTATTCTTCCATGGCAAGTTTCATGTCGTTTTTTTCTGTGGCCAGGTCGCCTTTATCCATGTGCTCGTAAGCACGGTAAGTTTTCAGCAGGCGGTCTAATTCATCAAGCGGTGCTTTGTTATCATCAACCCGTAAATCAATCAGGCGTTCGTTCCAGGGTTCGTTGTTACTTTTACCTGCTACTACCAATATAGCGGCCGATTGTTTGCCACGTATATCTCCACCAACAGATTGAGCTGCTTTAAGTGCCAGCAAAATCCGCTCTGCTAAAGGCTTTCCTTCGCTGCCTTCAAATGCTTTTGCCATGGCGGCATTTACTTTATCGGTAAGCATCATATTGCTTTGTACTGAGTAATTTTTACCAACAATATTGCCTGCATGATCAATACAGTTTTTACCGGTAAAGGAATTTACGTTTCCGTTGGCATCAATCATAGCCACCTGTCTTACTTCCCGGCCTTCATCGGCGGCACGCAATTCGCTCAATGCTTCGGTAGCAGTTTTTCCATTCTTCATCAGCCCCAAACCTTTAATGCCATAACTTTTATTTACAAAACTTTGTGTGGCAACCACGCCCACACCTGCTTGGCCCCAGCTTACGGCTGTGCCCACGCTAAACCAGTGGCTTTGAACGCCCACAGCCATTTCGCCGGTTACAGAATCACGTGCCACAATGGAGAAGGTATGTGCCAGCCCCGCATCTTTTTTAAAAAACTGTGCATTGGCATTTATAATTGAAAAAATGCAGATGATGATGATGAATATTGTCTTCTTCATAAAAAATATTTTTTTTAAAACTACAAATAAAAAAGCCATCCCGGTAAATCGGGATGGCTTTTAAAATTTAATTTTTATTTACATGGGAGAAAGGTACTGTGCAAATGCATAACCTTCTTCACCGTTTGCTGTTTTAATTTTCCACCAGCTGTCATCTGTTTTTTCCACCAGGGTAACCACTTCATCATGTGCAGCTTTGCCCACAATTTCACCTTCGGTACTCGGCGTACTGCGGATGTTTAGGTTGGTGCTGTCGGTTGTTACTTTTAACTGTGCACCAGCGTCGGCTTTAATATCAATGTTCATCATTAAATCGCCGCTTGACATGTTTGGGTCAAGCTTTGCATACAATGCCCAAAGTGCATCATAATCTGCCGTGGTTTTTGCTGTGCCACTAATATGTAAAACACCTCCTTGTTCAGCAGTAGAAAAATTAGTAACACCTAATGTAGCAGCGGTTTGCAGTAGTTCTGCATATTTATCTTGTAAAGCCATTTTGTTTAATTTTTAAATTTTAAGTAATTATTTCTTAGAGGTTAAACCGCTGGCATCAGGAAGTACTTTTGCAGCCATAACTATCTGCATAATCTTCACTCTGTTTGCGTCAGTAACTGCTCCTTTTAATACCGCTTTATCACCTACAAATTCAACTGTAACGCCTGGTATATCTTTTAAACCATCTTTTACCTGCTGCATTTTAGTTGCATCAATGGTAGTAGATAAAGATGCTGGTGGTGGCGGTGGAGGAGGAGCAACCATACAATTGTTTACAACCGATTTTACACCTTTAACTCCGGCTACTGTTTTTTCGCACATCGCTTTGCATGCATCATCTTTACACTCGCCGCTCATGGTAACAACACCATCTTTTACATCAACCATGGTGTTGGTCATCATTGGATCGGCTTTTAAAGCTTTTTCTACATCGGCTTTAATGTCTGCGTCTTTTGGTTTACAGCTTACAAAAAGCATGGTGGCCGATACAACCACAACCATTAATAATTTTGTCAGTTTCATTTTTTTATATTTTTTTTAAGATTAGAATGAGCAGTTAAATTAGACAATTTAATATGAAGTTAAAATTAAATTAACCTTTCCTCATAAAGACCTTTATAAACCACAAAGGGTTGCGTTGGTTAAAAATTTTATAAGCAACCCAGTCTGCCACCATCTACCGGTAAATTAATGCCATTTATATATGCTGCTGCAGGCGATGCTAAAAAAGCTACGGCAGCGCCAAATTCTTGTGGTTCGCCTATGCGACCCGCCGGTATTTCAGCAACTAATTGTTTTAAAACCTCTGCCTCACTCATGTTACCTGCTTTTGCTTTGGATGCAATTACATAATCGGCCCTTACTGTTTTTGTAAAGCCGGGCAATACATTATTAACAGTTATGCCAAAAGCTCCCAATTCTGTTGCAAATGTTTTTGCCCAGTTGGCTACTGCCGCCCTGATGGTATTACTTACCCCCAAACCCGCTATTGGACTTTTTACTGAGGTAGAAATAACATTGATTATTCTGCCAAAACCCGCTTCCTTCATCCCCGGCACAACTGCCTGCGTAAGGTTGTGGTTATTTATGAGATGGTTGTTGAAAGCGGATAAAAAATCTGCTGCCTGGGCATTTAATGCAGTGCCGCCTGCAGGGCCGCCAGTGTTATTTACCAGGATATGGATGGTATTATTTTTTACAAAACCATTGATGGCAACTTTCACAGCATCCACATCTGTAAAATCGGCAACCAGGTATTGGTGATGCTGACTTTTAGAATTATCTAAAGTGCTAACCGCTTCTTTAAGTTTTTCTTCATTACGTGCCATTAACACAACATGGCAGCCCAATAAGGCGAGTTCAACGGCACTGGCATATCCAAGTCCCTGGGTGCTGCCGCATACAAGGGCAGTTTTGTTTGTAAGATCAAGATTCATCTATATGTTTTGTATAAAGCTACTGTAAAAATATTTTCAATAACAATCGAATATTTTCAAAAATTGATTAATGGCCTTAACTAATTTTGCTCACATTTTCAATAAAAATGTGGATAATTCGCCCATATCAAAAATCCACTCATTCAGTTATATTCGCAGCACTGAAAACGGTCAATCCGTTAATTCGTTCATACGTTAATCCGTTTTGGTGCAAATATCTCTATACGGATTAACCAACTAACTGATTAACTAAAAAACGGATCAACTAAAAAGCATGGCAGAAGTACAAAAGAACGATTACAATGAGGAATCCATCCGCAGCCTCGACTGGAAGGAGCATATAAGGCTACGCCCCGGTATGTACATAGGTAAACTTGGCGATGGCAGCAGCCCCGATGATGGTATTTATGTTTTGATAAAAGAAGTAATTGACAACTGCATTGACGAACATACCATGGGTTATGGCAAACATGTAGATGTAAATATTAAAGACAAAACCATTACCATCCGTGATTATGGCCGTGGAATTCCCCTGGGAAAAGTGGTAGATGTGGTGAGTAAGATAAATACCGGTGCAAAATACGATAGCAAAGCATTTCAAAAAAGTGTAGGATTGAATGGTGTGGGAACCAAGGCTGTGAATGCACTCAGCAACTATTTTAAAGTAACAGCTTTTAGAGATGGCAAAGAAAAAACTGCTGAGTTTGAAAGAGGGGTTTTAACTAATGATCACAAAGAAACCAAAACCACCGAAGAGAATGGAACACTGGTAACTTTTGTGCCCGATGATAAAATTTTTAAAAACTTTCATTTTGTACAGGAATATCTCGACAATCAATTCTGGAATTATTGCTACCTGAATGCAGGTTTGGTGATGAACCTTAACAATAAAAGGTATGTAAGTAAAAACGGTTTGCTCGATCTGTTGCAACGCAAAACCAATGAAGATGAGATCCGTTACCCCATCATACATTTGAAAGGAGAGGATATTGAAATTGCCCTAACGCATGAAAATGATTATGGGGAAGAGTATTACAGTTTTGTGAACGGACAGTTTACCACACAAGGAGGTACGCACCTGGCGGCTTTTAGAGAAGCGTTGATAAAAACGGTACGTGATTTTTATAAGAAAGATTACGATGCAACCGATATACGTGGAAGTGTTTGTGCGGCGTTGAGTGTACGTGTGCAGGAACCGGTTTTTGAAAGTCAGACCAAAACAAAACTGGGTTCTCAAACGGTTTATGAAGGTGGCCCAAGTATGCGAAATTTTATTGGCGATTTTTTAGGTAAAGAACTTAATAATTTTCTGCATAAAAACCCCGAAACTGCCGAAGCTTTAAAAAAACGAATTGAGCAAAACGAACGTGAACGCAAGGATATGGCAGGCATTAAAAAACTTGCCAACGAAAGAGCAAAAAAAGCGAATTTGCACAATAAAAAATTACGAGATTGTAAGTTTCATTACAACGATGAAGCCAGTGGAAAAGACAAAGATAAAATTGCAGAAAAACAAAAAGAGAGCACCATTTTTATTACCGAAGGTGATAGTGCCAGCGGTAGTATTACCAAAGCACGTAACGTGGAAACCCAGGCTGTGTTTAGCTTACGTGGAAAACCCTTAAACTGTTTTGGGCTTACCAAGAAGGTGGTTTACGAAAATGAAGAGTTCAATCTTTTGCAACATGCATTAAATATTGAAGAAGGCTATGAAGGCTTGCGTTACAACAATATTGTTTTTGCAACCGATGCAGATGTGGATGGTATGCACATACGTTTGTTGCTGATGACTTTCTTTCTGCAATTCTTCCCCGACCTGGTAAAGAACGGGCATGTTTATATTTTAGAAACACCTTTGTTCCGTGTAAGAAATAAACAGGAAACGATTTATTGTTACAACGAAACTGAGAAACAGGAAGCAACAAAAAAATTAGGTAACAAGCCAGAAACAACACGCTTTAAAGGATTGGGAGAAATTAGTCCACATGAATTTGCACGTTTTATAAGTGAAGACATGAAACTGCAGCCCGTAATGCTTTTGCCCGAAACACATATTCAGCATTTGCTGGAATATTATATGGGAAAGAATACACCGTTACGACAGGAATTTATTATAGATAATTTGAAGGTGGAGATGGATTTAGTAGAAACCCCCTAACCCCCTGAAGGGGGAACTTGGAGCATAAGAAAATAGTGAGTATTATTTATTTGAAAAGCAAAAATTTATTAACATAAGATGATTCATATAGTATTTAATGAACCGGATGTAGCTGTATTACAACAGGCCATTGACATGGATGAAAACCTGCAGGGAAATGTTATTCAGATAAAAGATGATTATGCAGTAGGCCCTTTACAGAATATTTACATTGGCGAAGGAATAGAAAACCGCAAACAATGGTGGCGTGATGTGTTGACTGGTGGCGATTACGATGGCAAAATAGATGACGGCGATGTGGATGATTATAAAACAGCTGCCGAACTCGTTGGCACTATGCGACGGGATGAAAATGAAACCATTTGGATATGGGCCGCACAAAATAAGCATGATGTAAGCGGCTATTATTGGTTGCTTAATTACATGAAGGAATTCCAGGGCAGGGTTTTTATTTTGTACCTGAATAACCTTCCCTTTCTTAATGAAAAAGGAAATATTTTTTACCCTATATGGTTATCAGAAATTCCTGCCAGAGAATTTTTAAAAGCAAAAAAGTTGGCAAGAGAAATTACGTCCAGTGAGTTTGAGGTAGATCCTGATGAATGGACAAGGCTTTGCGATGAAAATAAAGGCATTCGTTTGCTGGAAGGTGGAAAAAAGCTGATACAGGAAGAAGAAGATTTTTATGATGCAGAGTTGAAAAAAATAGTGACCGGCGATTGGCAAAAAGCATCCAAAATCATTCACACACATCTAACCAAAGTAAAAAATACAACCGGCGATATGTATTTGTTGTGGCGTTTAAAAAAGATGATTGCGCAGGATATGTTTGATGTGCAGGGAACGGTTGGAAAGATGAAGGAGTTTGAGGTGAAGTTACACGCAAAGACGGAAAGTTAATAAGACACAAATTTACCTTTGCGTTTTCTTTGCTCCTTTGCGTGAAAAAATAAAATATGGCGAACAGTAAAAAACAAAAAGAAGAATACGAACACACCGACCTTGGTATTGGCGGGCAGTACAAAACCTGGTTTCTGGATTATGCCAGTTACGTGATATTGGAACGTGCGGTGCCAGCCATTGAAGATGGCTTAAAGCCTGTACAGCGCCGAATTCTGCATGCCATGAAGGAAATGGATGATGGCCGTTTTAATAAAGTTGCAAACATCATCGGGCAGAGTATGCAGTATCATCCGCATGGCGATGCAAGTATAGGCGATGCGTTGGTAAACCTGGGCCAAAAAGATCTGTTAATTGAAACACAGGGTAACTGGGGCGATGTACGTACAGGAGATGAAGCTGCTGCCTCAAGATATATTGAGGCAAGACTTAGCAAGTTTGCTTTGGAAGTTGCCTTTAATGCAAAAACAACCGATTGGGCATTGAGTTACGATGGCCGAAAAAACGAGCCGGTAACCTTGCCCATGAAATTCCCGTTGTTGCTGGCGCAGGGGGCAGAAGGTATAGCGGTAGGCTTGGCAACAAAAATTCTTCCACACAATTTTTGCGAACTGATTGAAGCATCCATAAAATATTTACGGGGTAAAAAATTTGAAATTCTTCCTGATTTTCAAACCGGCGGAACAATGGATGCCAGTAATTACAACGAAGGTGTACGTGGAGGTAAAGTAAGAGTGAGGGCAGTGATAGAAGAAGTAGATAAAAAAACATTGGTCATACGCAATGTTCCATTTGGCGTTACCACCACGCAGTTGATGGAGAGCATTGTAAAAGCAAACGACCAGGGAAAAATAAAAGTAAAAAAAGTAACTGACCATACGGCTGCAGAAGTAGAAATTATTGTGGAATTGGCGCCGGGCATTTCTCCCGATATTACCATTGATGCTTTGTATGCATTTACTGATTGTGAAGTGAGTATATCGCCCAATACCTGCGTAATTGTAAAAGATAAACCTCAGTTTTTAAAAGTAAGCGATCTGTTGAAGACCGCTACAGACAATACAAAAGAGCTGTTAAAGCGTGAACTTGAAATAAAACTTGCCGAGCTTTACGAAAAATGGCACTTCACTTCTTTAGAGAAAATTTTCTTTGAAGAAAAGATTTATAAGGAATTAGAGAAGAAGCATGAAACCTGGGAAAAAGTGCTGGAAGCTATTGACAAAGCCTTCACACCTTTTAAAAAATTATTGAAAAGAGATATTACCCGTGAGGATATCATCAAACTTACTGAGAAACCGGTACGCCGAATTTACAAACTGGATATTGATGATCTGATTGAACAGATAAAGGGTTTGGAAAATGATATTAAGCAGGTGAAATTTGATTTGGATCATCTTACTGACTATGCAGTTGCTTATTATGAAAATCTTTTAAAAAAATACGGTAAAGGCAGAGAACGCAAAACTGAAATTAAACAGTTTGATGTTATACAGGCAAAATCAGTTGCCATTGCCAACATAAAAATTTACGCAAATTTTGCCGATGGTTTTATTGGCACCGGTTTAAGGAAAGATGAGTTTGTGGCTGAGGTATCTGACCTGGATGACATTATCGCTTTTACCAAAGGCGGCATTATGAAAGTGGTAAAGGTTTCGGAAAAAGTTTTTATCGGCAAAGATATTCTGCATGTGGCAGTGTTTATGAAGAACGATGAAAGAACCACCTACAACATGATTTACGTAGATGGTAAAACGGGGATTAGTTTCTCAAAACGGTTTAATGTAACCGGTGTTACCCGTGATAAGGAATACGATTTAACCAAGGGAAGCGAAAAAAGCAGGGTGCATTATTTTACTGCAAATGCTAATGGCGAAGCTGAAGTAGTGAAGATAATTCTCAGCCCAAATTGCAACGCACATAAAAAAGAATTTGATTTTTATTTTGAAGAGCAGGAGATAAAAGGAAGAGGAAGCATCGGCAACCAGGTAACTAAATACCCGGTCAAGTCGGTAAAATTTAAAGAAGCCGGAAACTCAACATTGGACGCAAAAAAACTTTGGTTCGATAATAAATTTGGCCGTTTAAATACCGATGAAAAAGGTGAATATCTGGGCAAGTTTGAAGCTGAAGATCGATTACTTGTGATTTACAATGATGGTAATTACCAGATTACCGATCAGGAACTTACCCAGCGTTTTGATACGGAAAAAGTATTACTGATAGAGAAGTTTGATGCCGAAAAAATTATAACGGCTGTTTATTTCGACAAGGAGAAAGTGCAATACAGTGTAAAGCGTTTTAAGATAGAAACATCAACCCTGCATAATAAATTTTTGTTTATTAAAGAAGGAGAAGGTAATTATTTAGAAGCTGTTACAACAGATGAGGAACCCGTACTTGCTATGCAAAGCGGCAGGGGAGCACAGGCCCGAAATGCCAAAGTGAAAATTACAAAGATTGTAGATGTAATGGGTTGGAAAGCACTTGGTAATAAGCTGGCAGACTATAATAAATCCATTGAAATGCAATGGGAGAAGCCTGCATCAGCTAATCCGCAAGCTGAGTTGTTCGAATAAACTAAATAAAACAATTGTAATTATATGCGTTATCTTTTTTTAGTAATCAGCATTGCGATTTCAATCAGTGCATCAGCATCTGACAGTTTAAATTTTTCAAAAGCAGAAGTAATTTATGGCCGTAAAGATGGTATGGCATTAACGATGACTGTACTTACGCCTAAACAAAATTCAAACGGTAAAGCAATCATCAGCGTACTCAGCGGTAACTGGATTTCTTCAGATAGAATGCGTGATGGATTTGCAGAAAGATCGCAGATGTATTTGGATGCCGGTTACACCATTTTTGGTGTGATGGTTTGCAGCCAGCCACGCTATACCATTCCTGATGAAATTATTGATTTAAAAAGAGCCGTACGTTTTATAAGATACAATGCAAAACAATATGCAATTGATGCAAATAAAATAGGCATCACCGGTTCCTCCTCTGGCGGGCATTTATCTTTAACCATTGCAACAGCCGATGATGTAGCTGATACAAAATCCAACGATCCGGTTGATAAAGTTTCCAGCAGGGTACAGGCAATTGCAGTGTTTTATCCCCCAACCGATTTTATAAATTTTGGCGGGCCAAATCCTTCAGAAAAAATTAATCAGGCAGGATTGGTTTTTACTAAACTCGCCGCAGCATTCGATTTTAAAGTATGGAATGATACTACTGCAACATTGGTTTCTATTACCGATATGAAAAAAAGGATTGCCATAGCTAAAGAAATTTCTCCCATCAATGCAGTAAGTTTTGATGATCCGCCTGTGTTAATTATCCATGGCGATAAAGATGTGCTGGTACCTAAGCAACAATCAGAATCTATCATTGCAAAATTTAAAGAAGCAAACGTTCCCTGCAACCTCATCATCAAAACGGGTGGTGGCCACGGCTGGCGCTACCGGGAAGTAGAAGAGAAAAACTTCTTGGATTGGTTTGATAAATATTTAAAATAGCCATTTCTTTATCTGCAATCATTTAGTGTTACATTCGCTTTGCAAAAAATTGGAAGCATAGTTATATGATAAAACTGGAGCCATTTGTAGAAAGTGATTTTCAACAACTGATCGATTGGATTGATTCAGAAGAACTGCTGATAAAATGGTCGGGTTCTTTATTCAGTTTTCCTTTAACCTTAAAAACAATGCAATGGTACATACAGGATACAAATTTGCCTGGCAAATCGGATGCCTTTGTTTTTAAAGCAGTTGAAATTGAAACAGGTGAAGTTGTAGGGCATATTTCTTTAGGAGGGTTGAGTTGGAAAAACCGTTCATCAAGAATAAGCAGGGTATTGGTTAGTCCGCATGCACAACAAAAAGGAATTTGCCAGCAAATGACAAAAGCGGTTTTAAAAATTGGGTTTCAGGAACTTGGCCTGCACCGCATTGGCCTGGGTGTTTACGAAAACAACAAAGCTGCTTTAAATTGTTATTTAAAATGCGGAATGAATATTGAAGGCGTTAGTCGTGATATACTTTGGTACAATAATGAATATTTAAGTATGGTTGAAATGGCTATTCTGGAAGATGAGTGGAGAGCTTTAAATTTTTAAAAAATCACAGTTTGATGGTGGGTTAAGATAGCTATAAAATTGCAAGTTGTAAACATGCAATAAAAAACAGCAGAGAAAATCTGCTGTTGAAAAAGTATAATAAAATAATTACTTAATTAGTATCCTCTGCGGTTTCCGCCGCCACCATAATTTCCGCCACCGCTGTAACCACCACCGCCACCACCACGATTTTGTCCGCCTGGTCTAAATCCGCCGCCACCGCCAGGAGGGCCGGTTTTTTCTTCAGCTTCTTTTACAATCAAAGGCTTTTTACCCAACGAAATATCTTTCAGGTTTTCAATAGCATCTTTGCCTTCTTCTGCATTCTGCATATCTACAAAACCAAAGCCCTTACTTTTGCCTGTTTCCTTATCCATGGCTACTCTTGCAGTAACAACGGTTCCAAATTTTTCAAATATTTCCATCAGTTCTGCATCATCCAGGTCATAAGGCAGTCCGGCAACAAAAAGCTTCATACATCTTAATTTGTGTCGAAAATACTAAACTTATTCTGGTATTTACGTTTTGTTTCAACTTGGTTTGTAAATTATTTTATTGCACCTATTTTTTTGCTTTTAACATTTTTTTGTGTAGTAAAATATCTACAAATTTTTTCTGCCATATTCTACAATCATATTTATGTGTAATCAGCACTTTTACTTTTGAAATAAGCCCCAAAGAAACCCTTTGAAAAGCCCTCATTACTGAGGGTTTTCCTTTTAGTGAATCATTGAACTTTTTACTAACTTTAATTAAAGTTCAACATGAAGATCATCACGCTTATTTTTTTTTTACTTCTTTTTTCTTTTTGTATTCAGGCTCAAAATTTCGGTGGTAATCCGGCATCCATAAAATGGAAGCAGGTAAATACTACCAAAGCCAGGGTTATTTTTTCTGCAGGTTTAGATAGCCAGGCAAACCGTATTGCCAATATTATGAAATTGTTAGGTGATACAACTGCAAAAACAATAGGTGGCCGGCAAAAAAAATGGAACATCATTCTACAAAATCAGTTAACCGTTTCAAATGCTTATGTAAGGCTGGCACCATTAATGAGTGAGTTTTACATGACTCCCGAACAGAATAATTTTTCTAACGGCAGTTTACGTTGGGATGATAATCTTATTATTCATGAGAACAGGCACATGCAACAGCTAAGCAATTTTAATAAAGGGTTTACTAAAGTATTTTCATTTTTTTTGGGAGAAGAAGGACAGTTGCTGGCAAATGGAATGACGATACCTGATTATTTTTTTGAAGGCGACGCGGTTTGGCAGGAAACCGTGGTGAGTAAGCAAGGGCGTGGCAGAATGCCATTTTTTTACAACGACTTTAAATCTTTGTGGCTGGCTAATAAAAACTATTCATGGATGAAGTTGCGGAATGGATCTTATAAAGATTTTATACCGAACCATTATGCTTTAGGTTACCAGCTAACCGCTTATGGTTATGAAAAGTATGGAGCAGATTTTTGGAGTAAAGTAACCAATGATGCAGTACGTTTTAAAGGGGTATTTTATGCCTTTAACCGGGCTATTGAAAAATATGCAGGCAAATCTTACACGCAATTCAGAAACGATGCCATGCAATATTTTAAAACCAGGGCTTTGCCTGCCCAAAGTCAGTCTGCAACAGCATTTACATATCTTACTAAACAAGAAAAAAACAATGTAGTGGATTATCAGTTCGCCAATTTCATAAGCGACGACAGTATTTTAGTTACAAAAAAATCTTATAAATCTATACCTGCTTTTTATATTATTTCTAAAGGGAAAGAAACAAAAATCAGAGTTAGGGATATTGGTATTGATGATTATTACAGTTACAAAAACGGGAAGATTGTTTATGCGGCTTACCAATCTGATGCCAGGTGGGCAAACCGTGATTACAGCGTAATTAAAATGCTTGATATTTATACCGGTCAACCAAAACAAATTACATTCAGAACGAAATATTTTTCGCCAGATATTAATGAAGCCGGGACCGAAATACTTGCAGTAAAAGTAAATCCGGATGGAACAAATAACCTCGTACGCATTAATACACAAACGGGTAAACTGATTGGAGTAACTCCTAATAAACGAAATTACTTTTTTACGCAGACAAAATACCTCAATTCCAATACAGCAGTTTCTGCTGTTAGAAATCCGGAAGGAAATATGGTTTTAATAACTATTGATCTTACAACCGGCGTTTTAGATAATCTTACTCCTTTTTCTTTTAACGTAATGGGCTATCCAATGATAAAGGGAGAGCTGGTTTATTTTAATGCAATGCATGATTATGCCGATGCTGTTTTTGCAGTTAACATCAACAATAAAAAAATATTTAAGTTAACCGATAATAGCAATGGGGTTTATGCTCCTGCAATAAATAATAAAGGAACCTTACTGGTATCGGCATTTACTGCAAGCGGCTATCGCCTTGCAAGTGTAAACTTAACAAAGGATGATTGGCGTGAGTTTTCACCACTTAATTTAATTGTGGGGAATAGCAAATATTTTGCTGATTCTTTATTACAAATTCCTGGCGTTGGTGTTTTAAATTCTTTAAAAGAATCCGAACAAAAAACTCCGGTTACTAAGTATCGCAAATCTTTCAGGCTTTTTAATTTTCATAGCTGGCGGCCAGTAGTAAACGATCCTGAATATGGCTACACCGTGTATGGCGATAATGTACTCAGTAGTTTTAAAAATGCTGTTACTTATAGTTACAATCGAACCGATATGAGCCATACGCTTGGCTTTGATGCAATATATGCAGGGTGGTTTCCGGTTTTAAATGCTGGCGTTGAGGAAAGCTTTAACCGCACGGTTGACACTGCTTTTGGTAAATCCGTAAGTTATAATTCAGCAACTTTAAAAGCTGGTATATCAATTCCGCTTCGCTTTGTTGGAGGACGTACCAACAAATTTTTGACTTTTGGGGGTGGCTATAATTCAGAGCAATACTATTACAGGGGTGTTGGCAAAAATATTTTTAATAACAGGGCCATTAATTATATGAATGCCTTTTTAAGTTTTAGCAATGTAGGTCAAAAAGCCAGGCAGCAGGTAAACCCACGTTGGGCACAAAGTTTAACAGTAAACTACAGAGATGCATTTAACTTTAGCAACAGTCATAAATTTGTGGCACATGCCTCTTTTTATTTTCCGGGCCTGGCCCCAAACCACAGCCTGGTAATAAATTCAGCTTATCAAAACAGAGATACGTTGCCTGATTTGTTCAGTAAAAATTTTGCATACTCACGTGGGTACCAAGCATTGAGTACAAGGCGTATGTATAAACTCGGGATTAACTATCAATTTCCGGTTGTATATCCCGATTGGGGTTTTGCAAACCTGCTATATTTTCAGCGCATAAGGGCAAATGGCTTTTACGATTATACCAATGCAAAAGCCAGGGTAAATAATGTACTTACCGAAATAAAAAACAGAAGTACCGGCGCCGAAATTTATTTTGATACAAAAATATGGAATGCCTATTCTGTAAGTTTTGGCCTGAGGTTTTCACGTTTATTGGATAAAGACTTAATAAACCCCGCCGTTAAAAACCGGTGGGAAATTATTATTCCTATTGGTTTAATACCTGACTAATACCAATAAAGCAAAAAATAGCAATGTTATTTAAAAAAATATCGAAAATAAACTCCATGTGGAAAATACTATTTTTAGTTAGTAAAAATACTTGTTGTTAAATGAAATAGTATATATTTGGCTAACCAAAAGCCCATAAATGGAAAATTACTACTTACCCGAAATTAATCTGACTGGACAAAAACATGTAGAGAACTGGTTAGCCCAAAATGGTTATTTTGAGATTCGAAAAGAAATGCTCCAGGCAAACAACTACGGTCTTTTTGCAAAAGGAAGAATTGAAAATGTTATAATTCAGATAAGGAGTTTTTTGTACCCGCAACTTCCTTTTAAGCTAACCGATTTTGAAATTCAAATTTTAAGTGATAAAGCATCTAAAATTGGCATGGTTGCTTATGCCGCTTACGTAACAATAGATGAAGCAAATGCCCTGGTAGGAGAAATTATCTGGGAACGTTTAAGTTGATTTATTTGCCTGCATTATAAGGATGAGCCTGAAAAATATTTATCTTACGTACTCAAATTTTTGTCTTAAAATTAAAAGTACATCATATGAAATTTTTGCTTCCTTTGGGCTTAATATGTTTGTTGTTATCAGTTTCGTTAAGTTCAGCTGCACAAAAAGATAAATCAAAACGTCCCAGTCCTCCTGCAACCGTATCACAAAAATTTGGCAGTACAACAGTTACTGTAACTTACAGCCAGCCGTCTGTTAAAGGCCGAACCATTGGGGTTGATCTGGAGCCATTGCAAGGCAAGGTTTGGCGTGCCGGAGCAAATGAGGCTACCGTTTTTGAAACAGATAAAGATATAATTGTAGAAGGTAAAGTATTGCCGAAAGGTAAATATGGATTTTTTGTTTTAATCCAGGAAGAAGTATGGATTTTGATTTTTAATAAAACCTGGAATCAATGGGGAGCTTTTACTTACAAAGAAGCCGACGATGTATTAAGGGTTCCGGTAAGTGATAAAGAAGTAGATGCTTTTTCTGAAAAACTCACTTACAAAATAGGCACTGATGGATATATGCATATTTTGTGGGGAGATAAAGATATAAGTGTGCAAATGCAGGAAAAGAAATAGTTTTTAATAGGCATTGTAGTCTATATTTTTACCCATGGTACCTCTTAATCTTTTCCAGAAAGACTCTTTTGATTTGAGTGATACAAAATTGCTGTCGTATGCTTTTTGATAATCAATTTTTGGATTAATCATAAAAGTCTGCATTTTTTTAAGCGTATCAAATACAATCGGTATCAGGCCTGTTTCTTCACCAATTCTTTTTAGTGCAAATTTTCGTAATTGCTTTGCCTGGTAAGGATCTGTAGCAAGTGCAATACTAGTAAAGCCCATTTTTTTTGATTTAAGATATACATAGTACAGGTTTTCTGTACTATGCTGGGCTTTTGTTTCACTAAAAACATGTTCTTTAGGTATGCCCAACGCAATGGCATACATTGCCATAATTTGGCCTTCAAAATATGGCGTACTAACAGATGAGCCAGAGAACATAATATTTTTTGCAATGCCTTTATCATACAAGTGTTTGGCCCAGTAAACACGTGCTTTCATAGTACTGTCCCAACCGGTTTCGGTAAAAGGGATACCCGGTACAGCAATTATATCATAGCTTTTAGTGGAAGCTTTTTGATAGTACTGCTGCGATGTTTTTTCACTGAAAGAACAGGCATGTAGTATTAAAGCAACTACAATTACAAGAAAAGAATTTATGGATAACTTGCTATTGATATGGAACATAATAAAAAAATTGTTTAAGAGATTAACAGATTTTTTTGCAAAATGTTCAGCGTAACCCAATAACGAATATTTTAAAGCCTCGATATTTTATTGATCTGAATTTTTTCATCAAATTTATCTCCCAGGCTTTTTTGACCCTGAATTTTTCTTACAATTGTCATACCCTTAAAAACGGCTCCAAATGCAGCAAAACCTTGTCCATCTTCGGTTCCACGTCTTCCAAAATCAAGCGGACTTTGATCACCAATGCAAATAAAAAATTCAGTATTGGCGGTTCCGGGAGTTGAACGTGCCAAAGAAATGGTGCCAGACAAGTGTGATAAACCAGTGAGTTTTGTTGTTTCATGTTCTATACCCCTTATTGTAAGCTGTTTAGCAGCGTTCGTTTGCCACATGCCTCCTTGTATAATTCCTGTATTAGTTTCACTGGGCAATTCTTCGCTTTTTAAAACCCTGTAAAAAGAAGTGTGGTTGTAAAAGCCCGAATCAATGTAAGATAAAAATGCAGCTACGGTTTTGGGTGCCTTATCTGCAAAAAGTTCAACTTCAATATCCCCTAGTCTTGTTTCAATTACTATATGCGGATTTTTGTAACCTGGATGATTGCAGGACATAAAAACAATACCGGCAATAAAGGTTATCTTTTTCAACATAACTGCAATTTAAACCATTTTAAAGTGCAGCTTATAAAGAAATCACAAAATAGGTACTCACCGTAGTTTGAATAATAAAACTGATTTGTTTATTTGTTTTGTAGTGTATCTTTATGGCATAATCATTCATTGGAATTTTATGAAAAAAATATTTTTATTTACAGCCGCAATTTTTTTTTGTATGGCTGCTTTTGCACAGCGTATTTCAAAAATTACCATAACAGGAAATGGTATGACTGGTGATATTGTTATAGGACTTGATGAAAATGTGCAGGTGTATATTTCAAAAGAAGGGCAGATAAGCAAATGGGGATTTGACCGTTATATTGGTAACCAGGAAAATTATAACGACCAGTTGGATCCGTATGCTGGCAGGGTGGAGTACTACAGCCAGAACGATGACGAAGCATTGCGTGGCAAGGTTAAATATATTGGAAAAACATTGATTAGTTATTACCCCTCTTACGAGATTGAATCTTTAAGAGGTAAATTAAAAAGCATTGGATCAATGAGTATGGATTATTATCTTGCTTTTGATGATAAAGCCATGGCCGGCAGTTTAAAAACAATCGGGCAGCAAACCATTTCCTGGTATGCATCTTATGAGAACGAGGGTTTGCGTGGCAAACTTAAGGCAGTAGGGCCAACATCCATCGTGTATTATGGGTCTTTTGAAGACAAAGCATTCCGGGGTAAAATAAAAAGTATTGGAAGTAATAATTTTATTTATTATTCCTCATCTGAGCAATATAGCGGTAGTATGAAGAGCGGAGCTTTATTTGTTATAGCTAATGGTGTAAAGTTTTATGTGAGGAGCTATTAGGGAGAAAAGTTCAATATAAAATGATATTTAGTGGTTCGTGTTTACACGAACCTTTTTTTAATTGTGCTTTAAAACTATTGATCTTAATAATTGATTAATGTTTTATACCAAAAGGTTTAATTGTAATTAATAAAGAAGATTACGCAAAAGCAGGTTAATTACTGTAGTGATAATTCTATAAATTGGCTGAATAGGTAAATTAAACAACATTTTAATTATTTTCGACGTTCCGTTTACCAAACATTTGGTAACATTTTTTATCATGTATAATATTTAAAAGCAATGATAAAGGATTTTGGATTTCCGGATTATTTTGAACTAACCCCCGACCTGGTATGGATAGCCGGTAAAGATGGCTTTTTAAAGACAGCGAATCCGGCTGTATGCAAAAAATTAGAGTATAGCATTGAGGAGTTGCTTAGCAAGCCTATCATAAATTTTATGCACCCCGATGATATTGAGATAACATTATCAAACCGGTCAAACCTTTTACAGGGAGAAATACTGCACAATTTCTCTAACAGGTATATTACTAAATCGGGCAACATTATATGGTTGGAGTGGACTTCTGTTTACCTTTCAGATAGGGAAATTGTGTTGGCAATTGCAAAGGATATAACCGCCAGAAAAAAAATTGAAATAGAAGCAGAGGCCCAATACATAAAATATAAAGGACTAACCAGTCATTTTAAAAACCTGATGGAGAATGACCGAAAATATTTTGCTTATGAATTGCATGAGGAACTGGCACAATTACTTGCAGTAGTTAATATGGAAGTAGGATGGTTGAACATGCAGTCCGCAGATTTTTCGGATGCAGTAAAAACCAAGCTTGAGCACACTTCTGTAGTTTGCCGGCTGATGATAAAAACGATTCAAAAGCTTGCTTTTGCTATTAGTCCGCAAATGCTGGATGAATGTGGATTGAATACGACCCTGGAATGGCTTTGTTCCGAATTTTCAGCTTTACATGGTATTGAATGTTCATTTAGTTATGATTACCACGAGCACATTTTAACACCCGAAATAAAACTGGATTTTTTCAGAATTTGCCAGTCGGCGCTAGCTGATATTTTAAATCACGAGCAGGCAGAAAAAATACAAGTAACCATTAAAGATACCGGAACCGAAATTGAACTTTTAATTTACGATAGCGGCAATGGTTTTAAAACTGATATGGCAAAGCAGGTAAACGGATTTAAAGTTATCCAGGAACGTGCAAATTCAATTAATGGAAAAATTACTTTGCAAAATAATTCAAACCATAGCTCATTTGTTTCACTGGTAATTCAAAAAAAGGAACATCTTGTAAATACCTGATGGAGAAAAAGCTTTTAATTAAATCCCAGCCAGCTTTTATTGTACAACAATCTGATCAGGCTTATCAATAATAATTTCAGGCTTATCCTTGTATAAAATAATACGGCCGGTAATACAAATATTCTTGTTCATCAAATCTTCCACTTTCGTAGTAAAAAGCGCTCTTGCATTTTCCCAAATAACGACTGTTAATGGTGCATCCGGATGTTTGGCTCCTATGTTTAGCAAGGTGGGTTTGTTTTTTGAATTTTCGAAATAACGCATATCAGCAACCAGCCCACAAACGGTGACACTATCTCCAATATGTTTGCTGGCATCTTCTAATTTAATAGATGTTTGAGCAGAAACCACTGCAATA
This sequence comes from Chitinophagaceae bacterium, assembly GCA_031360765.1. Taxonomy (GTDB): domain Bacteria; phylum Bacteroidota; class Bacteroidia; order Chitinophagales; family Chitinophagaceae; genus Ferruginibacter. The sequence continues at coordinate 62,719 of JANMBZ010000109.1, forward strand.
ATGAATAAGGAAAGTAACGTTACTGATATTTTTTTCATGGGGCAAATGTAGCATTTAAAATATCACAACTTAACACTTGTAAATCTAAATTATATATCAGATCAGCAAAGATGTATTTAATTTTTTTGTAAAAGTAAAGTGCTCATGCATCTCTCATCATTTACATTTACAGTTTTTAAAGGTTCAATAAAGTAAAGATTATTTTGCTGCATATTGGTAGCCAGTAATTGCTTCGTTAATAAAAATCGTGTTGATCCATCAGGTATTATGTAAACCCCATTATCAATTAACTGTACTTTATCTTCAATTCCAATATTCGATGTCATACGTATAAACAAACTGCCACCTGGTTTTAAAACCCTCACCATTTCTGTAAGCATACAATTGAATTGCGCAATACTTTTAGCAAAATGCAAAACAGCACTACAGATAATATGGTTAAAATAGCCGTTAGCAAAAGGAACGATCTCGATGGATGAAACTAAGAAACGCTCTGCCGGTATATGTGGGTAAATATTTTTTAATTCCTTAATGGCAACCTCGTCAATGTCAATTCCGTTTATAGAGTAACCGTTTTGCAAAAACCAATGCATGTTTCTGCCTATGCCACAACCAGCATCCAGTATAGTATCGCCTGGTTTGTAAAGGCCTTTAAGTATCTGGTCAATTAGGTAAATATCAGTTTGGCCAAGCAGTAATTGAATATTGTTGTTCATATAATAAAAACAGTTGTTCTTCGTTTAAATCAGGATAACCCATCAATAGTAAAATCCATATCATTCAATATCTAATCGCAAAATAATAGTATGTTAAAAATCACTGCCTTAAATATTTACCCAAAAATATTTATTGTTATGCTAATCAGCACTCTTTTCTTATCCTGCCAAAATATCAATATACTTTACAATAACGAAATTGAAGAGGAGGATGGTCCACGTGAAGCCCATGCAAGGGATGTGGAAATGATGAAAGATCCATTGATTGGATATATTCCTACCGATAGGCTATTAAAAGCTAAAAAATACCGGGATGAATTGTGGCAATCGCAAACCAATGCAGTATTACCCGGGGTTAGCTGGCGTCCGCTGGGGCCAAAAAACCAGGGCGGCAGAACAAGATCTTTATTGATAGATGCAAACGATGCAACCGGAAATACAATATGGGCTGGCAGTGTAGGCGGAGGGCTTTGGAAAACAACTGATATTTCTGCTGCAGAGCCAAACTGGACACCAATTGATGATTTTTTTGGAAACCTATCCGTAAGTTCTATAGCGCAGGATCCTTCCAACCCACTCATCATGTATTTCTGCACTGGGGAGGAGGGATATTTTAATGCAGATGCATCCCGTGGATTGGGCGTTTGGAAAACAACGAATGGGGGCACAACCTGGGCGCAACTGGCATCTACCAATAATGCCACATTCAGTAATTGCCAGAAGCTGGCAGTAAACAGCACGGGCATTCTTTTTGTTTCAACCAGCAGTGCTGGTGTGCAGCGTTCTGCAAATGGCGGTACAACCTGGACTAAAGTTTTAGGAACCGGCCTTGGTATAACCGGTGCGGCAAGTAATTTATCGTACGATGTTGAAGTTGCGGCAAATGGCGATGTTTTTGCCACCTTGGATGGAAGTATTCATAAATCAACCAACGCCGGTGTAACTTTTGCAGCAGCTCAAACACTACCCATAGCCGCTTCCAGAATTGAAGTTGCCTGTGCACCCAACGATGCAAATTATGTGTATGCCTTAATTGAAAATGCCAATGTGGTAAACGGAATTATCCGCACGGTTGATGGCGGTACAACCTGGGTATCTCGTACAGAACCTGCAGATGCTGATGGCGGCATACCTGCCAGTGATTTTTCGAGAGGGCAGGCCTGGTACGATCTTACCATTGCTGTTGATCCCAATAATAAAGATGTGCTGATGGTGGGCGGTGTTGATCTTTTTAAATCAAACGATGGAGCAGGCACCTGGACACAGATTGCGCATTGGTATGCAGGCTTTGGTTTTCCGTATGTGCATGCCGATCAGCATTATATTTTGTACAAACCCGGCAGCTCATCTATTGCATATTTTAGTAACGATGGGGGGGTATTTCGTACATCTAATGCAAATGTTGCAGCACCAACAATGGTTGATAAAGGAACCAATTACATTACAACACTGTTTTATTCCTGCGCTATGCACCCAACCGCATTAAACAGCTATTTTTTGGCAGGCGCACAGGATAATGGCTCTCACCAGTTTTCGCAGGGCGTAGTTCAAAATACAGCACAGGTTACCGGTGGGGATGGAGCTTTTGTTCATATAGATCAAAACCAGCCGCAATACCAGTTTACCTCTTATACCAATAATAATTATTACCGCTCTGCAGATGGGGGGGCAAGTTTTACAGCAGCATCTACAACGGGTGGCCGCTTTATAAATCCTACCGATTATGATGATGTAAACAATAAAATGTATTGTGCAAATGGTAGCAATAATTATACAAGATGGGATAATCCACAAACGGGAAATACCTTTGCAAGCGTTGCTGTTGCAGGTTTTGGTGGTACGGTTTCCTGTGTAAAAGTTTCGCCCAATACAGCCAACCGTGTTTTTTTTGGCGCCAATGGCGATGTGTTTAGGGTTGATAATGCTCACACTGGTGCACCCACTGCAACCAATGTTAGTACAGGTTTACCGGCCGGTTATTTAAATTGTATAGAAGTAGAAACAGGAAATGATCTTCACCTGTTAGCAGTATATTCCAATTATGGCATTAACAGTATTTGGGAAACTATTGATGGTGGTACAACCTGGACCAGTGTGGAAGGTAATCTGCCCGATATGCCCATCCGCTGGGCGCTCTTTAATCCAAATAATAACGACCAGGTGGTGGTTGCAACCGAATTGGGTGTATGGAGCACTGATAATTTAAACGGAGTTTCAACCGTGTGGGGAGCAAGCAACTCGGGTCTGGCAAATGTTAGGGTAGAAATGCTGCAACTGCGGGCTTCCGATAAACTGATAACTGCGGCCACCCATGGGCGAGGATTGTTTTATTCGGATATTTTTGCAGACCCTACAGCTTTATTTAGAGCAGATAAAATCGTAAGCTACAAAGGAGTGCCCATTCAGTTTTCCAGCACTTCGCTTAAAGCAACATCGTGGAGCTGGAATTTTGGAGATGCTGGTACATCTTCATCCGAAAATCCCACGCATGCATACACAACAGCCGGGCAATATAGCGTTACACTAACAATTAACAGCGGTGCATCTACCTTAACAAAAAATCTTTATGTACAGATATTGCCCAACAGGGGCACACCTTATACGCTTGCACAAGGCGGTAATTTTGAAAGCAATCCACTTGACTTTGGTCCGGATAATATTGGTGGCACGCCATGGGAAAGAGGCAACTCGGCCATTGCCGGAAAGAATGGAACCAGCAGTGGTTCATTTGCCTGGGTTACCGGTTTAACAGCAAGTACTTATGCTGATAATGCCGAAGTAAACCTGCTTACACCCAATTTTAATTTTGTAGCAGGCGGAGCATATTTAATAAGATTTAAGGGAAAATATAATGTAGAGACCGATTATGATGGTTTTAGAATTGAATATACATTTGATTCAGGTAGAACCTGGCAACCGCTTGGTACCAGTGTTTTAGCGGGATGGTATAATAATGCAAACAATGTGGGCAGTACCTGTTTTCCGGCAAATGAAGCCATGTTCTCTGGTTCGGCAGCGGCATTTACAACTTATTCTTTCGATCCTTCTACAATACTATCTGGCCATACCAGCGTGGCTTTCCGGTTCCGTTTTAAATCTGATACAAATGCCAATGGTCCCGGATTGGCTATTGATGATTTTGAAATCATCGGTTCATTTAATACACCGCTTGCTGTTAGCATTACAAATTTTACAGCCATAAAAAAAGAACAGGATGCATTAATAAACTGGAAGACAACAAATGAACCGGATGTAAATAATTATATTTTGGAAAGAAGTTACGATGCAAACAGTTTTTCAACAGTAGCTGCGGTATTGCCTAAAAACGGAACTGTAAATACATATAATTATACAGATGTGAATGCTGCTGCAAATGCAGGCACATCAAAATATATGTACTACCGCTTAAAAATTACCGATAAAACAGGCCATATAAAATACACCGAAATTGCTAAGATATCGCTTGATAAAACCGCTTTGCAAATTACTATTGGCCCCGGTGTGTTTAATGATTTTGTTTACATTTATACAAATGAAGCAATTAAACAGGTTTTTGTTTATGATATGAGTGGCAAACTGGTTTACCAAACAAGCAACATTGTGGGCAACAAAATTATGCTTACCAATAATTTAGCTAAAGGGGTTTACTTGTTTAAGCTGGTAACAAACAATGGTACTGTTACTAAACGGCTGGTTAAAGGATAAATTCAGCAAATTATCCGGTAATTAAAAAAGCCTTAAAGTGCAATCCAACGGCGTAAGCCGGCTGCATTTTTAGGGCTTTTTGGAGTGTTGGGTCTAGTTTTTTGAGGTTAATACCAGATCCAATAAAACAAAGCTAATTTAATGCTGATATTAAAAAAGGGTGTTTACACCTTAAAAATAAACAGGTAAAAAAACCTGCTATATTTATGGCGGGTTTTAAAAAAAGTCGCCCATGTAGAAACACAGGCGACATTTACTTTTAGAAAACCCCATGGAACTTCCTGCCAAACATGTTAGATGGTTCAAACATTCAGGCATATCAGCAGGAACAAATATGATGTGGCAACAGAGCTTTTAAAAATTTTGCCAGTATGTGTTGTTGTTTGTTAACTGGTTTGTAAAGTCAAAGTAAGGCAATAAATACCGGCAGAAATACCGTTATTATACTGTTTTTTAAATCAGGTATTTATACTTGGAGGGCCTGCTAGGTAAGGCCTATTTCAAAAAAATTATTTTTGATGGCAAAAATTACCAGGCCTGCGGTGTTTTTGCAGCCGGTTTTTTGCAAAAGATTATTGCGGTGGCCTTCAACCGTTCGGGGACTTATAAAAAGCTGTTCTCCAATTTCTATATTGGATAATTCTTTGCAGAGTAAGATGAGTATTTCTTTTTCACGGGCAGTAAGTTCTATCGCAACATTGCTTATGTTTTTTATATCAGTTGATTTGTATTGCGATGTGTTACGCATGGCCGCCAGCGTATCTTGCGTAAAATAAAAACCATTTTTGTATGTTGAGTTGATGGCTGTTTTCAATTCGTCAACTTCACAGTTTTTTGTAAGGTAACCGCAGGCACCCGCCTCAATCATTCTTGCAATAAACCGCTCCTGGTTATAGGTTGATAAAACAATTACTTTAATAGAAGGATAATCTTTCTGCAAAACTGCATTCAACTCAACGCCGTTCATTACCGGCATTTCCATATCTATTAAAGCAATATGCGGCATCACGGTACCTGTTTGTAACTGGTCAATAAAAACCTGTCCGTTCTCAGCTTCAGATAATAAAGCAAACCCCGGCACCGATTTTATCAAACCTGCAAGGCCGCTTCTGAAAAGATGCTGATCATCTACCAGCGAAATTAAAATTTCTTCACTCATGTTTAAACAGCCTTAATAGCCGGTATTATTATCTTTATAAAAAAACCTTTTGTAACCGGCGGTAATTGGTAATGTGCCTGTATCATTCTTAACCGGGCTTCTATATTCTGCATACCCATGCCGTGTTTTTGGCCTACAGCAGTATCCAATCCTTTACCATCATCCTGGTAAGTTATTATGTAGCTGTTGTTTTCTTCAAAACATTTTACAAGTACCTGTTTTGCGTTGGCATGTTTAACGGTATTGGTAAGCAACTCCTGTATTACACGATATAACGACAAAGCGGTTTGCTCAGGCAACGCATCTAATTTATCACCCAGCTCATTTTCAAAAACCAGTTTTATGTTGCCTGCAATATTAAAGTTATCAAAAAGTTCGTGTAGTGTACTTTCTAACCCAAAAAGTGCAAGGCCCGGCGGCGAGAGGCTGTGCGAAATATTGCGTACGGTGGTAATAATGTTATCAATAAGCGGCTTGTAGCTTGTACTGCCAGCAACAGTTTCAGCAGATTGCGCCATTATCATTTTAAGGTTTGAGAGGGAAGCACCAACATCATCATGCAAATCTCTGCCAATGCGTTTGCGTTCTTCTTCCTGCGATAGCAGGGTGGCATGCAAAAGCTTTTCGCTGTGGTCCAATTCTGCTTTTTGCATGGCAGCTTTTTGCAGGCTTATTCTGCGCTGGTATCTTATAAAAAAGAAAATAAAAGACGTTGCAAGGATAAAAGTGCCGAGCATGGCGAATAAAACGGAAAGCAGAATATTATCGGTTACTTTTTGCATTTTATAAAACCAATTGAGAAAAGTATATACATAAGTAACACTAAAGTTGAATGTCCTGTCCAAAAAATCAGCGTAATTGAAGCAGGTAATTTTTGTAAAATTAAATTTGAAAAAATAAACAGGATGAATGAACCGGAAAAATAAAGAAAAATTCCTGTATTAAAATAAAAGTCTGGAAGTTTGAGAGGTCTGTTATCCAATGTCGCCAATTTGGCAAAATAGTTTAAAGAAAATAATATACAAATTATGCTTTCTGCATAGCGTGTATAACTGCTGTACAAATAAATACTCTGAATGAACAAAGCATTTATTACACAAGCCAAAGCAAATGCTATTTTCAGAATAACGAACCATTTATTTTTATCCTTCGAGAAAAGATATTCATAAAACCATATCAGCATTAATCCTTCGATAAGCGTGTAAAAGTGAACATAAGGCATATTGTTAACATGAAAAACCCTGCCAGTAATTGTTGCAGCAGTATTGATTACTGCTGTTGCCAAAAGATAAAACCATATTATTTTTAAACTAAACTGGAGATATCGAAATTTAATTATGCCGATAACGATAGGAATTAATATAAACAGGGGAACAATAACAGAACTAAATGTTTTCCAAAACATGACACTTACTTTAAAGCCGCAAGATAAAAACTAAATTATGGCTTTCCATAAAAATAAAAGCAGCTCAAATATTGAACTGCTTTTATCACTAATAAAAATTTCTTTTAAAAATAATTAAATTGAATACTCAATTGAACTGCAAAATTAATCCTGGAATAATGGACTCTGAATATCACAAATGCTTGGGCATGGTGATGTAAGGTCATAAATACTACTTTGTGTAACCAAACCTCCTGAACCATCAGGTACTTCTATGCTTAAAACATCCAGATTATCTGTATCTACCGGTACCAGCACCAGCTTAAGTGTTGATATATCGGTAGGATCCGACATGCCCAGGTAAGCTCTTACAGAACCGCATTTTGAAAAATCTGCCAGCGATGCAATATCCTGCATAGGAATGTTAAATGCCCTGATGTAATTAGGATCCTGATCAATTGCAGAGATGTAAGTACGCCAGTTTGTGGTGTAGTCAACACCGATAGCTTCCGGAATGCCGGGACTTGGAACATTTTGTGTGCTCATAATTTTGTTTTTGGATTGGTTAAAAATAACATTACAGTATTTTACTAATAATGAAATGCTTTAACGTTTGAATTTATCAATTAGTATGCAAACCGGTATTTGAATGGCTGTATTTTTAAAATCTCCCTTATCTTTAAAAAAACAAACTCAACTATGTTTAAACGCTTACTTACTTTATTGGTTGGGTATTTTTTGTGTTTGCCTTTTTGCCATGCACAAAAAAAAGGCATGCTGCCTTTAACGGGTTTGCAATATTACGAGGAGGGCATAACAGCACAGGCAATGGCCATTAAAATTGGCGGCCAGCAATTGTATGGTAACCGCATACCGCTAAATCAGGAAATGGAGTTCAGCTTTACACAGCCCACAGGAATTACTGCTGATAAAAAGAAAACTTATTTTGTGGGTGCAGAATATAGCCTGGTATCTGCAAAGGGAGATCTATTGCTTACCAACCCAAACCTGCTGGCATTAAATGAAGCAAAAGGCTTTACAGCAAAAGATATTAAGCTGATAATTGTAAAATTAATTATTGCCGAAGGGCAGATACAACCCAATGCAAAAGCTACCATTAAATTACGGTTGTACGATTTAAAAGGCAAAAACCAGCTAAGGCTTGAGTACCCCATCAGTATCTCTTATCCACGGGAAACGATATGGCTTACAAAATCTACCCAAACACTTAAATCGCCGCCAGGCAGTATGTTTATGGTAACAGATATACAGCCAAAAACGCTCAGTTTTTTTGTGGATACGGCTGTAAAGGTAGAACCTAAGATGGCTTACATGAGTTTGGATATTTTGAAAATAGGAGGTACCGATATTGTGAGTATGCTGCAGGGCAAAGATCAGTTTTGGGTGTACGACAGTACCTACAAAGAAATAAAAATTAAAGAGATTCTTTTAAAAAAAGTAGGAGGGGCCATGGAAGGTGGTAATGTTAATTGTACTGTTAAAATTCCCTTTCGCCCCAAAAACAGTAAACCAAAAGGTTATATAGTGCGCTACCGATGGGAGAGTGCCGATAAAAAACAGGTGATGGATATTGTTGTTACCGATAAATAATAATTGGGTGCTTAAAAATATTAGCAGGATATTTGCAATGTATTATCCGTAATCAACCACTCTATTATTTTAAAAATTAACACCCATGAAAATGAAAACCGCTCTGTTAGCTTTCGCTTTAATTTTTATAAGCCAGATTACCATTGCCCAGTTAAAAGCAAAACCTGTTTGTCCCACTTTTGAAGTTGATATTCTGGCGGGTACTGTTAATGGTGTATATCCCAGATCGGCCATTGTAGAAATACAAACCGCACTTCCCTGTTTTACAGAAATGATTGAAAAGGATTCGATATCAAAATGCGCCGGAGTATTTTATAAAGACAGGGATATTAATTTTTTTACCAACAGGCGCTATGTTGAAATTGGAGAAAAGTTTAAGGGTAAACTTTCGCCTGCCTTAATGGGATCAAACCGCAGCAGCCTGTTTAACATACTTGGTTATCCAAAAATAAAAGATGCCAATTGGGATGCTTTTCAAATGGGATATGGTTGCCTCGTTTTGTATTACAATGCTGCAGGTAAAATAAATAAAATTCAGATTAGTAACCGGTCTATTGAGCTTTTAAAATTGTGCGAACAGTAAAGGGTATAATGTAAAAACTCAGCCAATAAAAATATACTTATAAAAAAACCAGCCGTAGCTGGTTTTTTTTATAAGTGGGGTTTTCCATTAATGATGTGATACCTCAACATGATGAAATTGCTGCAGGTTGTTTAAAATAATATTGTAGAGGTTGCTGTTAGATGAAGCAGCAATAACAATTTTACCATTGGTAAGTGTTGCACTGTTTAGCATTGCTTGTGTAATGCCACTGCTTACCAGCGATAGATTTAATGTAGTTAAGGCCACAAAACTACTGTTACTTGTAACCACTACATTGTTTTGCTCTGCCTTTAAAATAAACAGACTGCTCATGCTGAAAGTTATTGGTATTACCTGGCTGCTGGCGTTGGTGTAATTACCATCTAATTGCAGCGAAGGCACACTGCCATTGGTATTTACCGAAATTTTAAATTCTACTTCGGTGTAAGTGCCGGCAGGTAAAGTAACATTACCCAGGCTTGTTGCAACCGATGCAAAAAGATCAATTTGTTGCGGCGTGGTAGTTTTAAACTCTACCTGGCTGCCATTTTGTTTTGCCTCCAGTTTTACCTGGGTTGCATAGGCAGATCCTGATGTCCATAAGATGGTACCCGGAGCTTCTGTTTTGTTTACAGTTACCAGCGGGTTGGTTACAGCCAATTGAAATTGCATGCCCGATGCGGTGGCAATATCATCCGTTCCGGATTTTTTGCAACTGCCAAAAAGTAAAACAGCCAAAGCTGCCGTCATTAAAAATGTTGGGGATTTCATAATGATTGTTTTTTGTTTTAGTTAAGTAAGTAAGATTCATGATTCAGCATTAAAAGTATCCGAATGGTTTGCATTAAAACAGTTAAACTTACTAAACGGGTGTTTTCTGCAGATGAACCGGCAATTTGCTGTAATTATCAATGCTCTTTTCATTTTATAAAAAGGGAAAAGAAAAACAAAGTTCTTTAATCTGTACTCTACAAGGCAAAGGGAGGCAAACAGCTTGCAGTACTTTAAAAGTTACAAATTTTATTGCTGATGAAATTTTGCATTGCTTGTTGAAACAGATAAAACTTGTACAGTTTTTTATGCTTATAACAATTCAATTTTCTTATGGGCAGTTTCCCATTGTTTCTGCCGTAGGGCCGGTGAAACCATTTGCAGTTAATTGATCTGAAAAATGCAGGTCGCTTCTGTATATGTTAGCAGGATAACAACTTAATTTATACAGATTGCCGCAGAGCCCTATTTGGCGACCGCTTGCTGTTGTTGCCTGAATTTTAAAATAGTAAGTTGTAGCAGTATTGGCGCCAACGGTAGTGGCCCATCCTGCACCAAGGGTTGTGGTAGTAAACACTACGTTATTATTTGCATCATAAATGGTAAAGGTAATGGCTGTAACGTTTTGAGTGTATGGTTTGCTGATGTCGTTTAAACCATCGTTATTGGGTGTAAATGCATTGGGCATATATATCCGGGCAGTGTTGCCGGTGGCAAGCGTATCCGTTACAAGCCCATCGCAATTAATATGAATGGCAGAACCATCAGGGTAAGGAGGTTTGTTACAAGTAATTAAAAACAAAATTGCTATTGCCAGGTATAGTACAGGAATTATTTTCACGGAATTAATTTTAAATAAGAATTAAGATAATGCAAATATTGCAGCTTTACCTGAATATTTTATTTAAAATAATGCTGTTTACAATTGTTACATTTCAATCCAGGTATGATCGGCCAATAATTTTACCTGTGCTACAAACTTTTTAAAAGGTCCGGTGCCGCCCCATTCCTTTGGGCTTATCATACTTACGGTATGGGTTTCATCCTGCTTTTCGTATAAATAATAAACGTTGCCAATTACAGGCGTAAAGCTGAGTTTGGCGTTGTAAATAATCATACTCAATTCTTTCCGCATCTGAATTTCCTGTGCCTGCAGGGCCAGTAATTCTATTTGTTTACGAATCTGATCTAACTGCATATTCGTTTGCTCTTCCATAGCACTTAGGGCCTTGTGCCTTATAACGCCTTGCTCGGTTGGTTTAATTACAGCACCGCTAACGCTGGTACTGTAGGGCATTACACTCATTTGCTTATGATAAACCTCGGTATTTATATAAGGCTTTTGTGCGGCAGTAAATCCTTTTTGGGTTACGCTTAAATAACCATTGGGTAAAAGCTGGTGCGTAACTTCCAGCACTACTTCGCTGTTGCGGTAAAAATAAGTTTCAAAGCAAAGCGTATTTATAAACACGGTTTTTGTTTCATCTGCCACATCGGTATCTGCAAACGCATGCAAATCTCCATCGGCAATAATTTTACAGTCACTTGCAAATGCCTGGTTTTCGAGCGTAACCCAGTTGGTGTTAATGCTGATTTCGTTTTTAATTTCGGTTGATTCGATTTTGTATATACCCGACTTTGGACGGTTGCCCGATTCGTAAGTTCCTTTTTCGGGAAACAGTTGCCAGGATGCTATAAAGTTATATGCTGTTATCATTTGTGATTTAAATTGTATGATTCCTGTGCCTAAAACAAAAATAGTTGGGTTTTGTTTGCTGGAAGATCAGTTTAGATTATTGTGAACTGTGATAAGGGAGAAATTAGACAAGTGCCTTGACAAAATTAAAGATGAGATGAAGCGTTATTTAAGCAACCTGGCAGCATGATGCACTCTTAAGACAGATACTGTATTCTGAAGGATTTTATAAACGATTCTGTAATTACCTTCAATTAGTTCCCGAATCGTATCCATATTATATTCAGGAACAACCCTTCCGGATTTTGGATGTGTTTCCAGTTGATCAACACGGGTGAAGAGTTTGTTAATGTACCTGTCAGCATACACTTTTGAATCTTTGGAAATGTACTCATGAATTTCCCTTAAATCGTTTAAAGCAATTTCCGACCATTCAATTGTTACCATTGTTTTGCTATTTCTTTGGCCTTTTCGTTTGATACAACTTTGCCCTCCTCAACCTGTTTCAATCCCAACTCAACTTTTTCAATAAATATCAATTTTTCCATCAGTTCGTCCAGCTCAAAGTTTTGAGGTAATTCATTAACTGTATCAATAACTTTATCCTTGTTCATAGCTTAATATTTATAATTAAAGTTACGTTTTTTTGTGAATTTTTAATCTGCAACGGTGCTGTAAAGCTAGCTTCTCTGTAACAGAGATTCGTCCACGAATCCAGACACAGTCCGGGATAAATAAATCGGCACAAGTGGTCTCATTATGATTTAGGTTTAATTTAATGATTAGGGAAGGGAACACAGGAGCCAGTGGGGCGCCAGGGGCGGAACTTGCGTTGGTTGCCTGCTCCGGAGATTAGGCAAAGCAAATATATTGATTCTGCGGAAAGCGTTTAATAACAAAGATTCCGTTTGGGTAATCCGGACACAGTCCGGTAGAATTGGAAAGGTACCAGTGATCCCAAAGTGATTTCATTTTGATTTAATGATTTGGGGGGAACACTGGGCGCCAGTGAGGCCCGTTTGCAAAAACCCGATGATACAGGAACCCCAAAAATTACCACTTTAGGGTATTTTTTTTTTCAATATTTTTTCCAATTTTTGAATGTTAAAATTATTTTATAATTAAAAACCATTTTTTATGAGTCAGGACAATCGTATTTCCGTTAACATTCCTCAACAGGTAATTGACGATGCATTAGCAAACATTAAAAAAGCCAGCGATGCTTTAAAGCCCTACCTGCAGGGCCTTACAAGTGAGGAGCGCCAGTCGCTTGCAAAGATGGGCGACAAAACCCTGCCCTTTGTTTCCAAGTCGTACGCCTATTGCGGCAGTAATGCCGAGTTTGCCCCCAATTTTATGGATATACCTGAATTGGGCAAAGACCTCGGCACTGCCGAAGCACTTACTCCTGTATTGAATGCTGTGGAAGTGCTCCGCAGCGATGTGGACGATACCGTAATGCTTTGCGGAAACGAGGCATTTACCGGTGCAAGGTATTATTACAACAGTGTGAGTTTTGCTGCTAAAAACGGCAACACATCGGCCAAGCCCATTGCCGAAGACCTTGCCAAACGCTTTCCGGGCGTAAAACGTAAAAAGAACCCAAACCTTTAATTGGTGAGCGGGCAGGTTTTGTTATTCTAATGGCAGCTTTAAAAAAGCTGCCATTTTGCTATAATAGCTGCCAATTTGCTATAAATAACGCCGAATTACGAGCTAAAAGCCTGGAATTTGTACTGATAGAGCGGAAGTAGGAGCAAATGGCTCCGGATTTCGCCTGTTTAACTTTGGGAATGCTGCAAATAGGAGGATTTCCGGGCGAAAAGGTTGGGGTTTTGGCAAAATAACTAGCAATTTGCGCTAAAAAAAGAGAAAGGCGGGGTTAAAAACCGGGTTTACAAACTTATTTTACCTTCCGGTAAAATTTTTGTACTTATTAATATACGTGCATAGGTTAGTGCTGTGTATGCAATTACCAATAAGCCGGGGGAATGATGTAAAGCCTGATCAGACAGTTGTATTGACGAAAGTTTTGAGAAGGCTTAAAAAGTTTCGCTTTTTTTAGTGATTTGGTGAATATAAGAATATTAAAAAAATAGTAAATCAAGATATGCTGTGAAAACTTTCGAGTATTTTTGAGTTGCAAGCTACTTTATTGAACATCCTATCTAAAATGAAAAATTTCAACAAGCAGACCTTTTTAATTTCAACAGTCTTAGTTGGACTTTTGCTTATACCCTGTTTTTTTGCTGCGTGGGGCGACGACGAAGGAACTTTAGGAACTAATTTTTTTTTGGTAACACTTTCTAAACTATTTTATGCTCTTCGGTTTCCGACACATACTCTTCTTTGGGAACTCTTTTCTTTTAACGGACTACTTTTTATTAGCGGACTTGTCATTAATTGTATGTTCTACGGACTGATAATTGAAAGAACTGCTTCCATTTTTAAATTGACGAAAACGAGAGCATGAAACCATTTCTCATTTTTGGCGGACTTTTTATTCTCATATTCATTTGCATCATTCCTTTAAGCAGAGACATCAAAGAATACAACATTCAAAAAAATGGTGACCTCGTAACAGCGACAATAACTTACTTACCACATTGCATTGGAGCGAAGATTATGTATTTTATGAAATTTACCTACGAAGGAAAAGTGTTTGATAAAAAAGTGGGTTGTGGTTACGCAGACACAAATAAAATTGGTGACTCAATTCAATTGAGGCATATAGACGGTTCGGACATTTTTTTATTTGAAAATGAAAAGGTTGAAAAAGAATTTATATCATCAGGAATTTTAGCTGTATTGGGAATTATCTTTATTGTAATGGGTGTGAGACGAAAGTAAATTCCTGTAATTTTTTCAAACTTTCTTTTTATCAAAGTGGACGAAAAGCAGCACACAACATGGGGCTTTGTGCAATTGGGGCTCGACGTTGAAGCAATCATCGGCAGTGCATAACCAACTTGCTGTAAAAACTTTCGACTATTTTTGAGTTTTATACCATTTTAAATATATCTCAATCTTAGTAGGCAAATATTGCAACACTTTTTTATCAAAATTTAAAACCCTCAAAAAATAATTTGATGAAAACACATTATCTGAAATTTATCCTGTCAACAATTATCATTATTTTATTCTTAATAATACAGTCCTGCAAAAAATCAAACGATTCTGATTCGTTTACATGGACTTGGAATGGGAACAATTATACGGCTAATTATAAAGAAGCTTTTATTCAGAGTTTAGGCTCTGGGTCATACATCATTGGCGGTACAGGTTCGGCGCTTAATTCCTCAGGAACTGGCCCAAGAATTTCAGTAAGTTCGTTAAGTGTTGGCAGCTATAATTTAACTGCCAATTTACCAAATACCATTTATTTTGTTGACCCAAATGGCGATAACCTGGCAACGACAACTGGGACTTTGAATATTACTTCAAATTCAAATAGTAAATTGACTGGCAATTTTTCTGCTACATTAGTCAATGCCACAAATCAAAATACTGCTATATCTGGTTCATTTACTAATATAAAAATAAGTCCCTAAAAACGGCGTACTACATCAGGTTTTGCGGCAACTTTAGCTTGACAAACAGTCTTCAGCATTATCGCTGTTGTGCTTCATCTGGGCTGGATACTGCCCGAACGCCGGTGTTGGGCCTCTGGCCAACAGTCGAAGGGGAAACAATTTTGCTTTCGGCGTTTTTATTGGGCTATGGCATTTTTACGCCGGGCTTAATTACAACGCAACCACCGTGCTATCGTTGTTGGCCGGAGGCACAACAACGGCGAAGAGTGGGGCCCAACATGAATTGCTGCAATTGGGGCAGGGTTGAAGCAATCATCGGCAGTGCATATCCAGGCTTGCTGTGAAAACTTTCGAGTATTTTTGAGTTAGCTGCAACTTTAATCGACATTCCGTTTATGACAATAAGCCTTGACAACATCTATCCTTTAATCGTTCCTGCAAACTATTATGTAAAGGGGACGTGGGAGTTGCCACACCAAACTTTCTCCAATCAGTCTTTCATTTTGACATGGGTAACTTTTGGTTCTGCGGCGACAATGAATTACTTGTTGCAAGAACAATATCAAGAATTAAATAACAAACATGATGGTTGGCAACAAAAGTCTTTCGAGAATTTGAGGCTCTCAATTGCAGACAATGAAAATTTTTTCAGTCAGTTTAAAATGGGTGCAGGTGGACAACAACTGCTTTGGCTCTGCTTCATGAACGGCGACGGAATTGGCTCAAGCAGAATTTTACTTTCAACCGAATTGACAAAAGCTTTTCCAAATGGTTATTATCTGGCATTCCCTGACAGAAGTTGCGGTTTGGTAATAGCAAAAGATATTAGTGACAAAGAATTAAAAGAAATAAAAGATATGGTTAAAGGCATGCATAAAGGTGCGCCCACTTCTATGTCTGGGCAATTACATCCTGCAAGCGACTTTGATTTACCACAACAATGGACACAACCAATAGATACAGAATTTTCTAGTGTATTGACAAACGAAATTTTTAAGTTGCGACCTGGTAAATAGTGACAAGGCAAAGTATGCAGCTTACATTGGGTTTGCTGCAAGGCTGGCTGGACATTGCAGCAATGAGGCATTTTATCGCTGTTGTGCTTCATCCTCGCCTTCGTGCCCTCGCCTTCGTGTCTCCACGAACCCTGCAGGAACAAGAGATTGCTATTATTTTTTGATGTTAGCTTTTTTTTAAACTCATGAAGTGGCTGCTCAATAATTTACAGACACATTTTGTTTGCAACATTTCGGTTCGTGAGGACACGAACCGAGGCGGAGGATTACTTATATCTAAAAGATCTTACCACCATATAAATTTCTTCTTCAAGGCTGACTCTCACGTAATAAAGTAAGGTGTCTTTATGGACAGATATATTTTTAAATAGAGGTTGTGCTGGTCCTTCATCTATAATTAAATCATTTCCTGCTATTGAATATGGGTAAGATTTATTTTGATTGTAATAAAAAACAGAATCGTATGAAATTTTCCATACAGGGTTACCCTCATTTAAACCTCCCCATTTCCCAATTAAGGAGTTTCTGAAACTATCTTCACGTGAAATTTGTATGACAGAGGTCTTATTTTGTTTACAAGAAGTAAAAAAAAACATACACATAAAAAATACTCTTTTCATTATGATTGGGTTAAGATGTATGACTTATTTACAAGACAAAATAAATAATAAGCATAGATAGAAGCTCCCCAAAGTTCCACTGTTGAACGGAGCGTCGCCAATGCAGCCCAATTAAAGCCCCAATGTCCGTCCCAAAAAAAATTACTTTTTAGCCGCCTTTTTAACGGCAGCCTTTTTCTTCGCCGGCGCTTTCTTCTTATCAAAAGCTTTAGGGTCAATGGCTGTTATCATAGCTTTAACTTCATCAAGGCTGATGGTTGCAAGTGCTTCGTTGCTGTATTTACCTTTTGGTAAACGCAGGCGTTTTTTGCCATAAACAGCTTCGGGGCCCCAGCGGCCGTTTTGGAGTGAGATTTTTTCTTCGGGCCATTGCTGAATAAAGCGGTTGGCTTCTTTAACCATTTTAGCTTCTATCAGTTCGTTAATGCCAGCCTGGTTAAGATTTTCAAAATCGTAACGTGCAGGTACATTGATGAACATATCGTTCCATTTTATAAAAGGACCAAAGCGGCCTTTACCTTTGGTAACTGGCTTTTCATCATAAAAACCAACCGGTGCATCTTCAAACTTTTTAGCATTGATGATCTCGATGGCTCTTTCTATAGTAACCGATGATGGCTCTTCGCCACGTGGTAAAGAAATAAACTGCTCACCAAATTTTATATACGGCCCAAAACGCCCAATGTTTACAGATATTTCAAGGCCTTCGTGTTCGCCAAGCGGGGCGCCTAACTTAAAAAGTTCCAGCGCTTCTTCCATGGTAATGGTTTCAATACTCTGGCTTGGTTTTAGTTTGGCAAACTTTGGTTTTTCATCACCTTCGGCAATACCAATTTGTACCATGGGTCCGTAGCGGCCCATACGTGCAATGATGGGTTTACCGGTTTCGGCATCGCTGCCTAATGATCTTTCACCAACGGCACGTTCTGCATTTTCTAATGTATGCTCAACACCTTCGTGAAAAGGTGTGTAAAAATCTCCTACCATTTTGTTCCACTTCATTTTGCCATCGGCAATTTCATCAAACTCTTTTTCTATGCTGGCAGTAAAAGAGTAGTCCATCACTTTGGTAAAATGCTGACTTAAAAAATCGGTAACCACCAAACCCAGATCGGTTGGAAACAGTTTTGATTTTTCTGCACCGGTATTTTCCTGGTCTGTTATTTTTCTTACTTCATCATTTTGTAAACGCAGCACCCGAAAATCTCTTTTTATACCTTCCTTATCTTTTTTCTCAACATAATTTCGTTTGATGATGGTGGAAATAGTAGGAGCGTAGGTACTCGGCCTGCCAATACCCAACTCCTCCAACTTCTTTACCAGCGAGGCTTCTGTGTAACGGGCGGCATGTTTGCTGAAGCGTTCGGTGGCGGTCATTTTTTCAAATGCCAATGCCTGGCCAACGGTTAAATTAGGTAAGCGGCTTTCATCGCCACCATCATTTTCTTCTTCTTCATCAGTACTTTCTAAATACACTTTTAAAAAGCCGTCGAATTTAATTACCTGTCCGCTGGCGGTAAGCTCCTGGTTGTTTGTGCTGATGTTTATTTTTGCGGTTGTGTTCTCCAGTTCTGCATCTGCCATTTGCGATGCGATGGTACGCTTCCAGATCAGTTCGTACAAACGTTGTAAATCCGGATCGCCTACATTTTTTACCTGCATGTATGTTGGGCGTATGGCTTCATGCGCTTCCTGTGCACTTTCGTTTTTATTTTTGTATTTGCGAACCTGCAGATATTTATCGCCAAAGCTGCTGCTGATCTCTGCTTTAATGCCGTCCATGGCTGTTTCGCCCAGGCTAACACTATCAGTACGCATGTAAGTTATCTTACCACTTTCGTATAATTTTTGTGCAAGCAACATGGTTTTGGTTACGCCATACCCCAGTTTACGGCTGGCTTCCTGCTGCAGGGTACTTGTAGTGAAAGGTGCAGCCGGCGTACGTTTGCCGGGGCGTACCTGAATGTCTTTTACTTTATAACTGGCGCCAATGCAACTCTGCAGAAATTTTTCTGCATCTGTTTCGTTATTATATTTTGCACCTTCGGCTTTAAAAGAAACGGTTTTATTATTAAGATCGGTTGCTGCTAAAGTTGCTTCTAATTTAAAACTGCTTACGGCTGTAAACTGGTTTATTTCTCTTTCTTTTTCTACAATTAATTTTACGGCCACACTCTGTACACGGCCTGCACTTAAGCCGCCGCTCATACCAATTTTACGCCATAAAACAGGGCTAAGTTCAAAACCAACAATGCGGTCAACAACCCTACGTGCCTGTTGAGCATCTACCAGGTTCATATCTATAATGCGTGGGTTCAACACTGCTTTTTGAATGGCAGGTTTTGTAATTTCATGAAAAACAATTCGCTTGGTTGTTTTTACATCCAGCCCCAGCACTTCGGCCAAATGCCAACTGATGCTTTCTCCCTCACGATCCTCATCCGATGCAAGCCACACTACTTCACTTTTTTTAGCCAGGCTTTTTAGGTCGCTTACCACTTTTGCTTTTTCGGGTGGTACTATATAAGTGGGTTTAAAATTATTGGCAATATCAATGCCCATATCATTCTTTTGCAAATCACGAATATGACCAAAGCAACTTTTCACTTCAAAGTCTTTTCCCAGAATTGCTTCAATGGTTTTGGCTTTTGCCGGAGACTCCACTATTAACAGATTTTTCGCCATTTTTATTTTTGTATTTTTCTTTGAAACAAGCTGTGGTACTACATATCATCACCGTTGTGTCACTCACTTGTACTGTTGTGCTTAACTGAAAACTGCCATTAAAATTATGGCAGCTTCCACTGCAATATTACTTTAAAATTGAAAAATCAAAATAAATCTTCCTGAATTGAATAATTCTGTAAATCATTTTAAAAATTCTGTAACCATTTTTTTTACACCTGCATCGTGGTAAATTTTGCGGTGCCCCAGTCCTTTTGTTACAACGAATTTTATGTTGGTAAGGTTGTCTTCTTTAACTTTTAATGCATCGGCCCACGGGGTAATATCATCCTCCTCATCATGTACCCAAAGCACCTGGGCTTTTATATTTTGCATGGCACGGCGAATGGAAAACCAGGCTGTTTTTTTACCGGTTAAATTAAATATGATTGTATCAAATTCTTTACGCACCGCTTCATCTTTTAATTTTAACATGCTGAAGGCCCCATCCACTGCAGAGGTGGTTTCGGTTGCTGGTGCAATAAAAACAATTTTTGTGTGGGCATCGTGCGGCAATTCTTCCAAAGCCAGACTTAAGGAAATACCGCCAAAAGAATGTGCTATAAAATTTTCAATCGGCCCAAATTGTTGTATTATTGCTTTAATCATTTCGCTGTATTCAACAGCATTGGTTGTATCGCCTTCGCTATCACCGTGTGCAGGCGCATCAAAAGCCAATACTTCAAAGCCATGTGCAGTAAGAATTGTAGCGTAGTCTTCAAATTTGTGTGCTGCCGAGCCAAAGCCATGCAGTATCAATACTTTTTTGGGGTGGGGATGGTTCCACCGGTAACCATTCATTTTTTTATTGTTGAGATTAAAATGAATAACCTCCGCATTTTTAACCGGTGCCTTGCGTTTTGATTTTAAAAAAGGAGTACCAAAAACCACAAAAGCTTTTTCGGCAGCTTTCTTTTTGGATACGGCGCTCAACAATTTAAATTTTGTTTGTATGTAGCCTATTGCTAACCTTTGTGATAGTTTCATATTTAATGTAAAGTTACATTATGCAGATTGTAATTATCGGTTCGGGCAATGTTGCGGCTGTTTTAGGGCGTTTGTGCAAACAAAGCGGTCACACAATTGTGCAAATAGTAAGCCGTAATGCAAGCCATGCAAAATTACTCGCCGATGAATTGAATTGCAGCTTTACAGATTACAGCGGCGAAATGTATAAAGATGCTGCGCTTTATTTAGTAGCAGTTGCTGATACTGCGTTGCATGATATGGATACTACTTTCAGCCTGGGGAATAAATTAATATTGCATACAGCAGGCTCAGTATCAAAAGATGTATTGAAAAATGTTTCGGTTAATTACGGCGTGTTGTATCCATTGCAAAGCCTGCGCAAAGAAATGGAATATGCAAAAGATATTCCTTTACTGATTGATGGTAACACTGAAGAAACGTTAACGATGATTGAAGATTTTGCAAAAACAATATCATCAAATGTAAGTAAAGCTAACGATGAGCAAAGGTTGAAACTGCATGTGGCAGCAGTTGTGGTAAGTAACTTTACCAATCATCTTTATAAACTTGCCGAAGATTTTTGTAAAACAGAAAATGTAGATTTTACATTGCTGGCCCCGTTGATAAAAGAAACTGCAGAGCGCATTCAATATGCTTCGCCTGCAGCTGTACAAACCGGGCCTGCAAACAGAAACGATATTTTTACTATTGAAAAGCATCTGCGTATGCTGGCAAATCATCCACAGCTAAAATACATCTACATAAAACTTACTGATAGCATAATGAAAGGCTGATTTTACTTAATCGGAAACACAATATCAGTCTGCACTTTATAAGGGTCAACCGGTTTACCATCTTTATCAAATGGGTCGGTTAGGTAAACTTCGTAAGCAGGTGCTTTAATTACCTTTTTATTATCTTTTATAAATTCTTTTATCGCCTCATACCCTTGTGGCAATAAATCAAAGGGGCCAAAGAAATGCGCTATCACTGCTTTTCCGGCGGCCACTTCACGTACCTGTACACCGGCAACTGCTTTTGCACCTGCTTTGTTAACTGGAAAACCAGCTTCAAAAAAGTAAGGCGGCTTTTGCTTTGTGTACCAGGCCATAGCGGGGCCGGTTGTTTTAAGGTTATTCTTTTTTATATACTCCTGCAATTTTACGCCGTATATGTTGCCCAGTTTTACTGCAATGCGTTCAAAATTTGCCGCACTGTCTTTACCATAAATTACAATGAGTTTTGGAGTAAGGGTATCTGCTATATTAATAATGGGTGGCCGCTGGGTTTTGGTTTCAGGGTCTTTTTTTGTTTCTTTTTTGGATTGGGATTTTGTACTGTCCGTTGTGTTTTTTTTATCTTCTTTAGGGTTGCTGTTACAGGCAAAAAGAGCAACGCACATAAAAAGTAGCGAAGAAAAACAAAGTTGTTTGGTATTTACAGTCATAATGATTTGTGGAGGTGGTTTGAAAACGAAAAATAGTAAATGCTTTTTACATTTCAAACTTAAAAAATACAATGTGCAACTTATATTTTCCTTAATTAGTAATTTAAAGTAGGTTTGCAACCCGAAATTTGCACAACTATGTATGATATAACTTTCAGGTTTCAACAGAAAGGTCTTGAGCCAATAACATTATCCGGTATTGAAGCCGATCAGTCTATTTTAGAAGTAGCTTTAAAAAATGATATTGAATTGCATCACAACTGCGGCGGTGTTTGTGCATGCAGCACCTGCCATGTGTATGTGGAGCAGGGCGATGAATTTTTAGAAGAACTGAGTGATAAAGAAGAAGATTTTATTGACAGGGCCGTTAGTCCAAGAATAAACTCCCGCCTGGGTTGCCAGTGTGTTTTGCAGGATGGTAGCGGAAATATTGTTGTTACTTTACCGGACCAGACACAGTTTTTGGGAGAATAACGAAATGTTAATCCGTCAATCCGTTAATTAGTGGAGAGATGGCTAACATTTTACCCTTTGCAAAAGCAAACCATACACGGATTAACTAATTAACTATTTAACGGATTAACTAAAATTATGACTTTTGAACCCCCCATTAATTGGAGCGATTACGAAGATATTGCCATGAAACTGTACGAACGTTTTGGCGATGATTTTACAGAAAGCAAAATTTACCGCATCCGGTTTACCGATTTGTTGAAATGGGTGCTGGAAATTCCACGATTTGAAGGTAAAGCCGAAGACAGTAACGAAGGGCACCTGGAAATGATACAAAGCAGTTGGGTATATGAGTGGAGAGATGGGCAGAAATAACAATGTTAATCGGTTAACCCCTTAATTTGTTAATTGGTATGCAACAAGCAACCTTTAAAAGCTTTTACCAACTTATACTTCCCAAGGATTAACGGATTAACTATTAAACGGATTAACGGAATGAATGTGCTCGAAAAATTTAAAACTATAAAAACTTTTGTGTTTGATGTGGACGGTGTGCTTACCGAAGGAAGTTTATTGATTTTAAATGACGGCCAGATGGCCCGGCTGATGAATATTAAAGATGGTTATGCACTGCAACTGGCAGTTAAAAAAGGTTTTCGTGTTGTAATAATTTCTGGTGGTACTTCGGATGCTGTAAAAGAAAGATTGGGAAAATTAGGCGTAAAAGATTGCTTTTTAAAAGTTGAGAATAAGAAGGAAAAGCTGATGGAATATGTAACAGAGCATCAGTTAAGTTGGGATGAAATTTTATTTATGGGAGATGATATCCCCGATTATATTCCGATGCAGTTAACCGGTTTGCCTTGTTGCCCCGCAGATGCTGTTGCAGAGATAAAGCAGATTTCGCAATACATTTCGCCCATAGCGGGCGGCAAAGGCTGCGCCAGAGATGTTATTGAAAAGGTTTTAAAATTAAATGGTCATTGGGATCTTGATACAACCGTTGCTGCAAAGTAATCCTGTTTTTACGCTTCCAATGCTTATTTTCGCTCTCACAAATTTTTCATGAAATTAATTGCCGCTTTTTTCAGATTGATCCGTTGGCCTAACCTGGTTATGATTGCGGTAACGCAGTTGTTGTTTAAGCTTACATTTCTACATCCATTTTCTACACAAGATGAGGCAGGTGCATTTAGTTCTTTTAAAGCCAGCCATTTTCTAATATTGATAGTTTCTTCCTTATTAATTGCAGCAGCAGGTAATGTCATAAATGATTACTTCGACCGCAATATTGATGAAATAAACAAACCCGAGAAAAAAATTATTGATAAGCTTATAAAAAGGCGCTGGGCCATTGTAATGCATATTGCTTTTTCTCTCATTGCAATACTGCTTGGTTTTTATGTTGATTCTCAAACGCCAGTTTTTTGGTTGGGGTTTTCCAATACAATCTGTGTTTTATTACTATTTGCTTACAGCATCAGTTTAAAAAAGAAATTACTGCTTGGTAATGTGCTTATATCATTGCTTACCGCATGGGTAATTTTAGTTTGCTTTCTTTGCTATTACCGCAGTTTAAGTTGTATTCATTGCGAACCATTTGAATGGGCGGCTCAGCTTCGACGTTTTATGCGTATCAGTTTTTTATACGCCGGTTTTGCTTTTGTTATTTCACTTATAAGAGAAGTTGTTAAGGATATGGAAGATATAGAAGGCGATAAAAAATACAGCTGCAAAACAATTCCTATTGCCTGGGGCATACCAGCCAGCAAAGTTTTTGTGGCAGTATGGCTGGTTGTTTTAATTGGTATGATAAGCATTTTGCAGATTTATGTGTGGCAGCTTGGATGGTATTGGAGTATTGGTTATGCGGTTGTATTGATAATTGCTCCTTTACTTTGGACGCTGAGAAATCTTTACCTGGCAAAGGTTCCAAAAGATTATCACCAGTTGAGTACGGTTATTAAAATGGTAATGCTTGCCGGACTGGTATCTATGATTTTCTTTAAAATTTATTCATAAAAAACCTATCAGGTCTGCCGGGCGGCCAGGCTGCGCTGCAGACCTTATAGGTTTATCCTCGTTATGCAAAAAATTATTTTAGCTTCTCAATCTCCCCGCCGTAAACAATTATTGGAATGGGCTGAAGTGCCTTTTGAAATTATCGTTAAAGAAACAGATGAATCTTATCCCCTTCATTTATCTATTGATGAAATTGCCATTCATATTGCAAGGAATAAGGCATTGGCAATAAAACCTTCTGTTGATAATGCTATCCCCATTCTTGCTGCTGATACCATCGTAGTTTTAGAAGGCCGAATCATCAATAAACCAAAAGACAGGCCTGATGCTATAAATATACTTACTTCATTATCCGGAAAAAAACACCAGGTTATTACCGGTGTTGTTATTTTACAAAACGACAAAGAGATTGCATTTGCCGAAACCACTGAAGTGCATTTTCATGAACTTACTTTGCAACAGATTGAGTTTTATGTTGACAATTACAAACCTTACGATAAAGCCGGAGCCTACGCCATACAGGAATGGATTGGCGTGGTAGGCATTAAAAACATAAACGGCGATTTTTACAATGTGATGGGTTTACCGGTGAGCAGGGTGGTAAAGGCCGTTAATTCGTTAATCCGTTAATTTGTATATTAGTATTTTAATTGGAATTCATACCAATTAACGGATTAACGAATTAACCAATTAACCTTTATGACCGAGCGTCTGCTGCAATACATCTGGCAATTTCAATATTTTAATCTTACAGGTTTGTTTACCGATGAAGGTGAGGAGTTGCAGGTCATTCATCCGGGCACATTCAACACAAACCAGGGCCCCGATTTTACCGATGCTAAAATAAAAATAAATGAAACCGTGTGGGCCGGCAGTATTGAAATACATATCAATACATCCGATTGGAAAAATCATAAACACAGCGGCGACAAAAATTATAAAAACGTAATTCTGCATGTGGTGTGGCAGCACGATACTGATTTACATCTCCCTTGTTCTACTTTTATTTTGCAGGATAAAGTATCCAAGCTGTTGCTGGGCAGGTATGATGAATTGATTAACACCGATAATTTTATTGCCTGCCAAAATCATATCCAGCAAATAAATACAATTACCTGGCAGAGTTGGAAAGAGCGGTTGTTGATTGAAAGGCTTGAGAAAAGAACGCAGCTCATCTCTGAGCATCTTAAAAAAACAAACAACCATTGGGAAGAAACCTTTTGGTGGTTGCTTGCTAAAAACTTCGGCGTAAAGCTTAACAATATTGCTTTTGAAAAAATTGCACAATCAATTTCAATCAACATACTGGCAAAACATAAAGATCAGATTCATCAGTTGGAAGCATTGCTTTTTGGCCAGGCCGGTTTGCTTGATGTTGATTTTACAGAAGATTATCCCATACTGCTGCAAAAAGAATATCATTTTTTAAAAAAGAAATACAACCTGCAAAAGATTGAAGGCTCGCTGATATATTTACGGATGCGGCCATCAAATTTCCCCACCATCCGGCTTGCGCAACTGGCCATGCTGGTGCATGGCAGTCTGCATCTTTTTTCAAAAATAAAAGAGGCGGTAGATGTAAAAAGCATTAAACAATTGTTAGAAGTTACTGCCAACGATTACTGGCATTATCATTATACATTTGATGAATCCTCTGCTTTTAAAAAGAAAAAACTGGGTGAGCAGATGATTGAAAACATCCTCATCAATACCGTTGTTCCCATCCTTTTTGCGTACGGGCATTATCAAAATGAAAATATTTATAAAGACAAAGCATTGCAATGGCTTGAAGATATAAAAGCAGAAAAAAACAGCATCACCACTGGTTTTGCAGCATTGCAGGTTGAAAATAAAACCGCTTTCGATTCACAGGCTTTGATTCAGCTTAAGAATGAATACTGCAATAAAAAGCGTTGCCTTGATTGTAGTGTAGGAAATAAGTTGCTGAGGAACCAATGAGTTTTTTTCAGACCTTCGGTCTGAATGAAAATTGCAACAGAAACATAGAAGCACAGAAAGAAAGATGCAAAATATCACAGTTTAAATCTACCACAACTAAAAATCAACGGTAGAGTGCTACAATGATTGAAAGCATTTTAAATTCTTAGACTGCAAAGTTCCCCCTTCAGGGGGCGGAGGGGGTATGAGGTATGGCCTGCCAGTTATACTCAATCTTCACCTCCAGATCCGGATGCAAACTTTTTGCAACCGGGCAATTATCGCCAACTCTTTGCAAAATGGTACGGTCTTTTTCTTCTAACTGTAAAGTTTCAGGAAAAGAAAGTACCACCTCAATTTTACCAATTCTTCGAGGATCGCTCAGCATATGTTTGGTTACAGCTATGCTTGTGCCCGAGAGATCAATCTGCATGTCATTTGCTTTTAATGCCATGGTAGTAACAACACAGGTTGCCAAGGCTACGCAAAGCGTATCAGTGGGGCTAAAGCGTTCGCCCTTGCCACGGTTATCGGTTGGTGCGTCTGTTTCAATTACAGTACCACTTTGTATATGGGTACATGCACATCTTAAATGTCCTGTATAAACAATGGAGGCGGTCATTTGTTAAAGTTTTATATAATGAAGATTTTATTATTTAAAATGCAGCAGTTCTCATTGCAAATGTATCATCTTTAGTGAGTAGATAGTATTTTTGCATAAATTTACGTTAGTAAAAAAGTTACATGAAGAAAGTATTGATCATTATAGCATTATTTGGCTTTTCATCCACTGTATTTTCACAGCAAACAACAAAGGCTTCAAAAAAATCCCGTAAGGACGCCAAGCGGGAAAAATTGAATGCAAAATTAAAAGCCGAAGAAGAAGGCGTTATTGCCTACCGCAAACATTATGCGTTTGGTGTAAAGCTAATTTCTGATGGCTATGGTATTACGTTTGAAAAGGGATATTCTAAATCTCCTAAAAGTGCTACTTTGTTTCAGCTGGAAATTTCGGAACGTAAACACCAAAAAGAAGAAAAGCAAAGCACCAGTAATGGGGTTACACAATCATCTCCTTACATTTATGGTAAAATAAATTTTTTCTACCCGGTAAAGCTGGGTGTACAAAAACAATTTTTGTTAGGTAATAAAAGCAATAAAAACGGGGTGAGTATAACCGCCAATATTGGTGGGGGTTTAGCTTTGGGTTTATTACGTGCTTACGAGCTTGAGGTTGAAAAGAATGGCCAACGCACTTTTGTAAGATACGAATCGGAAGATAGTTTGCTTTTCAGAAGTGGCACAGTTTACGGCGGCCCTGGATTAACCAAGGGATGGAACCATATAAAGTTTACACCAGGGCTGTATATTAAGTCAGGCCTTCGTTTTGATTACGGCCGCTATAACGATCTTGTTTCTGCCATAGAAGTGGGCCTTGCAGCCGAGTTTTATTCAAAAAAAATACCGCAGATGTTTGATAATAAACAAAAGCAACTTTTCTTTTCAGCATATTTTACTGTTTTATTTGGTAAGAGAAAATAAGTGCTGAAACCCTTTTAATAATAAGAATTAAGCTCAATGATAGAATTACCCGTAATTGACGGAATAATAGAACAGAAAGTAAAAAAGCCCGATTGGTTGAGGGTTAAATTACCCATTGGAGAAGAATACCGCCATGTGCGTAGCCTGGTAGATACCCATAAACTACACACCATCTGCGAAAGCGGTAACTGCCCTAATATGGGAGAGTGTTGGGGTGAAGGCACAGCAACTTTTATGATATTGGGAAATATTTGTACCCGCAGTTGTGGATTTTGCAATGTAGCCACCGGCAGGCCTTTAGAAGTAGATTGGGATGAACCGCAACGTGTGGCCGTAGCCATTAACCTGATGAAGGTTAAGCATGCAGTAATAACATCTGTTGACCGGGATGAACTGAAAGATGGCGGCAGCATTATCTGGTACAATACCATTAAAGCAGTTAAAGCTTTAAACCCTGCAACAACTTTAGAAACGCTGATACCCGATTTTAAAGGCAACAAAGAAAATATACAACGTATTATTGACGCTGCACCAGAAGTAGTGAGCCATAATATTGAAACTACAGAACGCCTTACACGCCAGGTTCGCATACAGGCAAAATACAGGCAAAGCCTGGAAACACTTAGGATTTTAAAAGAAGGCGGCATGCGTACAAAAAGCGGCATCATGCTGGGTCTTGGTGAGGAAAAAGACGAAGTAATACAGACTTTAAAAGATTTAAAAGCAAACAATGTGGATGTGGTAACCATTGGCCAATATCTGCAGCCAACAAAAAAACATTTGCCTGTCGCCCGTTTTGTACATCCGGATGAGTTTGCAGAGTTTAGAGAAATTGGGTATAACCTTGGATTGGATTATGTGGAGAGTGGTCCGCTGGTTCGGTCATCTTACCACAGCGAAAAACATGTGATACCGGGTTATGGAAAAGCGAAATGGATAGCAGAGAAGAGTTTATAGTTTTGTCCCGATAGCTATCGGGATGTTGTTTTTTGTTTTTTAAATTCCAAGTGTTATGCTGAATAGCAAATTTTATACAAAATCATTAACAGCCGGTTTATTACTGGCTGTTTGTTTTTTGTGTAATAACGTGCTGTTTGCACAGGTAAAGTGGATAAATGTTGACACAGCATTTTCGCCATTGCCTGCAACGGTACAGGTTTTTAAAACTACTGATAGTTTGGATGGGAAACCATTTATTGCCTATTATTTAAAAGCAAAGCTAAAAGATAAAAAGCTTGACTTTACAACCGATACAACGCTTGGCCGCAGATTAACGCCTTTGCAATTTTATGATAAGAATGATAAACCATTAGTTGTGGTGAATTGTACTTTTTTCAATTTTGATAAAAGCCAGAATTTGAATGTTGTGATTAAAGATGGGAAGTTGGTTGGTTATAATATTCATACCATTCCGATGAGAGGGAAAGATACTTTTCAATACAGGCATCCATTGGGGAGTGCGTTGGGGATTGATAAAAAAAGAAATGCAGATGTGGCGTGGCTTTTAACAGATTCTGCAAAAAGATTTGCTTACGCAAGTCAGTTACGGCCTGCAAAAGCTTTACAAGATTCCATTTTTAAACCTTCATTTAAATATATTGCTGACAGTACCCGATATTATTATGATGGTTCTTTAATTGGACCAATTTTTCGTAAACTTGATTTTAAAAAATGGAAAATGAAAACCTCTGTTGGTGGAGGTCCTGTGCTGATTGAAGCCGGGGAAATTAGAATTTCAAATAACGAAGAATTAAAATTCACCGGCAAAGCCATCAATGATAAACATCCCCGTACATGTATGGGTTACACAAGCGATGGTTATCTCATCATCATGGCCATTCAGGGAAGATTTACCGGAATTGCCGATGGCGCCACATTAGAACAGGAAGCAAAGCTGTTGCTTGATTTGGGGTGCGTAGAAGCTTTAAATTTAGATGGTGGCGGCAGCAGTTGTATGCTAGTTAATGGTAAAGAAACCATCAAGCCAAGCGACAAAGGCGGGGAAAGGGCAATACCGGCGGTATTCATAATTCATAATAAATAGGTTTATAAATTTCACTATCGGGTAAATTTAACAAAAAACTTTTTCACATTTATTTTTATTGGCACGGTTTTTCTATAAGAGGTATTAAATAAAAAAAACTTTATGAAAAAGAGCCTCTTAATTTTAACAGCTATTGTATGCTTCGCATCGCTAACTATTATCTCCTGTAAAAAAGATGATGCCAAAGGTACCTCCACATTGAATGTACGTTTAACAGATGCACCTACAGCTTATGAAGAAGTAAATGTAGATATACGTGAAGTACGTGTGAAGTTTTCCGATGATACCTTATCAAGCGGTTGGGTTACTTTAACTACTTTCCCTGGCATTTATAATTTGCTGGCATACCAAAATGGAGTAGATACACTTTTAGGTACGGGTGTTTTTCCGGTACAGGTTGTAAAAGAAATACGTTTCATTTTAGGACCAAATAATACCATAAAGGACGCCGGAGTTGTTTATCCGCTTACCATTCCAAGTGGTTCAGAGTCGGGTTTAAAAATCAAACTTAACAAATCACTTAACGCAACACTGGAAACAGTAATCATAGATTTTGATGCTGCGTTATCGGTGAAAAAAGAAGGCACAGGCGATTATAAATTAAGGCCTGTTTTAAAAATAAAATAAATCATTTCAACAAAATAAAAAATGCCCTTCGTAATGAGGGCATTTTTTATTTATTACAGATTTTATCTTCATCTACCAAACCAACGCACTTGCTCCCAAAATAGCAGCATCCGATTCTTTCAATTCACTAAAAATAAGTTTTACTTTATTTTGAAAAATGGGCAACAGGTTTGCTTCCATGTGTTTCTTTGTTGGGTTTAATATCAGGTTACCGGCTTTGGTAAGGCCTCCAAACAATACTATGGCAGCAGGTGATGAGAACATCACAAAATTTGCCAGCGATTCTCCCAGTATTTGTCCTGTAAATTCAAATATTTCATTGGCAATATTATCGCCTTGCATGGCACATTCGTAAACCGACTCGCTGGTAAGTTCATTAATACTGTAATTACGCAGAAGGCTTGGCTCTTCAGGATGCTTGGTGAGCATTTCGATAGCCGTTTCACGTACACCGGTTGCAGATGCGTACGATTCTAAACTTCCCTTCATGCCCGTACTTTTATGCACTCTGCCGTCTGGCCTTATAATAGTGTGGCCTAATTCACCGGCAAAGCCATCATGGCCAACAACAATTTTTCCATCAATAACAATGCCGCTGCCAACACCTGTGCCCAGGGTGATGGTGATAAAGTGTTTCATGTTTTTACATGCACCATACATCATTTCTCCTACAGCAGCAGCGTTGGCATCGTTTGTAAGTTGTGTTTTAAGCTTGAATTTTTTTTCAAAAAGATCTGCTATGGGTATTATGCCTTTCCATTTTAAATTGGGTGCATACTCAATGGTACCGGTATAAATATTGCCGTTGGGAGCGCCCATGCCAATGCCCACAAAATTTTTTACTCCTCCGGCTCTTTCAATCATCGGATTTAATTTAGCCGCCAGGTCATCAATAAAATCTTCTACCACATCATGCTCATTACTTGGCACACGATCCTGCTCTATAATTTCTCCGGCATTATTTACAATACCAAATTTGGTAGTGGTGCCGCCAATATCAATGCCAATTGCAAATTTATCTTTCATACTTGTTTTTTTAATGTCCGCCTTTGGTTTCAACAGCGGCATCGTAATCAATTCCCTGTCTTTTTAAAATTCCTTTTACTGCAAAAGCAAAAAATGCCAGGTATGCAAAGCAAACTACAGGTACCCAATAAGATTGATGAATACCAATAACATCAGCCAGTTTTCCCTGTATTGGCGGTATAATACCTCCGCCTAAAATCATCATAATTAAAAATGCAGATCCTTCTGTTGTATATTTTCCCAAACCGGCAATAGATAAAGTAAAAATACAAGGCCACATAATTGAGCAGAATAATCCGCCACTTAAAAATGCGTAAATGGCAATAGTACCTGTTGTCATGGTGCCGATAATCATAGCAGCAACTGCAAGTAAACTAAATATCAATAAGGTTCTTGCAGGTTTATTTTTGCTGATATAAAAAGCTGCAATTTGTATCAATACACAAACCACATAATAATAAAGAGGCTTCATATCGTATTGTGCAATTGTATTTACGCCGATAATAATTCCAAAAGCAATTAAAGGAACAATGATTTGTAATAAAAGTTTTGATCTGTCGGATAATTTAAATGCCGAAACCGCACCAGCCCAGCGACCAATCATTAAACTTCCCCAATACATCGAAATATATGGCGCTGCTTCTGATGATTGAATGCCGCCAAACTCCTGCTGCTTAAGTAACTCACTTAAATTACTTCCAATCGCAACTTCTACACCCACATAAACAAAAATGGCAAGCATGCCCAACACCAATTGTGGGTATTGCATAGCTCCCCATCCGGTTGATTTTTTCTTAGCAGTCATATTTGCAGCCAGCAAACCAATTACTACCACGGCTAGAGCGCCCAACAACCATTTTAAACGGTAACCTTCCAATGCATGTTTTTCTGCATCACTTAATGATGCAGGATCAGTTTTGTAACTACTAAAAACCGGCACAAACATAATTACGAGTAAGCCAGTCATAATTAATAAAGTATATAATGCCTTGGTGCCACTTTCTACTTTTTCTTCCGAAATGCCGGCAGGTACTTTTTTAGAAAAATAAAAGAGTGCTGCGGCCGCAATAAATAAAGCTCCTACGCAGGTGTACAAAATAATTACTTTACTTAAACTTAAAGCTGCAATCTGCTCATCGGTTATGGCAGCAGTGCTTCCAAATAATGCAATCGCAACTACAATGGGGCCAATAGTTGTACCAAAAGAATTTATACCTCCACCCAGGTTAACACGGCTGGTACCGGTTGCAGGATCGCCCAGTGAAATGGCAAAAGGTTGTGCGGCAGTTTGCTGCAAAGAAAAGCCCAACGCAACAATAAATAAGCCTACCAACATGCCGGAGAATGTGTTGGCATTTACTGCTATAATCATGGCTGCTGCACCCAGTGCCGAAAATAGCAAGCCATATACAATACTTTTTTTATAGCCCCATTTACCCACAAGATCTTTACCGCCAAAGGCTCCATACGCAAAAAGAATCAATGCGCCCAGATAATAAGCTGTATAAAATGCAAAATCAATTAACTGGCTTTGAAACTGATCGAGATGAAAATAATGTTTACAAAAAGGAATAAATACACTATTACCGGCGGCAATAAATCCCCAGAAAAAGAAAACAGTTACCAGTGTGCCCAATGCACCATAGTTTGTTTCTTTTAATGTTTGATTTTGTGATGGAGTAATTAAGTCGGTTTGTTCTGTTGGCATATCGTTATGGTTTAAGTGGTTGAAAATAGAATAAAATTATCATTGAGAAAAATATTTCGTTTCAAATTGGTTGTCAATCAAAAAAGGATTGCTAAATTGAACAGCAATAAAATAATTGAATGGAAATTTTACATGTTAGTGCCGAATGTTATCCTTACGCAAAGGTTGGCGGACTTGCAGATGTGGTTGGCACTTTGCCCAAATACCAGCAACAACTTGGGCATATTGCCAAAGTTGTTGTGCCCATGTACCGTACAAAATTTTTGTACGAGAATGAGTGGAGCGTAGAACATAAAGGAAGCTTTATGATGGGCGACCGGTATTTTGATTACACCATCATTAAAGAAAAAACAAACAAGCTCGACTTTGATTTGTACTGCGTTGATATTAACGGATTGCTTGACAGAGAACAGGTTTATGGCTACGATGATGATACAGAACGCTTCACCGCATTTCAGATTGCCGTTGTTGATTGGCTGAGCCGCTGGGAGCACAGGCCCGATGCTGTACATGTACACGATCATCACACCGGTCTTATACCATTTATGATGCGCCAATGTTATAGCTATCGCCATCTTGCAGCAGTACCAACAGTATTTACTATACACAATGCACAATACCAGGGCTGGATGGGTTGGGATAAAAGCAATTACATCCCCGCCTGGGATACCTGGCAAGGTGGTTTGCTTGATTGGAACAATACAATCAATCCGCTTGCCTGCGCAGTAAAATGTGCCGATAAGGTTACAACCGTTAGCCCGAGTTATATGGAAGAACTTACGCAGGAGGCAAACGGGCTTGAGCAATTGTTCCGCATGGAAAAATGGAAATGTACCGGGATATTAAATGGAATAGATACCGTGGTTTGGAACCCTGCAACGGATACATATATATTGGATAACTTTTCGATTAAAGATGCTGAAGCTGGTAAATTATTAAACAAGAAACAGCTTTGTAAAGATTTTAATCTGGATGCAGAACTTCCGCTGTTTGTTTTTATTGGAAGATTGGTTGGCGAAAAAGCTGCCGACCTTTTGCCGCAGGCAATTATTGATGCAGTAAGCCAGTTAGGCAAAAGAATGAATTTTTTAATTTTGGGCAGCGGCGATAAAAGGGTAGAAGATCAGTTGAGTTATTTAGCAGAAGGTTACGCAGGATTTTATAATTCAAAAATTGGTTACAACGAAAAACTATCTCACCAAATGTATGCCGGTGCCGATTTTTTATTGATGCCCAGCCGTGTGGAGCCCTGTGGTTTAAACCAGATGTATGCTTTGCGATACGGTACCATTCCAATTGTAAGAAGCACCGGAGGATTAAAAGATACGGTAATAGATTTTGGTGAACCAAATGCCCACCTGAATGCCGCAGTCGGGCAGGGCTTTGGTATACGTTTTAATCATGCCAGTGTTTGGGATATTACCTATTCAATTCACCGTGCTGTGGAGCTTTATGAGGATAAAGAAAAAATGACAGAACTGGTAAAACAAATTATGCTGATTGATAACAGTTGGGAACAAAGTGCCGAAAAATATATTAATCTTTATAATTCAATTCAAATAAAATAAACCACATGATCAGTACATCAGTAATTGCAGTAATACTTGGAGGTGGCGCTGGCAGCCGCTTGTATCCACTTACCTCAACACGTAGTAAACCCGCAGTACCCATTGGCGGCAAATATCGGTTGGTGGATATTCCCATTTCAAACTGCATCAATTCAAACATCAACCGCATGTTTGTATTAACGCAATACAACTCCGCATCTTTAAACAAGCATATAAAAAATGCATACCAGTTCAGCGCATTCAGTAGCGGCTTTGTTGATATACTTGCGGCAGAGCAAACACCCGAAAGCATGGGATGGTTCCAGGGTACTGCAGATGCGGTGAGGCAATCATTAAAACATATACAGAACAACGATTTTGAGTATGTTTTAATTTTAAGCGGCGATCAGCTTTACCAGATGGATTTTAGAGAAATGTTTGAAAACCATATTTCAAAAGGTGCCGATATTTCAATTGCAACCATACCGGTTGGCGACAGGGAAGCACCGGAATTTGGCATATTGAAAGCCAACGAAGAAAATTTAATTACTTCGTTTATTGAAAAGCCTGCTAAAGAATTATTGCCCGAATGGGAGAGTGATACAGGGGCCGAAATGCAAGCACAAGGGCGTAAATATCTTGCCTCGATGGGTATTTATATCTTTAACCGCAAAATGTTGTTTGATGAGCTACTGGTAAATAAAAAAGATGCAACTGATTTTGGAAAAGAGATCATCCCGGATTCTATCAGTAATAAAAAAGTAGTTAGTTTTCAGTATGATGGATATTGGACAGACATTGGAAATATTTATTCTTTTTACGAAGCCAACCTTGCCTTAACCTTAGAAATACCGCCCTTTAATCTGTTTGATAACAACCGTGCAATCTTCAGTCGTGCCCGTATGTTACCACCTATGAAGATAGGTAATACACATGTAGAAAATAGTATACTGGCCGAGGGTTCCATCATTGATGCATCCCGAA
This sequence comes from Chitinophagaceae bacterium, assembly GCA_031360765.1. GTDB lineage: Bacteria > Bacteroidota > Bacteroidia > Chitinophagales > Chitinophagaceae > Ferruginibacter. Next base: position 98,544 of record JANMBZ010000109.1, read on the forward strand.
TTGTTAGCAGTGTAATTGGTATCAGAACCCGCATTGGTAAAGGAACAGAGATCATCAGCTCGTACATAATGGGTAGCGATTATTACGAAACCATTCCGGAAATGGCACATTCTCTCGAAAGAAATATCCCCAAACTGGGCATTGGCGAAAATTGTAAAATTGAAAATGCTATCATTGATAAGGACTGCCGCATTGGTAACAACGTAAGTATTACAGGCGGCGCTCACTTAGCCGATACAGACCATGCTTTGTATGCAGTGAAAGATGGTATAGTTGTGCTAAAAAAGAGGGCTGTTATACCGGATGGATTTGTGATTTAGCTATGCCGACCTTCCAGGGGTTGGGTTTGTGGTTATGGTGTGTTGCCCCGCTGCACGGGACGTTGACGGATAACGCCCTTTCCGGGCTAAAATCATAGTATACATTATTTCAGATTTGTGATTTAATTATAGAATGAAAAAGTATTTTTAGGGAACAACTTAATTTCATGTTTCGATATACTTTTTTTCTTATCCTGATGCTTTTTATTTCCTGCAAAAGCAATAATGGCGCAAAGCCCAACAGAAAAAATAATTTAATTATTTACTTACAACCTTTTGATGGGATAGATGCTGCGCAAACAAATTTTGTTTTTAATGAGCTCAAAAAAATTTATGCTTTTATCGAAATTAAAAAGACGGTTTCGTTACCTTCTTCCGCTTACTACCGGCCAAGGAACCGTTACCGGGCAGATTCAATAATTCATATTTTAAGCCGGCAGGCTAAAGATGAATATAAAATTATCGGCCTTACCAATAAAGATATAAGTACAACAAATAACAATATTGCAGATTGGGGTGTGATGGGTTTGGGGTTTTGTCCAGGTAAAGCCTGCGTAGCTTCTACTTTCCGGGTATCAAAGAGCGAAACCAATAAGCAGTTATTTAAAGTGGCAATACATGAATTGGGCCATACATTCGGTTTGCCGCATTGCCCCTTAAAATATTGTTTTATGAGAGATGCAGAAGGAGGAAATCCTACCAATGAAGAAAAAGAATTTTGTAGTAAATGCAAGTATTATTTAATCAGCAAAGGTTGGGGTCTTAAATAAAGAATGCTGACCTACAAAATAATATTCCACAACAATTGCTCCATCCATTTTTTAGAGTCGGGATCGTCAGATCTTACCCAATCTTTGGTACGGTCTTTAATTGTACTCTTCATAGTAAGCAGGTTAAAAGGTTTTTTAGAAATGATGGGTTTAATGGTATTTACTGGTACATTGTTTACCATTATTTTGGTTGCAATCCATGAAGTATACATCCTGGGAATGGTTACGCCAAGTATCATACCTGGTAAACCGTTAATAGAGCAGGGCCCGCCGGGGATCAGGATCTCATCGGTATAAAAAGCAAAAACATACACACTGTCGCTAATTTTTCCTTCTGCTTTACGGCAGTTAAAACCCGCAATCATCCTGTTCTCATTGGTAATCTTCCAGTCAATAGATGGTATGCTATCTTCCGTAATAAATACCGACCCAAAAATGGTTTTCTGCATCGAAAATTTGTTGCTGGCATGATCCAGGTACCACACATTTTCTTCATCATTTCTTCTCAGGTATTCCGGTATTTTCAGGTTGGCTTCCCAATGATCGAATTTAAAAATGCTTTTATTATCAGCAAAAGTAAACAGGTAATAACCGGTTTTAAATTGCGGCATCAGTTCTTTCAGTTTTTCATCCCAGGAGTCGTTGCCCATGGTTTTTTTAATATTGGTTTTTACTTCGTATTCAATTACAGCTTTATCTAAAAATTGCTGGGCATGTATTTTTGATGTGCCCAACACAACAAGCAGTATCACAAAAAATGTTTTCATGTTTTTCATTTTAGCTAAATTATTATTTTGCTTTTGCGCCTGCGTTTTTAAAATTCCAGGTAAAGCCAACCATCCAGTAACGCTGCAAACGGTCGTTCCTGGTTTCGGAATAAGTACTGCGGTCGTAGCTACTGTTAATGCCTACGTTCTGGTTTAAAATATCACGTATTAATACATAAGCCGTAAACTCATCTTTCTTAAATGTTTTTTCAAGTCTTCCGTTCCATATCTGGTAGCTTATTGCCTGGCTTTGTTGCTGCGTTTTTTGTTGAGAATAATATTCATAATCGGAGCTTACAGACAGGCTTTTTAAAATATAAACTTTTGCATTCAGTGATAAGGTGTTGGTAAAAAAGTACTGATTGGCGCTGCTTTGCGAAGTTTTACTGTTGTTGTAGGATATGTCTTCACTAATATAAAAATCATACTTTTTATCTTTGCTTTTCGAAATATTAATATTCATTCCTGCACCGGTTATTTTTGAATAGTTTACCGCATTGTTAAAAACATCAGCAGTTTTGCTATACCTGAAACTGGGCCCGAAATATAAACGGGTATCTATTTTTTTAATTTTAAAACCAACGCCACCCCAAAAACTCATCGAGTAATTTCCGTTTGTATTTATAGGCTGTGTAATGGTTTTGCCTGAATCAAGATTAACAATACGGTTGTTGGTGATGGAGTTACTTATTAAACGAACGTTGAACGACTGATAGGTATAAAGATCTTTTAAAAAATTGTACGTGTTATGCGAAATGTAAATTGCATTTGTAAAAGAAGGTTTTAATTGCGGATTGCCAATGTATTGGTTAAAATAATCTGTATTGTTCCTCAGCGGCTGCAATTGATTAAGGGTTGGCTGGGTGGTATTACCGTTGTAGCCAATGCGTATATTATGCTGGCTTTTGTAACTGTAATTAAAATTTGCCGCCGGAAAAAAGTTGGTATAGTTACGAACATAATCTTTGCCCAAAGTATTATCCTGCAGGTTAAATTTTGTAATACCAAAGCCCGAACCAAAACTGAATTTTATTTTCTTATCGCTGAAACTGATACGCAGCGATGGTTTGTTTATAATAATTGACTGTGTAAAATTATTTGAGAGTGAATCCACAGCCTGATCGTACTTACCCGATGCAGGTGAGTAAGTATAAGTACGCTGATCGTTTTTTCCTTTGTTATAATTTAGCTCATACCCAAATTCCAAAGCATATTTTTTGCTTAATGGTTCTGTATAAATCAATCTTGCAGAAAGGCCTGTGCTATTTTTATCGGTGAATTTTTGCTGATCAATATTTTGAAACGAAGCTGGTAAGCCACCAAAATATGCCTGGTTAAAAGACTTTAAATAGTTGGTGCCTTCTGTTGAGAGGTTACTCCAGTCTGTGTTTAAAGAAATAGTCCTTCTTGATTTTTTAAATTTATGTTTAAATAACAAACCCCCATAAAATGAGTTTTTATCATTATTGGTTGTAACATTACTGTTCGATTCATTTTTAAGTGTGCCGGTATTACCTGTACTGTTTGATGATCTGTACTCTTCACTTTCTGTGTGATAAAAATTTGCCTTGGCAGTTAATTTAAGCGTGTTGTTCGAATCTAATTTTACTTCGTACGTTGCTGTGTTTTTATAATTGTATCGGTTTACATACGTGTTGGTAGCCGATTGGTCATTAAGGATCGAATCTTTATACTGTGTTTGCGCAAAGCGGCTCTGCCTGTTATTATAAATCTGCCCGGTGTATTGTGGCGTAAAATTTAAATTGTGTTTGTCATTCCATTTATTACTGTATTGCAGGCCTGCATTTAAGTTCCTGATAAAACCATTATCAGTATTTACATAAGGTTCATCATCATTATTGCCGCCTGTCCATTGATAACTAAGGTCGCCGTTATCATCCATAGATACACTAAAGTTATCGCTGCCGGCATATTTTTCTCTGTCTTCCCAGCTTAATCCATCCTGGCCTGTATTACCGGTTAAAAAATAACCCGATACTTTTCTCTTGCCTTTAAAAGAACTCAGTAAAATATTTGTGTTGTACCTGTCATCAATTTTATTTACAAGTCCGCCAGCTAAATCTATCTTTCCAAAATAACCTTTCTTTTTGTCTTCTTTTAATTTAAGGTTGATGGTTTTTTGTGTGTTGCCATCATCAATACCGGTAAACTCTGCCTGCTCACTTTTTTTATCAAATACCTGTACTTCTTTTACCGCATCGGCTCTCAGGTTTTTTATGGCCATACCGGGATCATCCCCAAAAAATTCCTCGCCATCAACCAACACTTTGGTTACCTGTTGTCCCATGGCTGTTATCTTGCCACTTTTATCAACCTGTATGCCGGGTAGTTTTTTAAGCAGCTCTTCTACATTGGCATTGGCGCTTACTTTAAAGCTATCTGCTGTGTAAATGGTTGTATCGCCTTTAACCCTGATGGGGTTACCACTTTTAACAATCAGTTCCTGCATCAATTTACTTTTTGATGTTAGGGCAACGCCTATTGAATTGGCTTCAGTAGCACTAACAGAAATATTATCAACAAAATCGGCAAAGTAAGGATGGGTGGTCATCAGAATATAATTGCCTGCCTGTATATTTTTTAAAGTATAGTTACCATCGTTATCTGTACGTGCAAATTTGTACAATAAACTATCAACGGGTGTAAGCAGCATTACAACCGCATTTTTCACAGCTTTATTTTGTGTGGTATCTTTTACATTACCGGATAAAATACTTGTTTGCGCCTGTGCTTTGGATGAAAAAAAAAGTACGAGGAGTAAACTTGCAGTAAGTTTTGACATACAGTAGTTGGATTGGTTTAAGGCTAAAACTAAAATCTTAGTTAAAGATGGGACATTTAATCTGATAAACTAATTCGTTATTCTTAAATTTACGTTAAAACAAAATTGCATTCTTTCCACAGATCATAAAATGGTATTTCTATAAATGGCAACATCTAACCAACAACCGGTAAAAATGAGCGAGGCTGAAAAAAATAAAACAAATAATGCTTCGCCTTTAAAATATGAAGATGAGCATTTTGTTGATTCGGAAAAACCAGTGTGGAACTATTCTTTATTTAAAGAGGAAGACCTTACTAATTTTAAAAACGGAACTTTTTATAACGGCTATCAAAAATTTGGAAGTCACCATTTGAATGTTTTAAATACTGATGGCTTTTATTTTGCGGTTTGGGCACCCAATGCAACAAAGGTTGCTGTAATTGGCGAGTTTAATGGATGGAACGAAAAAGCACACCAACTTTTTGTAAGGCTTGATAAATCGGGCATTTGGGAAGGTTTTATACCAAACGTAAAAGCAGGTGAAACATATAAATACTACATCAAAGGATTTAAAGGAGCTATCATTAAAAAGGCCGATCCCTACGGACAATATTGTGAACTGAGGCCTGCAACAGCTTCTATAACCTGGCAAAGCCAACATCCGTGGCAGGATGCTGCATGGATGAAAAAAAGGAAAAAACACAATGCCCTTAATGCACCCTGGAGCGTTTACGAAGTGCATTTGGGCAGTTGGATGCGGCCCGTAAAAACTGATGAAGAAAGTTATAACAGCTATGTTCAGCTTAAAGAGCATCTGGTGTCTTATGTAAAAAAAATGGGCTTTACGCATGTGGAGCTAATGCCCGTTATGGAATATCCTTTTGATGGAAGCTGGGGCTACCAGGGCACTGGTTATTTTGCAGCTACATCACGCTTTGGTACGCCCGATGATTTCAGGGATTTGATTGATGCTTTTCATCAGCAGGATATAGGCGTAATATTAGATTGGGTGCCATCGCATTTTCCTTATGATGCACACGGACTGTTTATGTTTGATGGTACACATACGTATGAATATGCCGACATGACCAAGGGGTATCACCAAGACTGGAATAGTTATATTTTTAATTATGAAAGGGGAGAAGTAAGATCATTTTTAATAAGCAGTGCAAGGTTCTGGTTAGATCAGTTTCATGTAGATGGTATAAGAGTTGATGCTGTGAATTCAATTTTACGTTTAGATTATTCACGCAAGGAAGGAGAGTGGACACCGAATAAATATGGTGGTAACGGCAATCTGGAAGCCATTGAATTTATCAAACATTTTAACGAAACGGTTTACCGCGATTTTCCGGATGTGCAAACCATTGCCGAAGAAGCCAGCGACTGGCCAAAAATATCAAAACCTACAACCGATGGTGGGCTTGGCTTTGGTATGAAATGGATGATGGGCTGGATGCATGATACGCTTGATTATTTTAAAATGGATCCGCTGATGCGGCAGTTTCAGCAGGATAAATTTTCGTTCAGCATGATGTATTATTACGATGAGAATTTTATGCTGCCTTTCAGTCATGATGAGGTTGTGCATGGCAAAAGCCCCATGCTTTACAAAATGCCCGGCGATGAGTGGCAGAAATTTGCAACCCTCCGCTTGCTTTATACATACATGTTTACACACCCGGGCACCAAGCTTTTGTTTATGGGAAACGAATTTGCCCAAACTACCGAATGGAATTACAAAAGCGAACTGGATTGGCAGCTGCTGCAATACGATAGCCACCAGCAAATGCAGGATTGCGTAAAAGAATTAAATCATTTATATAAAAACGAACCGGCCCTGCATGAGTTGCAATTTGATACAAAAGGTTTTGAATGGATTGATCTGAACCATAGGTCAGAATCGGTGATTGTTTACATGCGCAAAGGAAAAAATAAAAACAAAAATATACTGGTGGTTTTAAACATGACACCCGTTGTACGCAAAGACTGGAAACTAACAGTTAAAGGAAAATCTACCTGGAAAGAAATTTTTAACAGCGATAGTAAACAGTACTGGGGAACAGGAAATGTGTTCAATCCTGATCCGCAGGTTTCTTTGGTGGATAAAAAGAAGGGTATTTATGAAATAAACCTACATCTTCCTGCGTTAGGAGGTATAATCCTGCAATAATTGGAATAATCTTTGTATCCTTATATCTATGAAAAAACTCCTTGCATTACTCACCATTACAGCATTTGCTGTAAATGCATCAGCTCAAATATCCGATAGTTCGCAATACTACTTTCAAAAAGGGCTTGAAGAAAAAAAAGTAAGACGTTACCTGGTAGCGTCAGACTATTTTACAAAAGCCATAGAAAAAAATCCGGCTTTTACAGAGGCATATATTGAAAATGGTTACGTAAACAACGAAATGCGTAAAACCGACGCCGCCAAAGCTGATTTTACAAAAGCGCTGGAACTCGATCCTCAAAATGATTTGGTGATAAAAGAGCTGGCTAATATTTATTTTAATTACAGGCAGTATCAAAATGCGCTTGATATGGCGCAAAAATGCAAAACCTGTTCTAACAAAGACAGAATTATTGCAATGTGCCACTATAATATGGAGGATTACGGAAAAGCGGAGAAACTCTTGTTATCAGTAGTTAATAAAAACCCCAAAGATGCAGAAATAACTTACATATTAGCCAGCAATTACCTGGCAATGGGTTTAGAATCAAAAGCAATTACGTGGTACGAAAATGCAGTACTGCTTGATGATAAAAAAAGCAAATGGTTTTTTGAACTGGGGTTACTTTACTCCAATACAAATAATTATAAAAAAGCCGTTGCTGCTTACACAAAAGCTGCGGAGCTTGGTTTTATGCGTGGAAACGATTTTAATGAGAACCTTGGTTTCGCTTACGTATATAGCGGCGATTTTGATAATGGAGAAAAAATACTTAATGACCTGGTAAGCCGCAGGCCAGGCGATAAAGAACTGATAAGAGATGTAGCAGCCGCTTTTTTTGATAGCAAAAATTACGACAAGGCACTAGACTATTGCCAGAAATTACTTGAAATGGATATAAAGGATGGTAAGGCGTTATACCAGGCCGGGCTTTGTTTTCAGAAGAAAGGAATGACTGAAAGAGGCATGCAAATGTGTGATAAAGCCATTGAACTGGACCCATCACTTGCGGGTTTAAAATCTAAAAAACTGGCACCGGGTATGTAAATATTTTTTATTGATATTATTATAAAGCCGGGAGTTTTACTTCCGGCTTTTTTTATAAAAAATAGTAAAGTGCAGTATTAAATTTAATCCAGATCAAAAACACCAAAGGCTGTTAATGTGCTTTCCCAAAACTCATTTCACCTGCTTTTATCGCAACGGATAACCTGTTTTCTCTGGGCGGTATGGGGCATTTAAAACCGGTAGCGTAGGCACAGTAAGGATTGTAGGCTTTGTTAAAGTCTAATTGCAAGCTGTCGTTTTCAATATCTCTTTTATAAAATTCCAGGTAGCGGCCGCTACCATAACTTTCGTTACCGGTTGTAGCATCTGTAAAAGGCACAAACAGGTAATCCCGGTATTGTTCAGTCTGCATCAATTCTTTTCCCTGGTAAACATACAGCAGGTATTCTTTACCATCAATCATAAAATCTACTCTTCCGTATTTGTAAAAATATTTTACCGTACCAGCAGAGGTTGGCATGGTAAAACCAACAGTATCAAAAATCCGTTCAAAATAACCGGCAACATGGTAGTTTTTGTTTATTGGGAAAAAGTGAAAATACTTTTTATCTTTTCCTTTTACTATTTCGTGGCTATCAACATACATTTTTTGATAAGCCTTTATTGACTCCGCATAAAAATCTTTTTTCTGCCCAAAAACAAATCCGCTAATAAGTATTGTGGCTGCCAATAAAAATACTCTGTGTTTTATAGAAATCTGCGAAATCATAAAAATAAGTTTAATCTGCGTTTTAGTTCATCATCAGCACATTCACACTTCTTTGTAAAATATTAAAGGCAATCTCAGCCATCAGGTTTTCTTTATCTAATGTTGGGTTTACTTCTGTAATTTCAAAACAGCATATTTTGCGGTTTTGCATAAACTTGCTTATTAAATCTTCTGCCTCTCTCTCCCGTAACCCGTTGCTAACGGGTGTACCGGTACCTTTGGATATGCTGGAGTCCAGGCTGTCAACATCAAAACTTACATAAATATCGGTACAATCGCTTAAATATCTCAGTACTTTACGGCACACATTTTCTGCTCCGTTGCGTCTTACTTCGGCTGTGGTAATCACCTTCATGCCATGCTTTTCAATAAGGTGCTTTTCTTCTTTTTCAAAATCACGCAGTGATATAAAAACTACATCCTCGGGCAAAACTTTTGGGTTTATTTTACCTATGCCTTTTAATAGTTCCCACTGCTTGGCAGTTTTTTCATCCAGGTCGTGTACACTCATTTCCATATTATCTTCTGCAATAGATGCAGCCATGGGCATGCCATGTATATTGCCAGATGGTGTAGTGTGCGGCGTATGCAGATCGGCATGAGCATCAATCCATATAACTCCAAGTTTACTTTTAGGTTTTGCAATTTTAATACCGGCAATGGTACCTGCGGCATTACTATGATCGCCACTAAGCACCACAGGAAAAAAATGACTTTTAATAGAGTCCGCAACCGCTTTACTTATCCGCTCAGTAATATTTAAAACCCCATGCATGCGCTTAGCATAAGGTGATTGTATGGGTTCGTACAGTAATTGGTTTTCAACTTCAATTTTTTCTGAGGGAAAGTGAACAAAAAAATTGCTCATAAAATCGAGTGCTGCAATTTTTATAGCTTCTATCCCCAGACTTGCGCCACGGGTTCCTGCTCCAATTTCAGATGGCACTTCAATCAACTTAATATTCTTCATATAGGTTTCGCTTTGCAAAAATCAGTTTCCTGATTGTTCCCGATAGCTATCGGGACTCAAATCTACAACTTTCCTTTTTAGAGAATAGCATCACAATTAAATATCTGGTGATGCCTTACAATAAATTACCAGTTTAACCGTTATATCTTCAGACAAAATCAAACCCCCAAGAAACTTGATTTAAACAAATGCCCCTGCAAAACAGGGGCATTGCCAATTATAATATGTTGGGACAATTAAAACTGCTCCAGTTTACTAAAGAAAAAATCTCCTTCAATCAATGCATTTTCATTACTATCGCTGCCATGCACAGCATTTTCGCCAATGGATGTTGCAAATAGTTTACGGATTGTACCATCTGCCGCATCTGCCGGGTTGGTAGCACCAATCAAAGTACGAAAATCGTCAACAGCATTGTCTTTTTCAAGAATGGCGGCAGTAATAGGGCCACTGCTCATAAAATCTACCAGCTCACCGTAAAAAGGCCTTGCAGCATGTACTGCATAAAATTCACCGGCTTTTTCTTTACTTAATTTAGTCATTTTCATAGCTACAATACGAAAACCTGCAGTATTGATCATTTGTAAAATTGCACCTGTACTTCCGCTACGGGTAGCATCGGGCTTAATCATTGTAAAAGTTCTGTTACTCATTATATTCTTTTTTTGAGCTGCAAAGATAGGGTGCGATTTTAGATTTTTCCCGATAATTATCGGGAGTAGATTTTAGATTTGTGAACGCCAAAGCATCAAATAATCTTTAAATAGGCGATCTGTTGCCGTAAATCTAACATCGCAAATCCGAAATCTAAAATCGCTCAATTGTTTTGTAACCTGTTTTATACTACTTTTGCGCCCTTTATGCAAGCTATTAAAAACATATTTCCTTTACTCACGCAACCTAAAAAGGTAATAATTACCATGCATCAAAAGCCTGATGGCGATGCAATGGGATCTACACTCGGACTGTATCATTTTCTGAATCAGTTTGGCCATAGTTGTACAGTAATATCGCCAACAAACTGGGCCGATTTTTTAAACTGGATGCCGGGTTGCGATAAAGTACTTGATTATGAAAGCCAAACGGCCAAAGCGGATACATTAATACAAGAAGCTGATTGGTTATTTTGTCTTGATTTTAATATTCTCAGCCGTACTAAAAGAATGGAGGAGAAATTGAAACAGGCAAAAGGAGAAAGGATTTTAATTGATCATCACCAGGAGCCCCAAACTGAGTTTTTTACTTACGGCATCAGCGATGTAAATAAAAGTTCAACAGCCGAGATGGTTTTTGATTTTATAAATGATTCGGGCAATATTGATAAAATAGATGCAGTAATAGGCGAGTGTTTATATGCAGGTGTGATGACGGATACGGGTTCATTCCGTTTTCCATCTACCAAGGCAAGCGTACACAAAATGGTGTACGAATTGAAATTAAGAGGACTTGAGCACAGCCATGTACATGAGGCATTGTACGATAATTTTTTAGAAGATCGTTTTCGCTTTATAGGGCATGTACTATCAAACAGGATGGAAGTGTTTTACGAATACAATACTGTGCTGATGAGCATTACACAGGCCGATCTTATAAAATACAATGTAAAAACCGGCGATACCGAAGGATTGGTTAACTATGGTTTAAGCATACAGGGAATAAAACTTGCGGCAGTGGTTATAGACAGGGGCGAAGAACGTAAAAGCTCGTTCAGAAGCAAAGGTGGATTTGATGTTAACACTTTTGCACGAAAATATTTTAATGGCGGCGGACATTTTAACGCAGCCGGTGGTTTTAATAAAGAACCTCTTGAAGAAGTGGTAATAAAATTTAAGGAAGCCATTAAAGAAAACAAAGAACAATTAAGTAGTTATAAATTTTAAAAAATAAACACAAAGCAATGAAAAAGATCTTGAATGCCGCATTTATTTGCATAGTAGTATTAACGGCTTGTACTACGCCTTTTAAAAAAGCCAAAGAAGGTTCAGAGTACAAGATAATAAGCACCAAAAAAGGGGCAAAAATTGTTACAGGCAATTTCTTTGAAATGAATACAATGGCGAAATATAAAGACAGTATATTGAGCAGTTCTCTCGAAGACGGCATACCACAATATGCACTTTATGATACTACAAATTTTCCTCCTTTATTTAAGGAAGTATTTAATTCTATTCATGTAGGCGATAGTATTATTTTAAGGGTATCTACTGATAGTCTAATGGCAAAGGCCCAGGGCCCAACGCCTCCTTTTATGAAAAAAGGGCAGTTTATTTATCAAACTTTTACAATTACAAATGTTTTTAAAACTCAGCAAGAAGCAGATAGTGCACAAAAAGTACATATCGTTATAGCCCAAAAGAAGGATTCAATTTTTGCCAAAGCACAACTTGTAAAGGATAGCAAAATTATTGATGAGTACCTGGCAAAAAATAAGCTTACTACGGTAAAGGCTGAAAAAGGCACTTATGTCGAAGTGCAAAATCCAGGAACTGGTAATCTTGCTGATTCAAACCAGGTTATGCTTATCAACTACACAGGTAAATCTTTTGAAGGAATTGCTTTTGATTCTAATACAGATTCTGCGTTTCAGCATGTAGAACCGTTGCCAATAAATATGAGTGCTCCAAATGTAATTCCAGGCTGGGTTGATGGTTTAAAAATGCTTAAAAAAGGTGCAAAGGCACGATTTTATATTCCGTCTAGTTTGGCTTATGGTAAACAAGGAAAAGGTGATAAAATTAAGCCTAACGAAAATTTAATTTTTGATATTTATGTGTTAGATATTATTAATCAGGCTCAGTTTTCAGATATGATGAAGAAAAAGCAGGAAGAACAAATGGCACAACAAAAAATGATGCAGGAAATGCAAAAGCAAATGCAGCAGGCCAACCCTCCGGCAAATAAATAAATTTATAACTTAATTAAAAAAGCGCCCTGAATTATTTCAGGGCGCTTTTTTATAAGCTTTAAAAAGTTTTATAGCTTCATTAGCCTCCTTTACATCATGCACTCTTAATATATTGGCACCATTCATCAGTGCAAGCGTATTTAAAACTGTTGTTCCGTTTAAAGCTTCTGCTACAGTAACGCCAAGCGTTTTGTAAATGGTACTTTTGCGGGATAATCCTGCCAGTATTGGCTTGCCGGTTATTTTCAAAACAGAAAGTTCCTTTAACAAACTAAAATTATGTTCAATAGTTTTAGCGAACCCAAAACCAGGGTCAATAATTACATCTTTAATGCCCGCTTTTTTACAGGCATCAATTTTAGCAATAAAAAAATCAAGTACATTTTCAACGACATTTTCATAAACTGCTTGCTGTTGCATAGTTGCAGGTGTGCCACGCATGTGCATACATATAAAAGGTACGTTCAAATTTGCAACAGTTTCAATCATTGCAGCATCTAAATTTCCCCCGCTTATATCATTAACTATGGCGGCTCCTGCACCAACTGCAGCTTTGGCAACAGTGCTGTTGTAAGTATCTATTGATAAAATAACATCGGCATAATTTGTAAGGATATTTTCAATTACCGGTAGTACTCTGTCAATTTCTTCCTGAACAGAAACCGGTTTGCTGCCGGGCCTTGTACTTAAACCGCCAATATCCAGTATTGCTGCACCATCAGTTATCATTTTGCCGGCAAGTGCTACCATACCATCAATTGCCATATTTAAATGACCTTCAAAAAAAGAGTCGGGTGTAGCATTGATGATACCCATCACAACAGGCTCATCCAGGTTTAAAAGTTTTCCTTTACAGTTTATGCTGCTCATCAAATGTTTTTCAATTATTTTTGAGAAAATATAACACAAGTTACAAATTGATACATGAACACGAACCAGCAATACGATACTGCAGTTGAAAGCTGCAAAACAATTTTTTTAAATAAAACGAAAGATTACGGCACATCCTGGCGGGTGTACCGTACCATTTCTGTTGCCGATCAGATTTACATAAAAGCAAAACGCATACGCACCATTCAGGAAAACGGCACACAAAAAATTGACGATGATATCATCAGCGAGTTTAAAGGAATTTTAAATTACGGAATTATTGGCCTGATACAGCTTGATATCCACGATGATGAGCTGGAAGATTTGCCTTACGAAACTGTAGAGCAATTGTACAACGAAAAAACCGCCATAGCAAAAAAGCTGATGCAGGATAAAAATCACGACTATGGCGAAGCCTGGCGGGAGATGAGCCAGGAAAGTTTTGTTGATCTGATGCTGGCAAAAATTTTACGCATCAAGCAGATATTAATTAACAAAGGAAAAACAATCATTAGCGAAGGTATTGATGCTAACTTTTACGATATTATTAATTATGCAGCTTTCGGTCTTATTTTAATTGATGAAGAAAAATACAATGCATAAAATATAACCTTAAGAAAAAGAATTCAAATTATGAAGACGGTAGTAAACATTGCAAGAGTTTTGGTTGGAGGGTTATTTATATTTTCCGGCATGGTAAAAGCTATTGATCCATTGGGCCTTGCTTATAAAATGCAGGAGTTTTTTGAAGCATGGTCTAATGCCGGCATTATGAAAGGATTAATGAGTTGGTTAGATGGACAGGCTTTAATGTTTTCTGTTTTTATGATAACACTGGAAGTAGTTTTGGGCGTTGCTTTATTACTTGGGTGGAGAAAAAATTTAGTAAGCTGGCTCATACTTTTATTAATGATTTTCTTCACTTTCTTAACCAGTTATGTTTTATTTAGTGGCAAGATAAGAGCCTGTGGCTGCTTTGGCGATTGTATTCCGCTTACACCTATACAAACTTTTACAAAAGATATTGCGCTATTGATTTTGGTGCTGGTTATTTTATTTGGCAGAAAATATATCAACCCGTTGTTTTCTAATGCCATTAGCGTAACTGTTTTTTTACTTTCGTTATTTGGTGTATTAGGACTGCAATACTATGTGTTAAAGCATTTACCGGTAAAAGATTGTCTTCCTTTTAAAGTTGGAAACAATATTTTAGAATTGCGCAAAATGCCCAAAGATGCAGTGCCAGATAAATTTGATTACAAATTTGTTTACAAAAAAAATGGAGAAAGTAAAGAGTTTATTACAAGTGCATTACCGGATAGCACCTGGGAATTTGTGGAGAGAAAACAGGTATTGATTGAGCAAGGAAAAAATAATGTGGCGCTGATAAATGATTTTATTTTAAAGACAGAAAGCGGGAATGATACAACAGATGCAATACTGAGCCAGTCGGGTGAATATTATTTACTTTTTGTACAGAGATTACCAAATACGAAACATACAGAATGGATTAACAGGTTCTACGAAATTCATAAAAAAGGTACGCCATGTTTTTATGTTACGGCTAATTCTGTTGCCTTAGATGCCCACTTAAGTATGTATCAACCTAATAAGATGATAATACTTACCTGTGATTACACGGCTATTAAGACAGCAGCCCGCAATGATGTGACTTTATATCTGATGAACGGCCCGGTTGTAAAAAATAAATGGGGTGGAAGTGATGTAGAAAAAGCATTGAAATAATATTCACTGTTCAATATAAACTTTGACATACACACTAAAAAAACTTTTCTATTCATTATTAGTACTACTGGGTGTTGTAGTGCTGGTGTTTATTATGTTTCAGGGTTTTGGCGATCCTGCCCGTATGATTGTAGGCCAAACCGGCGATAAAAAAACAATGGATAATATCCGCTCTGATCTCTATCTCGATCAACCAAAATGGAAGCAGTTTGTTTTGTATGTTAATGATGTATCGCCCATTTGTTTTCACAGCAAAGCTGATATAGAAAAAAAGCAATTGAAAGGTTTTTTTATTGGCGGAGAAACAAAAATCGGCATTAAAATACCTTACCTCCGCAAAAGTTATCAAACAAAAAAAGAAGTAGGCAAAGTGCTGATGCAGGCTTTACCCGGCACTTTAATACTTGCAATAGCGGCTATGCTTTTCGCAACCATCATCGGTATTTTTCTGGGCGTAATTGCCGCTGTAAAAAAAGGCACCTGGATGGATACAACGGCTGTTTTCAGCAGCATTGCAGGCATATCGGCACCGTCTTTTTTTATGGCCATTGTCATTGCTTATTTTTTTGGAATTGTCCTGCATAATTACACGGGTTTAAATTTAACAGGTAGCTGGTTTAATATTGATGAAGTTACCGGCGAAAAATACCTGAGCCTTAAAAACCTGATCCTGCCTGCATTTACGCTGGGCATAAGGCCGTTGGCCATAATTACACAACTTACACGCAGTTCTATGCTGGATGTGCTGGGGCAGGATTATATCCGCACTGCTTATGCAAAAGGTTTAAGTAGAAATGCCATAATTTTTAAACACGCTTTACGCAATGCACTTAACCCGGTTATAACCGCTATTACCGGTTGGTTTGCCGAATTACTGGCCGGTGCTTTTTTTGTAGAATATATTTTTGGGTGGAACGGAATCGGGAAGATTACGGTGGATGCGCTGGAGAAATTAGATTATCCTGTGGTGATGGGTTCTGTTTTACTAAGTGCCTGCATTTTTATTATCATCAATTTATTTGCAGATGCATTATACCGGGTTGTAGATCCACGTATTAAATCACAGTAGCTTATTTGTACTAAAAATTATTTCTCTAATAAGCCATCATCAATCCATTTTTTAAACACTGCAATTTCTTCAGTACTAAGCCTTGGATTTTTTAAAGGCATGTATTTTTTCTTCCCGTCAGGTAATTGAATTCTTTCCAGCATAGCAACGCCGTTTTTTTTTGCTGTTTTATAATTTTCAAAATTAGTTTTTATACCTCCTTTAGATCGCAGGTGGCAAGGGCTGCATTTCAATTGAATAAGCGGTAAAACATCAGCTGCGTAGGTTGTCGGGCTTACCAATAGGGCTTTATCCGGTTGCCCGTGTAAAGCCCGGGAACCGGCAAATGCAGTAACAGCAACCACTAAAACCAGCGTATATTTTATCATAAAACATTTTTATTTTTCCTGCAATCCCTGATCAATCCATTTCTTAATTAAAGCAATTTCAGGGTCTGTTAATTTATCATGATTTCTTGGCATAAAACCTCTTTGCCCGGGAGCAATCATAACCCTGTCAAGCATTTCGGGCCCAAATTTTTTCGCCGATTCATAGGTTTCAAAATTTGCTTTATTGCCTCCTTTAGATGGCAGGTGGCAAGGAGTACATTTAGCCTGCACCAGGGGTAATATATCTGTATTGAAATTGGTTAATACAACTTTGGCCGGGCTGGCTTTTTTGTTACAGGCAGCAAATAGCGTAATAGCTGTCAGCATTAGAACAAAAGAAATATTTTTCATACAAATGTTTTAAAAGGTTATGAATACAATTTAAAAACAATAAACGAAACAGACTTAATTTTTTTATAAATGGTACCGGTATCATCTTATATATTAGATGATAAAATTTTACAACTAAAAATGAATTTTGTAATTATGGACTGGGTGTTTCCCAAAGACATTGATAAACCGTTAAAATCATCAACCAGCCAAACCATCTGATTAAATTAACGTGGCTTTGGTTTATTTATCAAATTGGTAATTTCTTTAAACAGGCAAACTGCGTAAAGCAATATTCTTACCTTTGCCATCTAAAATAAAAAACTACATGAAAGAAGTATATATTATCTCAGCGGTGCGTACGCCAATGGGAAGTTTTGGTGGTTCATTAAAAGGCTTTACTGCCACGCAATTGGGTGCCTTTGCTATTAAGGGTGCACTGGATAAAGCCGGAGTTAAACCAGAGTTGGTAAATGATGTTTTAATGGGTTCTGTAATACAAGCTAACTTAGGACAGGCACCAGCACGACAGGCTGCAAAATTTGCAGGCCTGCCAAACGAAGTTAATTGCACCACCATCAATAAAGTTTGTGCCAGTGGCATGAAAGCCATTGCACAAGCTGCACAAAGTATTTTACTGGGCGATGCCGATATTGTTGTTGCCGGTGGTATGGAGAGCATGAGTAATGTGCCTTTTTATGTAGATAGCATGCGCTGGGGAAACAAATATGGAAACACCCAATTGATAGATGGGCTGGCAAAAGATGGACTAACAGATGTGTATGATGGTAAGGCCATGGGCAATGCTGCAGAACTTTGTGCATCCACATGTGGCGTAAGCCGTGAGGAGCAAGATGCCTTTGCAATTGAAAGTTACAAACGCAGCCAGGCTGCTTCCGAAGCAGGAAAATTTGTGGATGAAATTGTACCGGTAGAAATACCGCAACGCAGCGGAGCGCCAGTTGTTTTTGCTAAAGATGAAGAACCGTTTAATGTAAAGTTTGATAAAATTGCTACGCTGAAAGGTGCTTTTCAAAAAGATGGAACAGTAACGGCAGCCAATGCATCCACCATGAACGATGGAGCAGCAGCGTTGGTTTTAATGAGTAAAGAAAAAGCTGAAGAACTAGGTTTAAAACCTATTGGTAAAATTGTTAGTTATGCAGATGCAGAGCAGGCACCGGAATGGTTTACCACCACACCTGCCATTGCAGTTCCAAAAGCAGTTGCAAAAGCAGGTTTGCAAATGGAAGATATTGCTTACTGGGAACTGAATGAAGCTTTTGCTGTTGTAGGTATTGAAAACAGCAAGCGAATGAAATTAGATCCGGCCAAAGTGAATGTAAATGGTGGTGCAGTTTCTTTAGGTCATCCGCTAGGTTGCAGTGGGGCAAGAATTATTGTAACGCTACTGCATGTTTTAAAACAAAACAATGCAAAATACGGTGCAGCAGGCATTTGTAATGGTGGAGGCGGTGCAAGTGCGATGGTGATTGAAAACATGTGAGTTGTAATTACCCCTTCAGGGGGTTAGGAGGTTAAATATCAATTTGATTATCTGACCCTGATAGAATAAATTTGCCAACTATTAACAAATAACAAATAACTTTTAGATGCGACAAATTGCCTTTAGAGAAGCCCTTAGAGAAGCCATGCAGGAAGAAATGCGCAGAGATGAACGTGTTTTTTTAATGGGAGAGGAAGTAGCGGAGTATAATGGTGCATACAAGGTTAGTCAGGGTATGCTGGAAGAATTTGGTGAAAAAAGAATTATTGATACACCTATTGCCGAACTTGGTTTTACTGCAATTGCCGTGGGTGCCGCACAAAATGGATTGCGCCCTATTGTGGAATTTATGACCTGGAATTTTGCGGTGCTTCCTTTAGATCAGATATTAAATACAGCATCTAAAATGCTGGCAATGAGTGGTGGACAGGTTGGCTGCCCCATCGTTTTTCGTGGAGCAAATGGTAGTGCAGGGCAGTTGGGTGCACAGCATTCAACTGCTTTTGAATCAATGTATGCAAACATCCCTGGTTTAAAAGTTATATCGGTTTCAAATCCTTACGATGCAAAGGGTTTGTTGAAGAGTGCCATCCGTGATGATGATCCTATTATTTTTATGGAGAGTGAAGTGATGTATGGAGAAAAAGGCGAAGTGCCTGAAGAAGAATATCTGTTACCAATTGGTAAAGCATTCATAAAGAGAGCAGGAAAAGATGTTACCATCGTTTCTTTTAATAAAATGATGAAGGTGGCGTTGGGTGCGGCTGAAGAACTAGCCAAAGAAGGTATTGAAGCCGAAGTTATTGATCTGGCCACCATCCGTCCATTAGATTGGTTTACCATTTTAGAAAGCGTTAAAAAAACAAACAGACTGGTAATTGTGGAAGAGCAGTGGCCATTTGCATCTGTATCATCTGAAATTACATACCGCATTCAAAAAGAAGGATTCGACTATTTAGATGCTCCCATCCGCAGGATAACCTCTGCAGATGCGCCCATGCACTATGCACCAAACCTGGTAGCGCTTTATTTACCCGATGTAGCAAGAACGGTAAAGCTGGTAAAGGAAGTGATGTATCTGAAGAAATAAAGTAAAGTGAGCCACTCTTTTGGAGTGGCTCACCCGGTTATAAACTCCACTCTGCTTGCAATTAACTTACTTTATTTTCCACCGATTCATAAACTGGTAAATTGAAAATTTATCTCAATAATAAATAGTAGGATAACTCACCCTTGCAAACATTCATTTTTCTATTTTAAACAATACTCCTCCAATTGTGTTTTACATTTGTGTTGAAATAGAAAAGAATGGCCTATAAAACGCTCGAAGCATGTTTACTGGATCTTGAAAAAGAAGGTCAGCTTATTCGCATTAAAGAAGAAATTGACCCTTACCTTGAATTGGCGGCCATTCACTTACGTGTGCATGAAGCTGGCGGACCGGCCCTGCTTTTCGAGAATGTAAAAGGCAGTAAATTCAGGGCTGCATCCAATATTTTTGGTACGTTGGAAAGAAGCGAATTCATTTTCCGAAATACTCTAAAAACCGTTCAGCAGTTAATTGAGTTAAAAGATGATCCGGTTAAAGCCATAAAAAATCCCATTAAAAATTTCAGTGCCGGATTGGCTGCATTGAAAGCGTTACCTAAAAAAAATCCGCTGCGAAAACCGGTTTTGTTTCAGGAGATAAAAATCAGTGATATTCCTCAAATACAGCACTGGCCAATGGATGGCGGTGCTTTTGTTACGCTGCCCCAGGTTTATACCGAGGATATTGATAAGCCCGGCATTATGAATGCAAACCTGGGCATGTACCGCATACAATTATCTGGTAACGATTATGTACCTGATAAAGAAATTGGGTTGCATTACCAGCTGCATCGTGGCATTGGTGTACATCAAAACAAGGCAAATAAAAAAGGCTTGCCATTAAAAGTGAGTGTATTTGTTGGTGGGCCACCATCGCACAGCGTGGCTGCCGTAATGCCGCTGCCCGAAGGCATCAGTGAAATGACTTTTGCAGGCGTTTTGGGCAACAGAAGATTTCGTTATTGTTATGTAGATGGATTTTGCTTAAGTACTGATGCAGATTTTGTAATTACGGGCGAAGTTTATCCCAACGAAAATAAACCCGAAGGGCCTTTTGGCGATCATTTGGGTTACTACAGTTTAACGCACAGTTTTCCGTTGATGAAAGTGCATAAAGTGTATGCCCGTAAAAATGCCATCTGGCCTTTTACTGTTGTGGGCCGGCCTCCGCAGGAAGATACCAGCTTTGGGCAACTTATTCATAAAATGACCGGTAAAGCCATACAACAGGAAATACCGGGATTGAAAGAAGTGCATGCCGTTGATGCAGCCGGTGTACATCCGCTGTTGCTTGCCATTGGCAGCGAAAGATATACACCTTACACCCCTACAAAACAACCTGCAGAAATTTTAACCATTGCCAATCATGTTTTGGGTACAGGGCAATTAAGTTTGGCTAAATTTTTATTTATTACGGCTGATGATGATAATACAATCAGCACAAATAATATCGAAAATTATTTAAGTTATATTTTACAACGCATTAACCTAAAAAGAGACATTCATTTTTACACAAACACCAGCATTGATACGCTTGATTACTCCGGTACATCATTAAACAGCGGCAGCAAAGTAGTATTTGCGGCTTATGGAGAAGCTTTGAGAGAATTGGGTACAGCAATTCCAGAAGTATTAAATAATTTATCGGCTTTTAAAAACCCAAAAATGGTAATGCCTGGTGTGGTTGCAATAGAGACAAATAAGTTTAGTACTTACGAAACAGCTAAATCAGAATTGGAAAATCTGAATGCACAATTATCCGTGTCTGCCCAACAGGCAGGCATTATCCACTATCCATTAACCAATTATCCATTAATAGTTGTGTGCGATGATTCAGGGTTTATGAGTGAATGTTTGAACAATTTTTTATGGGTAACATTTACCCGTTGCAATCCATCGCACGATTTGTATGGTATTGATAGCTTTACCCAAAACAAGCACTGGGGCTGCAATGGCCCGCTGGTATTTGATGCCCGTATAAAACCACATCATGCCCCACCGGTGCAAAAGGATGCTGTTGTAGAAAAAAATATTGATCGCATTTTTGAAAAAGGAGGCAGTTTATACAATATATTAAAAGTATAATTTTCTGGTTTTATTTTTTCTTTATTACCACCTGTTCATTTAATTTATCAAGCAATTTTTTATAAAATTCTCTGAATTCGGGATAGGAGCCTGCGCTGTAAAACGGAGTTTTAAAATCAATAGTCATTCTTACATTCAATAGATTGGTTTCAACTTGTGTTGTACGGTTAAATATAATATCATTATCGGGTGTAGTCATGGTTATATTTTCAGGAATACCTTCAAATACATACCCGGCAGGTATTGTGTAGTTTCCAAAAAGAATATACTCCTGCTGCACACCAAAATCAACATCCGATATTCTGGTATCCGAAACAAATGGATTTTTCTCCAGGTCAGAAAAAAGATTGACTGAGAAATAACGGTATTCGCCTGAGCCGTTTAATTGCGAACTGAATTTTATTTTCTGTTCAAGCGGTACCGAATCTGCTTCTACATTATTAACGCTTATATCTTCAATCTGTAAAGCCGGATACGATTTTATAAAATAATCATCCTTAAATTTCTGCTTATCATCCAGCCATTCCTTAACCCTTTGTGCCCTTGCATAATCATAACAGTTTACCAGTCCTGTGCCTTTCATGTTGCCGGCTTCATTAATTTCGCCCTGTACGGCTGCCACTACTTTATACTTGCTTTTTCCTGAAAGAATTTCTTTCCATTTTCCGTTTTCTCCTTCCACAATAAATCCGCTTGTGTTTGCAACTTTTTCAGGTACCAGCTTATAGTTAATCAATTTATCGGTTGCATCCAGTACATAAATTTTGTCTTTTAAAACTACATAAGCCATAACACTGTTAAACTGATTTGTACTTGGATAGAATTTTGAAACCAGGCCATGATCACGTGTGCTGAAAAGAATGGGAAGAGCTTTAACACCAGCATCATTAAGCAACTTAATCAGTAGCAGGTTTATATCGGCAACATTTCCTGTTTTAGTATCCCAGGTTTTTACAATTCCGTTGTCGGTAAAAATATAATCTTCATCACCGTTCCAGTTCATTGTTTTACGTACCTGGTTGTAAATAAATTTCATTTTTCCTTCAATATCTGCAATTTGTTCGCACTCCTCAATCATCTTTTTTGATGAAGGAATTGTTTTTACCAGTTGCAAGCCAAAATCGTCGTTTTTGTTCAGGCGGTTTTTAATTACATCTTCCCATTTTAAACTAATATCTTCAATACGGCTCTCGCTGTAATATATCTGTGTCATCTGAAACTCAAGCCGCTGCATATAATCTTTTGCAGCCCCCATGAATGGCTCATTTTTTACTCCCGGGAGGTTGCGCATTATGTAATTGCTTTTTAAGGATTTTGTTTGTACAAAACCCTCATCCATTGATATTGATTCATCAATAACTTCCTGCTTATCATCAATGGGGTCAATAACAGAAGGTTGAACCGAAAAGCGGAATATCTGCGGAACCCTTAATTGAAATTCGCTGTATCGTACGGGTATTCTTCCCTGAAAATACCAGTTTCTCAGGTTATAGGTTTCTCTTTCAATGCTGTAAGAATACTCAATGATGCTGCCAACTTTAACTTCAGGAAAGGCAATGATCATTTTTGAATAATTGCCATCAATTTTTTTAGAATAGATAGAGCTTTTTTTTACCTCGGAGGTTATTAACTTTCCGGTTGCATCCTGGTTATAGGTATTGGCATTTAGTTTTAATATTCTTTCTTCGTTGTTATGTGTGTAATAAGGTATTTCAATATCAGCCTGGGCAATTCCTTTTTCTTTTAAAATTTTAATGCGGGTACGGCGCTCAAAAACTGTTTTAAATATTGAAAAACCTACCGTGCCCCTGTCATAATAAATATTGCCATAGTCAATTAACACAACAGCATCAGCGCCTTTATCAAAATCGCAATCTTTCATTTCGATGTCTGCTTTATCTACCTTGCCAAAACCAGGCTGGCCTTTTTGTGCAGATAAGTTTATAGAAAATGCCAGAAAAAATAGCAGGACTGTGCAGGATGTTTTCATATGTAAATATTAAGCTAATATACCCAATTACTTTTAGCGTTTGGTTGTTATCAACTAATTTTATTGCCAAATACATTTTGATGAAACTACTTTATTTTTTTGGGTTGATATTTGGATTTGGTACCCTGCATGCACAAACAATAAGCAGTTTAAAAACCAATACCAGTGATAATACTTTGTTGTGGGAGATAAGTGGAAATGGTTTAAAATCTCCCAGCTACCTGTTTGGCACTTTTCACTTGCTTTGTAAAGATGATATACATTTTAGTGCGGCTTTAAAACAGGCCATTACAAACAGCAGTGAAGTTTACCTGGAACTTGATATGGATGATCCGGCAACGTTTTTGGGTGGTTTAATACTGATGAATATGAAAAACGGTAAAAAACTGAAAGATTTTTACACAGATGATGAATACAAAAGATTAAGCAATTTTTTTAAGGATAGCTTAAAAATGGGCATCGGTCTTTTTCAGCAAATGAAGCCTGCATTTTTAGAATCGTTGCTTTACCCAAAGATGATGCCCTGCGGCCAAACAACCAGTATTGAAGAATCAATTATGCAACTGGCAAAAAAAGGCGGAAAGCAAATTTATGGTTTAGAAACGATGGCTTTTCAGGCTTCTGTTTTCGATAGTATCCCTTACCAAAAGCAGGCCGGGGAACTATTACATAGCATTGACAGTATGGAGCAGGCAAAAAAATATTTTGGGCAGATGTTGGATGCTTATAAAGAACAGCGGCTTGATGAAATTGAAAATATCATCAATAATCCGGACTTTGGAAGCACTGAAAACCAGGATCTTTTGTTAGACAACCGTAACAAAAACTGGGTTGCTCAACTAAAAGAAATCATAAAAAATAAATCTGTTTTTACAGCCGTTGGTACCGGGCATTTGGTTGGTAAAAACGGATTGATTGCATTGTTGAGGGCTGAAGGATATACGGTGAGGGGTTTGGAGAATAAATAAGAAAAAAGGGAATAGCTGCAAGCTACAAGGGGCAGTTTAAAATAACAGTAAGGTTGATATAAAAAAGCATTTTAAATGAATGTGCTTATCCCTTCTAGCTTTTCCTCTTGAAGCTATTTTATCACAACTTCTTTAATTGTTTTTTCTCCCAGTGCTTCATTAACCCTCTCTATAATTTTTTCTTTCTGGTAAAGCAATTCATTTTTAAGTGGAGCAACGGTTGTGGTAATAAAAAGTGTTGCGTTAATGATCTGGATTTTATCAGTGTATTTTGCAACGGTTTTACCCATTACTTCTTCCCACACATCTTCAATACGTAATGCTTGTATGCCGCTTTTAAGTCGGCTTTTTTGTAAAAACTGGTTAATGGCATCCTGTAAAGAAATTTCTCCCATGGCACAAAAATAGGTTATTTACTACGCAAATATTTGTGGCTACAGATACTTGGACTAGCTCAGTAAACTGATTGGCCCGGATTTTTTTATGATTCTGCCTGCGGCAGATTTGGATTTGCCACAGAGGCACGGAAACACAGAAAAGAAAAATGAACATGTATTTTTTCTGTGTTACTTCTGTGCTTCTGTGCCTCTGTGGCAAAAAATATTTGCGAAGCAAATAAAAAAATCCATGTTAATGTGAGGCAACGTCTTTTGCCAAAGGCAAAATTTACAATTCAATAATCTGGTAAGCCGTATTCAATTTCTCAAATGCTTGCTGCAATCTTTCTTTGTGGGTATCTGTAATAAAAACCTGGCCGGTGTTTTCATTACAAACATAGTGCAGCAGTTGCTGCATGCGGCTATCATCTAATTTCTCAAAAACATCATCCAGCAAAAGTAGCGGGGCAAAACCTTTGTTTTCTTTCAGCAATTCAAACTCAGCTAATTTTAAAGCAAAAAGTAAACTTTTACGCTGCCCCTGCGATCCGGTTGTTTTAAAAACCTGCCCGTTTAACTGAAAAACAATATCATCTTTATGAATACCTGCATTGCTTCGTTGAGATAAAAAATCTTTCTGCCGGTAGTTATTCAGCAAATCGTAAAAACTGCTGTCGTGCAGGCGACTGTCATATTGCAGGGTTACTCTTTCGTCGTTATCTGCAATGCGGTGATAAAATTTTTGAACCATCGGTATTAACGCTTCTGTAAATGCTTTTCTTTTTTCAAAAATAAATTCGCCGGGTTTTATCAATTGTTCATCTAATACTTCTAGCAGCTGCCAATCCGTTTTTCCCTGCTCTGCAAAGCTTTTCAATAAACTGTTTCGTTGCAGCAAAACTTTGTTGTAAATAACCAATTGCTGCAGATAATTTGCATCCATCTGGCTTAACACGGTATCCATAAACCTGCGCCGCTCTTCACTGCCATCTGTTATCAGGCTAATATCATCTGGTGCAATCATCACCGCCGGAAATTTGCCAATATGCTCTGATAGTTTTGTGTACTGCACATCGTTCAATAAAATTTCCTTCTTACCTGCTCCTCTAAATATGCATACAATTTCATCTGCTTTTCTGCCTTCGTGTTGTTCTGTTATCATCTCCATTCCACTTTGGCTTCCTACAGGCAGAGGCGTTATTGGCATAATGTGGGCTTCAATCCTAAACCCATCACTGCCAAATTGCATATTAAGACTATCAATTTTTGTAAAATAACTTTTAGTAAAGCAGCAATAGTAAGCAGCATCCAGCAGGTTTGTTTTGCCTTTACCATTAAAGCCACAAATACCAATTACTCTTTGGGTAAAATCAAAAGAAGAAAACTGGTAATTTTTAAACTGTGTAAGGGATAATTTGTTTAGATAAAACATCAGCTGCAATATACAAAATGTTGAAAGTTGAATTTTGCTTTGATTCGTTTTTATACCTGAATTTTAAGGACGACTGTAAAATAGCCATAATTATAGCTACTTTTTCTGCCTTATTTAAAAGAAATGCATCTAATTTTAAACCCTAATGCTATTTTTTACGATTATACCTGTAAAGAAACTTCGCATGTATAAAAAATGAAGAAATATTTTTACATATTATTATCCAGTTTTTTAATACCGCATGCAAAAGCTCAAAATGCAGATTTAAAATGGGTTAAACAAATTGGCGGCATATCTGCCGATGAAGTGCAGGCAATTACTGTAGATGCAGCAGGAAATATTTATACCACCGGATTTTTTACTGAAACAGTTGATTTTGACCCCGGCCCAGGGGTAACAAACCTTACAGCATTTGAAGATGAGGATGCTTTTGTTTGCAAAATGGATAATACCGGAAAATTTATATGGGCCAAAAATTTTGAAGGTACCAATTATCAAACAGGCTTAACCATAGCTGTAGATGCAGCGGGCAATGTTTATACGGGAGGTATTTTCTTTGGACAGGTAGATTTTGATCCCGGACCTTCGGTTTTTAAAATAACTACATTTGGCAATAAGGATGATTATATAAGTAAGCTGGATGCACAGGGGAATTTTGTATGGGCTTACCAGATTGGCGGTTCTGGAAACGACCGGCTTAATTCAATAACATTTGACAATGAGGGCAATTTATTGGTAACCGGGTATTTTTTTGGAGAGGCAGATTTTGACCCCGGCCCTTCGGCTTTTACACTTACCTCAGCAGGTAATGCCGATATTTTTTTACTTAAAATGAATGCGGCAAGCGGCAATTTTATTTGGGTTAATCAGATAGGTGGAGACTCATTTGATGCAGCATATTCGGTAAAAGTAAATGCAGGCGGCAATATAATTATTTGTGGCTTTTTTCTCGGTAATGTTGATTTTGACCCTGGATTTGGTACAGCGCCGTTAAATTCTTTTGGCGATGATGATGCTTTTGTTTTAAAACTAGATAAAGATGGAAATTATTTGTGGGTAAAACAAATAGGAGGTGCTTTATACGACCGGGCAAGCTCTTTATGTTTTGATGATAGCAGTAATATTTTTATAGCCGGGTATTTTGATGGTAGTTCTGATTTTGACCCCGGTGCCGGGATTTTTAACATGACGGCTGAAGGTAAAGATGATGCATTTATTGTTAAACTCGACTCCAACGGAATTTTTAACTGGGCCAAAAATACAAGTGGCCCATCTTTTCAGCGGCCATATATAATTGCAACCGATGTTGCCGGTTATGTTTACACCGTTGGATATTTTGACGGGCCTACCGACTTTGATCCAGGCCCTGCAGTTTACATTCTTACCTCGGTTGCCAATCTGGATATATTTGTAAATAAGTTAAGCCCGGCCGGTGATTTTGTTTGGGTAAAACAATTTGGCGGCCCCGCTTTTGAAGCTGGCTACGCCCTTTTTATAGATAGATTTAAAAATGTTTACACAGCAGGGTCTTTTGATGGAACCGTTGATTTTGATCCCAATGCGGGTGTTTATAATCTTACTACCAAAGGCAGCAAAGATATTTTTATACATAAAATTAAACAATGCCCGTTTGCAGCAACTGTTTTGGTTTTGAACATAGATACCTGCAGAACATACACTTTAAATAACGAAGTTTTTACAACAAGCGGAACTTACACAAGAATAATAACCGATATAGCGGGCTGCGATAGCATGAATATTACCCTCAATCTTCGCATTACGAGGAGTGGGAGCAATGTAAATGCAGCAATATGTGTAGGGGAAAGTTACCTGGCTGGTGGTAAATATCAAACTAAAGCAGGTACTTATTACGATACTTTACAAAATAATCTTGGATGCGATTCTGTTGTTACTACCCAACTAACAGTAAAACCAACGCCCGATCCAAAGCTTGGGCCCGACAGGAATTTATGTGTTGGAGAAAAATTAATTTTAAAGCCCGGCAATTTCAGTAATTATCTCTGGCAGGATATGAGCTCCGGGCCTGAATATATAGTTACAGGCATTGGTAAATACTGGATAACCATTATTGGCTCAAACGGTTGCCGTGGAACCGATACCCTTACTATTGCTGGCATAGATACCATCCCTGCAAATTTTTTGCCTGCAAACCAGCAACTTTGCCAGGGTAATAATTTAAACATTGCTGTACCCGGTTATGCAACATACCAATGGAGTACCGGCTCTGCAGCAAGCTTTATCAATGTAAATACTATTGGTACATTTTACCTTACTGTAAAAGATTTTAATAACTGTACCGGTACCGATACCATAAATATTCAACGGGCCAATTGCATACCTATTAGCATACCCAATGCCTTTACACCCGATGGTAATTCAATCAACGATATATTTAAACCTATTATCAGCCAAACAATAAATGATTATAGTTTTATAATATTTAACCGCTATGGCCAAACCATTTTTAAAACCAATGATTATACAAATGGATGGGATGGAACTATCAAAGGAAAACCTCAACCCTCCGATTCTTATATTTATCGCATAAAATACACAAATATTTTTGGCAGAGAAACTGTTGAAACCGGAGCGGTATTGTTGATACGGTAAACAAAAATTCAACTGCTGCATTACGGATTTTTTTTGTTATTTTTATTGTTACATAATCCGGAAACAAATACTAACTCAATTAATTCGGTGGTGAAAAAAATATTCCCTATACTATTTTTTACCTTTTCTTTAAATTTTTTAAATGCGCAAAATGTAAATTTTGACTGGGTTGCGCAGGCTGGAGGAGCTGTTTTCCAAATGGGAAATTCAGTAACTTTAGATGCTTCAGGGAATGTTTATTACGCAGGCTCATATGGAGGAACTGTTGATTTCGATCCTGGCCCTGGTGCATTTATGCTCAATACAATTAATGGTTCCGGTTTTATTTGTAAGTTAGATAAAAACAAAAGTTTTATTTGGGCAAAACAAATAGATGGAGAACTTATCAAACCATTATCAATAAAAACAGACCCATCCGGTAATATATTTATTTTAGGGTATTATTTTATGAATATAGATCTGGATCCAGGCCCGGCTATAGTTTCCGGTTCTTCTGCCAATACTTTTTTCCTTATCAAACTTAATGCTTCCGGTAATTTTATTTTTGGCAAAACATTTGGGCACTCTGGTGAACCAAATACCCGTTGTAATCTTGCTCTTGATCCAGCAGGCAATATTTATATATCTGGTATTTATGATTATCTTTCAGATTTTGATCCCGGTCCAGCTATTTTTACACTACCAATTGTAGGGTTTCACGATATTTTTATTTTAAAATTAGATATCAACTCAAATTTTTTATGGGCTAAAGGAATTGGCAGTAATTCACTTTATAATGATGAATGTAATTCCATTGCTGTTGATGCAAACGGGAATGTTTTTATTACGGGCATTTTTGGTTTTGAGTGTGACTTTGATCCAGGCCCCAGCGTATTTATGATTACTAGTGCCGGAGTTACACCTTACATACTAAAATTAAATACAAATGGAGCGTTTGTGTTGGCAAAACACTTTGCTGTAATTACCGCAAATGCAAACGGGAATGCACATGGAATTGCTGTTGACCAGGCTGGTAATATTTTTGTAGGCGGGGCATTTGGTGAGGGAACACTTGATTTTGATCCTGGTCCGGCAAGCTATCCGCTCACTTCTACTCCGTATTATGACGCATTCCTCTGCAAACTTGATGGTTCAGGTAACTTTCTTTGGGCAAAAAGTTTAGGCGGATCTTTTCAGGAAGATATTGACGCAATAACTTTAGACGCCGATGGCAATATTTACGCAACTGGAAGCTTTTATAACACCGTTGATTTCGATCCTGGTGCAGGTATTAACAATCTTACTTCTGCTGGCCAGACAGATGTTTTTATAGTAAAATTTGATACACAAGGTAATTTTAATTGGGCCAAAAATGTAGGTGGTTTTGGCGTAGATCAGCGATCTTCTATAATTGTGGATATAGGTGGAAGTGTTTTTACACTTGGCTCTTTTGAAGTTACTGCAGATATGGATCCTGATGCAAGCGTAGTTAACTTAACAGCAGTCGGGCCGGATGATATCTTCCTCCTTAAATTAAGCCGCTGTATTAATAATACTTTTTCCATAATTAATGCATCAGTATGCAATAACTATGTTTTAAATTCTCAGACATATAACTCCAGCGGCACTTACACGCAAACCATTCCAAATGCTGCAGGCTGCGATAGTACGATCACATTAAACCTAACTATCAATAGGAAATTTATGTTCATCAATGCCACCATCTGTCAGGGACAAACCTATTATGCAGGTGGCACAAACCAAACAAACTCCGGTGTTTATAAAGACACTTTACTTACATCGCTCGGCTGCGATTCTGTAATTATAACCACGCTAACGGTTAATCCAAAGCCCAAGCCTGATCTGGGGCCTGATGGAAATCTCTGTACTAACACACAAGCATCCATCAAACCGGGAATATTCAACAGTTATCTATGGCAGGATAATTCAACACAGTCAACTTATACTGTTAGCAGCCCAGGTAAATTTTGGGTAACTGTAACCGATGCCAACAATTGCTCCGCAACCGATACGCTTAACATCATCTCTATTGATACCATACCTAAAAACTTTTTACCCGCCAACCAGGAGCTTTGCTATGGCAATGTTTTAAAAATTTCAGTACCTAATTATTTTAATTACCAGTGGAGCACAGGTTCTACTGCTGATTTCATAAACATCAGCAACTTTAGCACCTATTATCTTACGGTAAAAGATTTCAATTCATGTACCGGAACCGATTCAATAACCATTCAACGTAAAAATTGTATTTTCATAGGAATACCCAATGCTTTTACACCCAATGGCGATACAAAGAATGATATTTTTAAACCTGAGATTTTTCAGTCAATAAAAGATTTCAGCTTCATTGTTTTTAACCGCTATGGCCAAACCGTTTTTATAACCCGAGAATATGGAAAAGGCTGGGATGGAACACTTAATGGTCAAAAGCAAGAATCTGGTTATTATGTTTATCGGATAAAATACACAAATATTTTTGGCGTGGAAACTGTAGAAAATGGCTCTGTACTTCTTATCAGGTAAGGATATTGACATAATTTGACCAGGGGGAATATTCTCAAATAATGACTGCCGGAAACCAATTCTCAATGCCTGATACCCAATTCCTATTTCCTAATTCTTAATTCCCATTTCTCCCTTATCTTTGCCGCCTAAAATTAACCCATTGGCTACAAAATTTTCTAAAGAAACCTACTTGTACTGGTACGAATTGATGCTGCTTTTACGCCGCTTTGAGGAAAAAACCGGGCAGTTATATGGTATGCAGAAGATACGTGGTTTTTGTCACCTGTACATAGGGCAGGAGGCAGTTGCCGCAGGATGTATGACTGCAACCACACCCGATGATAAATTTATTACCGCTTATCGTGATCATGCACTGGCTATTGCCAAAGGCATTACACCAAAAGCCTGTATGGCTGAGTTGTATGGTAAAGCAACCGGTTGTAGTAAAGGTAAAGGCGGCAGTATGCACTTTTTTGGCGTTAAAGAAAATTTCTTTGGCGGCCATGGCATTGTGGGTGCACAAATTGGTACCGGTGGTGGTTTGGCTTTTGCCGAAAAATACCGTGGTACCAATAACGTGGTACTTTGTTTTTTTGGCGATGGAGCTGCACGGCAGGGTATGCTGCACGAAACCTTTAATATGGCTATGCTTTGGGATTTGCCGGTGGTGTTCATCTGCGAAAACAATCACTATGCCATGGGTACATCTGTAGCTCGTACCAGTAAAACACTGGATATTTATAAAATGGCTGATGCGTACGAAATGCCAAGCGATAGTATCGATGGTATGAGTCCTGAAGATGTGCACAACGGAGTATTAAGGGCGGTAAACCGTGCAAGAGAAAAAGGCGGACCAACCTTACTCGAAATTAAAACATACCGGTATAAAGGCCACAGTATGAGCGATCCGCAAAAATACCGTACCAAAGATGAACTGGAGCAATACAAAGAAAGAGACCCGATTGAGCATGTGATGAAAGTGCTTAAAGATGATTACAAAGTTACCGACGAAGAGTTTGAAGTAATTATTGACAGGGTGAAAGCAGAAGTGGATGAATCGGTAACATTTGCCGAAGAAAGCCCCTGGCCAAATGATGATGAACTGCTGAAAGATGTTTACGTGCAGGAAGATTACCCTTTTATAGTTGACTAACAATTTTTTAATTCATAATTCTTAATTCATAATTCTTAATTCTTAATTTTTTTTAAATGGCAGATAAGCAAGTAACACCAGAACAGAACGATAGCAATGAAATAGTTGACAGAGCAAGAGGTTTCTGGGCAAAATACAATAAAAAAATAGTTATTGGAGGTACTGTAATTATTGCATTATTAGCAGGTTTTATAGCATACAAAAAATTGATAACTGAACCTAATGAGGCAAAAGCCAACGATCTTATTTTTCCTGCGGAGAAATTATTCGGTAAAATGGCCGGCTCATCTTTATACAGCAAGGATACGGTAAACATGGTGCTTAATGGCGATAAAGCCGCCGGCGTAACCGGTTTATTAAAAGTTGCCAGCAGTTATGGTGGTACCAAATCGGGCAACAGGGCTAAATATATTATCGGTGCCTGCTACCTTAACCTGAAGCAATACGATAAAGCCATCAGCTTTTTAAAAGATTTTGATGCCAACGGCGCCACACAAATACAAAGCAAAGCATATCTTTTAATAGGATCTGCCTATGCTGAGCAAAAGAAAACGGATGATGCATTGGAGTACTACAAAAAAGCAGGTTCTATATCAAATCTTGATGAAGCAATGGCATCTGAAGCAATGTTTATTGCAGGTGTTTATGCCAAGGAGATTAATAAAACTAAAGAGGCTATTGAAATATTTCAAAACCTGAAAGATAAATATCTTGCAAGTCAGCGGGTAAGCTCAGGCGAGGTTGATAAATACCTGGGTGCTTTAGGAGCTGCCAGGTAAACGGTCATTGGTTATTAGTTATCTGTTATCGGTTGTTATCAGTCACTAACAGCTAACTATTAACAATTAACATCTCACGATATGTCAACAGATTCTAAAAATTTATACAACACAACAGGCATCCAGCTACCAGCGGGTGCCTGTGTTGTAATTGTACGTACCGAATGGAATGCAGCTACAGTAGATAAATTAGAAGCAGGCTGCAAAGAAGTGCTTGACGGTTACAAAGTGCAGCACATGAGCATCACAGTACCTGGCGCATTTGAGTTGCCGTTTGCCATAAAAAAATACTGGGAGCAGCATAAATATAAAGATGATAAACCTTGTGTGTTTATTGCATTGGGTTGTGTGTTAAGGGGCGATACGCCGCATTTTGAGTATGTAAGCAAAGCGGTAACAGATGGTGTAATGCAGTTGAATTTGATTTTACCAGTGGCTACAGTTTTTGGAGTGTTAACGGTAGATAACCAGCAGCAGATAGATGAACGTACCGGCGGTGTACACGGCAACAAAGGTGCAGAAGCGGCCATTACAGCCCTTAAAATGATTGCATTGGTAAATACCTTTAAATAATGGATATGAAGCAGGCAATGTTTTTTTTATTTTTGATGATTACGCTTGCCTGCTGCAATAATACAATTGATAAAAATACAGCGGTTGTTAAAGATTCAGTAGTAAGTACAAAGGCTGCAGACACTACATCTAACTACATACATACATTTGCAGATACGGTTTTAGAAACCAGCATTACCAATGCCTTGATGAAACTTCCTTTTGTAATTAAGAGTGACAAATACATAGATTCTTTAACCAACCACAAACACGGTATTGCTTTTATGATGGATAAAGCCGATGCAGGCGAAACCGATGTGCAGGTGCAGGCCGGTTATAATGGCAACGACCGGTTTGAAACCTATTACCGCTTTTTTGTAAACCCAAAAACGTTGGAAATAAAAGTGTACGATGTGGCCGAAGATAAAAAGCTATCCATTAAAGAATATATAAAAACGCAGCAATAAGCCATGAAGGTTCAGTTATTTATACCCTGTTTTGTTGATCAGCTTTACCCGCAAACCGCTTTTAATATGGTTAAAGTGCTGGAAAAAGCATGTTGCGATGTATCGTACAATACCAACCAAACCTGCTGCGGCCAACCCGCTTTTAACGCCGGTTTTTGGGATGAGAGCAGGGATGTATGCAGCAAATTTATTAAAGATTTTGACGGGGCCGATTATATTGTAGCACCCAGTGCAAGCTGTGTTGGCTTTGTACGCAATTATTACAGCAAGCTTTTCGAAAACTCATCGCAACACAATGCTGTAAAGGATTTAAGCAAACGTATTTTTGAGTTCAGCGAGTTTTTAACCGATGTATTAAAGATTGAAAACTATGGTGCCGAGCTGAATGCCAAAGCTACTTACCACGATAGTTGCGCCGCCTTGCGGGAGTGTAAAATAAAAACCGGTCCACGTACTTTATTAAGTTTTGTAAAAGGTTTAGAGCTGGTTGAAATGAACGATGTAGAAACCTGCTGCGGCTTTGGCGGCACTTTTGCGGTTAAGTTTGAAGCCATTTCTGCCGGTATGGCCGACCAAAAAATTACAAATGCACTTGCAACCGGCGCCGAATATATCATCTCCACCGACCTTAGCTGCCTGATGCAGCTTGACGGGTTTATAAAAAAGAAAAACCTGCCTTTAAAAACCATGCACATTGCCGATGTGCTGGCAAATGGGTGGGAGTAATGGATATTTTACGCTCCAAAAATCTTTTTTGTTAAAAAATAATTATAAATCTTAGAAATTTTTTTTTCTGGCAAAGTACTGTTTATCAGCTACTTAAATCCTTAATTCCCCAAATTATATCCTCGGAGATAAATAAAGTAGAAAAAAAACTACCCCTTGTACAATAATAACTCCCCCATTTGCGTTTTTAACACGAAACACCGTAAAATTACCATCTTGTTAATCTGCGGTTTTCGCTAAAAACTTAACCAAATCAAAATAAACCGTATCAAAATGAACTTTTCTACTTCGATTGCAAAAAAATCAACTTTAGTTATTCTTGTAAGTTTGTTCTCTGCCTTATCAGTATCTGCTTTTACCAAAGTAACTGGCGAAACGCCTGTACCTGCAACAAGTGTTGTATATCAATCTATAATAGTTACCATTACAACCAAATCGGTAATATTAGACTGGAGTACAAGTTCTGAAACCGCAAATGGCTATTTTGAAGTAGAAAGATCAAGCAACGCAACCGATTTTAAAACCATTGCCCTGGTTTTGGATGGTTTTGCAACTGAAGGCACCGGAAAAAAATATGCATTTAAAGAAGATGCAGCAAGAGTGAGAAATGGTAAAGTATCTTATTACCGCTTAAAGCAGTTTGATGCTTACGGTAATGTTACTTACAGCGAGATTGTAAAAGTTCCATAAAATATAAATACAACTTTATTTTAAAAGTAATTATTAATAAAGTTTTCAAACAATCTAAATAAGCCTTGAAGCCGCCAGGTTTCAGGGCCTTTTTTTATCTATCGACTTTGCAAGCTGGTCAATATCGGTATGTTCAGTTAGCTCTTTAACACAATCATCTGTTTCTTCTTCCAATCCCAAGTGAGTTGAAATTTTTTGTACCATTTTTAATATCAGCGTTGTCTCCTGCTCATCCAGCATATTAATCTGCAGATCAAGCTTTGCCTGCTTATCTGCTTCCTTTGTCATTCGGTTTTGTGTCATCAATACCAAAAGCGTAAGAAAAATAGCTTCCAGCGAAACCACCAGCGTAAGAAAACTAAAAGGAAAAGGATCAAAAGCGGTAAAGCCTTTAATTACATTTCCGTTTAGTAAAATCCATGTTGAAAACCATATAATGTGAAGTACTATAAACCCGCTGCTGCCTGCAAATGTGGTTACCTTTTCGGCAATATGTTCAACAGCCGAAAGGTTTTTAAGCGCTTCTTTTTCGAGTTTAACAATGGTTTCAATATTTCTTTCAACCGAAACCCCTGAAGACTGTTGTTTGTTTATATCCACTTTTTTCATGGTAGTGCAGGTTTTAATTATCAAAAATCTGTTATTACCAATACATTCAGTGTAAATTTTTGGTTAACCACTTAAGCCGATATTATTTTAAACTATCGGGATTGATAATTTTATAAACTTTTGAGAGATTATATAATTAAAGGTTTATCCACCGCAAACTTATTTAACAGCTAATATATACTACCTTCAATACACCTTCAATACATTTCTTTCTCTTATTGATTGTTGATTATTTTTTTTTTCGTCTATCGTAAAAGATTACTGGTTAAAAGTTACTTCCAAAATACAATGTTTAAATGAAAACAAAGCCCGGCATACCAAAAGCAGATGAGCAGCCCGCTATTGATAAATCACTAGTCAAATCAACCAACCTTTTTCCGGTGGTAGGTATTGGTGCATCGGCCGGCGGGCTCGATGCTTTTAAAAAATTATTAAAAGCAATACCAGAAGATTCAGGTATGGCTTATGTGCTGGTGCAGCATTTAGACCCCAGCCACGAAAGCCTGTTGCCCGAAATACTGCAAAAAGTTACCCCCATACCGGTATTGGAAATAACGGATGATATTAAAGTGATGCCCGATCACATTTATGTTATACCCAGCAATAAAATGATGGTGGCTACGGATGGTATTTTAGTGCTTGCCCCCAGGCCTGCAAAAAGTTTAACCGGTCGCAACCTGCCTATTGACCTTTTCTTTAGTTCGCTGGCCGAAGTACACCAGGAGCATGCCATAGGCGTGGTATTATCGGGCACTGCATCGGATGGTACACAGGGATTAAAAGCCATTAAAGAACAGGGAGGCATCACTTTTGCACAGGATGAAGCATCGGCAGAGTATGAAGGTATGCCACGTAGTGCAGCGCAGGCAGGTGTGGTAGATTTTATTTTGCCGCCGGAAGAGATACCGAAAAAACTGTTGGAAGTAACCAGCAAAACAATACTGAGTGATGAGGAACTGCAAAATATTCCTAAAGAGGATGAAGATGTTTTTAAACAAATACTTTCGCTGCTACGCATTCGCAAGGGGGTAGATTTTACCTATTACAAACAAACCACCATCCGCCGCAGGATACTCCGCAGAATGGTGGTAAACAAAAACGAAGAACCTGCCGACTACCTGAAATTTTTAAGAGGAAGCACAGCAGAACAGGATCTGTTGTACCAGGATATGCTGATACCGGTTACTTCTTTTTTCCGCGATAAAAAAGTATTTGAAAATTTATGCGAAACTGTTTTTCCGGCTATTATAAAAAATAAAGTTCCCGGCGAAATAACACGTGTATGGGTAGCGGGCTGCAGCACCGGCCAGGAAGTATATTCCTTTGCTATGTGCTTTAATGAATTTTTAGGCGATAATCATGAAAGAATACAGATTTTTGGCACCGACCTCAGCGAACCTGCCATTTTAAAAGCCCGTACCGGCATATATGAAAAAACGGAATTAGATAGCATATCGCCACAACGGCTTAAGGAGTATTTTACAAAAAACAATGGCGGTTACCAGGTAAATAAAAACATCAGGGATCTGTGTGTTTTTGCCCACCACAATTTTTTAAAAGACCCTCCTTTTGGCAAGATGGATTGTATAAGTTGCCGCAATGTGCTTATTTATATGGAGCCTTACCTGCAAAAAAAGGCATTAACCACCTTTCATTATGCACTAAACCCCAAAGGGTTTTTATTGCTTGGCAAATCAGAAACAACCGGCGGTGTGCCCAATCTTTTTGCTGCCGAAGGAAAAAGTGATAAACTATATACCCGTAAAGATGTGCCAGGCAGGTTTATGCAGGTAACCAGCCAGCGCAGCGAACAAATTTTAAGCCGTACAGTTGAAAATTCCAAAAATGAAACCATACGCACCGATTTTCAAAAAACGGCCGATGATATCATGCTCACTAAATACACCCCGGCCGGTGTGGTAGTAAACGAGGCGATGGACATTGTGCATTTTAGAGGCAATACCGGCAACTATTTAGAAGCGGCCCCCGGCAAACCCAGCCATAATTTGTTGATGATGGCAAAAAACGGTTTAGGTTTTGAGCTGCGCAATATTTTACACAAGGCAAAAACTGATAATGCAGCAGTGGTAAAAGAAAATATACCACTGAGTGTAAATGGTAACCTGCGCAATATTTCTATAGAAGCTGTTCCACTGCCAAATATGCTGGAACCTTATTTCCTCGTACTCTTTCATGACCGTAATTTAACCGACGCTGCCGGATTGGTAACAGTGAGCAAAAGAAAAGCTTCGGCAAAAGTAAAACAAGACGAAAAAGATATTCGCATACAACTGTTAGAACAGGAACTGGTGCAGGCCCGTGAAGATATGCGGAGCATTACCGAAGAGCAGGAAGCAAGCAACGAAGAGCTGCAAAGTGCCAATGAGGAACTGCTGAGCGGCAGCGAAGAATTGCAAAGCCTTAACGAAGAACTGGAAACCAGCAAAGAAGAATTACAAAGTACCAACGAAGAACTCACCGTTTTAAACCATGAATTAGTTGGCC